>NZ_JBFAYA010000003.1:0-445821 GCF_040681095.1 Streptomyces sp. NPDC051909 | reverse complement strand
TTGAGTTCTCAAGGTGCGGACGCTTCCTTTGTACTCACCCTCGCGGGCTTTCCTCCGGGCGCTTCCTTCGTTTCCGACTCTATCAGATCTTTCCGATCCGATTTCCTCGGTGCTTTCCGGTCCCTTTTCCAGGAATTCACCTGGGGTTCCTTCGGCGGGGTCAAACACTACCAGGCTTTCCCGCTCCCCCCGACCACTCCCCCTGCGAGCACGCAGAGGTGTAGACCACTGGGGTTAGGATCTGGCTTGATAGGTGCTGCCGACCCGCGACTCAAAGCCGCGTTGGGGTCAGGCAGGACTACGACAGTACATCCCACCATCACTAGAAGCAAATCGTTTCCGGGTGGTCTCTAGGTCCGCTAACCGGGACGTCCCGGGCGGAACCCGGACTTCCCATGACATACGCTTCTGAACAGTACGCCGTCCAGGACAGGTAGTGACGGCGCCGAATATCTCCGCCCCTGGGAGGCTTCCCATGACATCCGTGACGTCGCCACTCGCTGGACGCGCCATCGGTCTCGCCGCAGTTCCCGACCCGGTCTTCTCCGGCGCGATGGTCGGTCCCGGCACCGCCATCGACCCCGTGCGTGAGCCCGGCGAGGCCGTCTCGCCCATCGACGGGGTCGTCGTCTCGCTGCACCCGCACGCGTTCGTCGTCGTGGACGCCGAGGGCCACGGGGTGCTGACGCACCTCGGCATCGACACCGTTCAGCTCAATGGCGAGGGCTTCGAGCTCCTCGTCAACAAGGGTGACACCGTGACGTGCGGACAGGCCGTCGTGCGCTGGAACCCCGCTGCGGTCGAAGAGGCGGGCAAGTCCCCCGTCTGCCCTGTCGTCGCCCTGGAGGCCACGGCCGACTCCCTCTCCGATCTCCGCGAGGACGGGGACGTGAAGGCCGGCGACCAGCTCTTCTCCTGGAGCTGACCGTCGGCTCGTCCCACTGACGAGCGCGCAGACGACATTCAACGCGGCGGCCCGGCCGCCGCTCTATCGGAGACGGGTGAGATGGAGACAACGCTGCGAGGCGTCGGCGTCAGCCACGGGGTGGCGATCGGCGAGGTCCGGCACATGGGCACGGCGGTCCTGGAGCCGCCGGCCAAGCAGATCGGCGCCGACGAGGCGGAGCGCGAACAGGGGCGCGCCCGTCAGGCCGTCGAGGCTGTGGCCGCCGACCTGATTGCGCGCGGCAATCTGGCCGGTGGCGAGGCCCAGGCGGTGCTCGAGGCTCAGGCGATGATCGCGCAGGACCCGGAGCTCATGGCCGATGTGGACCGCCGGGTCGCGGTCGGCAGCACGGCGGAGCGGGCCGTCTTCGACGCGTTCTCGCACTACCGGGAGCTGCTCGCGGGTGCCGGCGAGTACATGGCCGGCCGGGTGGCCGACCTGGACGACGTGCGGAACCGGATCGTGGCGCGGCTGCTCGGTGTGCCGATGCCGGGTGTGCCGGACAGCGACGAGCCGTATGTACTGATCGCCCGGGACCTGGCGCCGGCGGACACGGCGCTGCTCGACCCGGCGCTGGTGCTCGGTTTCGTGACCGAGGAGGGCGGGCCGACCAGCCACAGCGCGATCCTGGCGCGTGCGCTCGGCGTACCGGCCGTGGTCGCGCTGCCGGGTGCGGGCGAGATCGCCGAGGGCACGGTCATCGCGGTGGACGGTTCCACGGGCCAGATCTTCGTGGATCCGAGCGAGGAGAAGAAGGCGGCGCTGGCCAAGGCCGCCGAGGAGCGCAAGGCGGCGCTGTCCGCCTCCAGCGGTCCGGGGGCGACCTCGGACGGGCACAAGGTGCCGCTTCTCGCCAACGTCGGTGGTCCGGCGGACGTGCCGGCGGCGGTCGAGGCCGGTGCCGAGGGCGTGGGTCTGTTCCGTACCGAGTTCCTGTTTCTGGACAACAGTGCCAAGGCGCCGTCCGAGGAGAAGCAGGTCGAGGCGTACCGCAAGGTGCTTGAGGCGTTCCCCGAGGGCCGGGTGGTCGTGCGGGTGCTCGACGCGGGTGCGGACAAGCCGCTGGACTTCCTGACGCCTTCCGACGAGCCGAACCCGGCCCTGGGTGTGCGGGGTCTGCGGACGCTGCTCGACCACCCGGAGGTGCTGCGGACGCAGCTGACCGCGCTGGCGAAGGCCGCCGAGGGTCTGCCGGTGTATCTGGAGGTCATGGCGCCGATGGTGGCCGACCGCACGGATGCGAAGGCGTTCGCCGACGCGTGCCGTGAGGCGGGGCTGCGGGCGAAGTTCGGTGCGATGGTGGAGATTCCGTCGGCCGCGCTGCGGGCGCGTTCGATCCTGCAGGAGGTCGAGTTCCTGTCGCTGGGCACGAACGACCTGGCGCAGTACACCTTCGCGGCCGACCGTCAGGTGGGTGCGGTGTCGCGGCTGCAGGATCCGTGGCAGCCGGCGCTGCTCGACCTTGTGGCGCTGTCGGCCGAGGCGGCCAAGGCCGAGGGCAAGAGCTGTGGTGTCTGTGGTGAGGCCGCGGCGGATCCCCTGCTCGCGTGTGTGCTGACGGGTCTGGGTGTGACCTCGCTGTCGATGGGTGCGGCGTCGATTCCGTATGTGCGGGCGACGCTGGCGAAGTACACGCTGGCGCAGTGTGAGCGTGCGGCGTCCGCGGCGCGTGCCGCGGACACGGCGCACGACGCGCGGATCGCCGCGCAGGCGGTGCTGTCCGGGGAGTGATTCCCGGCCGTGTGGTCGGTTTCGAAGGGGCTTCTCCCGCCGTCGTGGCGGGAGGAGCCCCTTCGGCGTCAGTGGGGGTGGGGGTCGTCGGTGGTTCCGAGGGGGAAGCCGGCGCGGTAGTCGACGTGGGGTTCGGGGGCGATGGGCTCGCCGGTGCGGGCGTCGGTGCAGTAGGCGTCGAAGACCTCGGCCTCGGTGAGGGGGTGGAGGCGGCCGTCGTGGAGGCGCCAGCCGTGGAGTCGGTCGGGGACGCCGGGGGTGGTGGTGCGCAGGACGAGGCCGCCGGGGCTGCCGAGGGCGATGCCGGCGGCGAGGACGCTGAGGAACTCGGCGCCTTCGGCGGTGTCGAGGCGGGCGGGTCCGGTGGTGTCGCGGGTGGTGTGGAGGGTGGCGATGAGCTGGTCGTCCTCGGCGGGGACGCTGCAGACGAGGTGGTGGGTGCCGGGTCCGGCGCCGTCGAGGAGGCGGAGCAGGAGGTGGGAGGCGCGGTCGAAGGAGGCGCGTCCGATGTCCTGGCCGCAGTCGGCGCAGGGTCCGGCGTCGGTGAGGAGCATCGTGGCGTACTCCCAGGTGGCGTGGCGGACGGCGGTGTCGACGAGGGTGGGGACGAGGGTCGTGAGGGGTTGTCCGGTGTAGGTGACGCGGGGGCCGGTGGCGGCGCGTTCGGCGGTGTAGGCGGCGCGGCTGGTGGGGTGGTCGGAGTCGCGGCCGGTGGCGGCGCAGTGTTCGGCGTAGTCCTCGGGGTCGAAGAGGGTGACGGAGGTGTGGCCGCCGCGGGCGTGGAGGGTTTCGAGCAGGGCTTCGACGTGGGCGAGGTAGCTGTGGTGGTCGTCGAAGGCGAAGGTCGGGTACTGCCGCATGGCGGTGAAGTCCTCCTCGTCGGCGAGGAGGGCGACGGTGCCGGCGACTTCGCGGCGCAGGGCGCGGCGGAGGACCGCGCGGGTCGTGCGGTCCGTGACGTGGTTGCTCGTGCGGTCGGTGGTGCGGTGGTCGGTCATGGGTCCCCCTGGGTGTTGTCGTCGATGCGACTGACTACTCACTCACCGTAACCGGGGGCACTGACAGTGACGGCTGGGCGGGTTCGGACCTGGTGACGCGGTCGCGGATCAGGCGGTGCTGGGCGGCTCCGGCGCCGGCGAGGGCGAGGCCGAGGACGGGCCAGGCGAGGGGGCCGGCGGTCATGACGGCGGTGACGAGGAGGGGGCCGGCGAAGCGCTGGCCCGACGGGGCGAGTCCGTGGACGCCGAGGTAGGTGCCCTGGGCGTCGGCTGGGGCGAGGGCGACGGAGAGTTCCCAGGAGGCGGTGGCGTGGATGATCTCGGCGAAGGTGAGGGCGATGACGGCGACGACGAGGGCGCCGATGGCGAGGGCTCGGCCGCCGGCGGCGGAGGCGGCGAGGGCGAGGGTGCCGAGGACGAAGAGGCCGGAGAGCGGGACGATCAGTCGGCGGGCGGCGGGGGTGGTGGCGCCGAAGCGGGCGAGGGGGACCTGGAAGAGGACGACGAGGACGGTGTTGAGGACGAGGAGGAGCGGGGCGAGGCCTGCGGGGGCGGCGGTGGCGTGGACGATCCAGAGGGGGACGGCGACCTGGAGGATCGTGTCGTCGAGGTAGAGGGCGGCGTCGGTGGCGGTGTAGCCGAGGAAGGTGCGGTCGCGCCAGGGGTTGGCGCGGCGCGGGGCGGGGGTGCCGGTGGTCCCGCCGTCGGAGGCCGACGACATGGCGGCGATGTGGGTGGGGGCCGGGGGTTCGGCGCAGCGCAGGGTGAGGGCGGCGATGACGGCGTAGGAGACGACGTTGCCGACCAGGAGCAGGGGGTAGGCGTGGACGCTGCCGGTGGCGAGGGCGCCGGCGGCGCCGAGGCCGCCGATGGACCAGCCGATGTTGACGGTGGTGCGCTGGATGGCCTGGTAGCGGACGCGTTCGGGTCCGGCGAGGCGGGCGGCGTAGAGCTTGATGAGGACGCTGCCGGCCCGGTCGGGGAGGGCGCCGAGGGCGGAGTAGAGGGTGAGCAGGAGGAAGTGGTCGGTGGTGAGGAGGGCGAGGAGGGCGGCGGCGCGCATGACCTGGGTGGCGACGATGACGCGGACGAGGGGGAAGCGGTCGGCGAGCCGGCCGGCGAGGGGTGCGCCCGCGATGCCGACTCCACCGGAGACGGTCATGAGGAGGCCGACCTGGCCGAGGCCGAGTCCGGAGACGTAGGTGAAGTAGAGCGCGGTGCAGCCGGCCCAGAGGCCGGTGCCGGTCTTGTCGATGATGCTGACGATCAGCATCCGGCGGCCGTCGCGGCCGCCGGGTATGCGGTCGAGCGCGGTGCGGTGCCATGGAGTCGGGCGGCTCACTCGGTTCCCCCTTGACGCGAGTTATGTATTGATACATACTTCTGTACGTGGCAACACAATATTCGATCAGTGGGACGACGGCCAAGGGGATCGCCGCGTCCGTCGAGCGCGGGGTCTCCGAGGGCGAGCTCGCGCCGGGCGACGCGCTGCCTCCCGTACGACGGCTGGCCGACGACCTCGGCGTCAGCCCGGGCACGGTGGCGACCGCGTACAAGGAACTCCGGCAGCGCGGCCTGGTGGTGACGCGCGGGCGCGGCGGCACGGTCGTGGCGGAGGCGCCCTCGGTGGCCTCGCGCCGACCGCCGCGCGTGCCGGAGGGCCTGGTGGACCTGGCCGGCGGGCACCCGGACCCCGCGTTCCTGCCGGTGCTGCACCCGCCGGCCGAGGTGCGTCCGGTGTTCGGCTCGCACCGCGCCGCGCCGCGGCTCGCCGCCCTGGAGGAGCTGACCCGCGTCTGGTACGCCCGGGACGGCGTCCCGGCGGAGCGGGTGAGCTTCGCGCACGGGGCGCTCGACTGCATCGCCCGCCTGCTCTCGGTCGAACTCCGCCCGGGCGACGCGGTCGCGGTCGAGGACCCCGGCTTCCACCACCTCCTCGACCTGGTCCCGGCCCTGGGGCTGCGCATGGTGCCGGTGGCGGTGGACCGCGAGGGCATCACCCCGGACGCCCTGGGCGCGGCGCTCAGGGCCGGGGTACGGGCGGTGGTGTGCACCCCGCGCGCCCAGAACCCCACCGGGGCCTCCCTCTCCCCCGCCCGGCGCGACGCGCTGGTCGAACGGCTGCGGGAGTTCCCCGAGGTCCTGGTCGTCGAGGACGACTACACGGCCGAGCTCTCGGGCCCGGCCGCGCCCACCCTGGCCGCGGCGGGGCTCGACCGCTGGGCGCAGGTGCGCACCGTCTCCAAGCGCCTGGGCGTCGACCTGCGCTGGGCCGGGGTCGCGGGCGATCCGGTGACGATCGCCCGGCACGACGGGCGGATGCTGATGACCTCCGGCTGGGTCAGCCATGTCCTGCAGGAGACGGTCGCCGGACTGCTCACCGATCCGGGGACGGCCCGGCTGGTCGCGGCCGGGGAGGCGGCGTACGCGGAACGGCGCGGGGCGCTGGCCGGCGCGCTCCGCTCGTACGGCATCCGCTGTGCCGAGGGCAGCGGGATGAACCTGTGGGTGCCGGTGCGCGACGAGTCGGCGGTGGTGAACGGGCTGCGGACGCAGGGCTGGTGGGTGGCGGCCGGTGCGCGTTTCCGGATCGCGGCGCCCACCGGCGTACGGATCACCACGGCCGCCCTCGCCCCGGCGGACGCGGAACGGCTCGCGGCCGACTTCGCCGCCGTGCTCGGCGACGCGCAGGCGACGTACGGCGGCTAGCGCGGAGACGGAGAGGGCCCCGCGCACCGGCGTGCGCGGGGCCCTCTCCGTGTGTCCGGGGGCTACTTGCGGGTGCGGGCCAGCTCCTCGTAGAAGCGCAGCAGGTCGAGGTTGTCGACCGAGCCGGGGTTGACGGCCTTGGCCATCGGGGTGCCCTGGAGGAGGCGCTTGACCGGGACCTCGATGCGCTTGCCGGTCAGGGTGTGCGGGATGCCGGGGACCTCGATGATGACGTCGGGCACGTGGCGCGGGGAGAGTTCGGCGCGGATCGTGCTCTTGACGCGCCCGATCAGTTCCTCGTCCAGGGTGGCGCCGTCGGCGAGGTGCACGAACAGCGGCATCCAGTAGCCGCCGTCCGGCTCCTCCAGGCCGATCACCAGGGACTCGCGGATCTCCGGGAGCCGCTCCACCGCCTCGTAGATATCGGCGCTACCCATACGGACGCCCTGGCGGTTGAGGGTGGAGTCGGAGCGTCCGTGGATGACGACCGAGCCGTGGTCGGTGATCGTGATCCAGTCGCCGTGCCGCCAGACGCCGGGGAACATCTCGAAGTAGCTGTCGCGGTAGCGGCTGCCGTCGGGGTCGTTCCAGAAGCGGATCGGCATGGACGGCATCGGGTTGGTGACCACGAGCTCGCCGACCTCGCCGGTCAGCGGCTTGCCGGAGGGGTCCCAGGACTGCAGGTCCGTGCCGAGGCAGGCGGCCTGGAGCTCGCCGATGTGCACCGGGAGGGTGGGCACGGCTCCGGCGAAGCAGGAGCAGACGTCGGTGCCGCCGCTGACGGACGCGATCCACAGGTCCTCGCGGACCTCGTCGTGCAGCCAGCGGAAGCCGTCGGGCGGCAGCGGGGAGCCGGTGGTGGCCACGCACGTCACCTTCGACAGGTCGAAGTCGCGGCCGGGGTGCACGCCGGCCTTGGCGCAGGCCATGACGTACGCGGCGGAGGTGCCGTACAGGGTGGCGCCGGTGCGCTCGGCGATCCGCCACTGGGCGCCGGTGTCCGGGTAGCCCGGGCTGCCGTCGTACAGCACCACGGTGGTGCCGGTGAGCAGGCCGGAGACGAGGAAGTTCCACATCATCCAGCCGGTGGAGGTGTACCAGAAGAACACGTCCTCGGGGCCGAGGTCGCAGTGCAGCCCCAGCTGCTTGAGGTGCTCGATCAGGATGCCGCCCTGCGACTGCACGATCGCCTTGGGCAGGCCGGTGGTGCCGGAGGAGTACAGCACCCACAGCGGGTGGTCGAAGGGCACGTGCGCGAAGACCGGCGCGGTGTCGGCGGCGGTGAGCGCGGACCACTCCAGGGCGCCCTCGGGGGCTGCGGTGCCGAGCAGCGGGATGTGCACCACGGCGCGCAGCGTGGGCAGTTCGGCGCGCAGCTCGGCGACGGTGTCGCGGCGGTCGTGCTCCTTGCCGCCGTAGCGGTAGCCGTCGACGGTGAACAGGACGACCGGCTCGACCTGCTGGAAGCGGTCGAGGACGCTGCGGGCGCCGAAGTCGGGCGCGCAGGAGGTCCACACGGCGCCGACGGCGGCGGTGGCGAGCAGGGCGACGACGGCCTCGGGGATGTTGGGCAGGTAGCCGCTGATCCGGTCGCCGGGCTCGACGCCGAGGCGGCGCAGTTCGGCGGCGAGCGAGCCGACCTGGCGACGCAGCTCGGCCCAGGTGATCGGCCGCGGCTCGTGGGTCTCGTCGACGTGCAGCAGCGCGGTGTCGTCGGGCCGCACGTCGGCGGCGCGCAGGGCGTGCTCGGCGTAGTTGAGGGTGGCGCCCGGGAACCAGGCGGCGCCGGGCATCGAGCGGTCGCCGAGGACGCGCTCGTACGGGGTGGCGAAGCGGAGGTCGAACCACTCGGCGACGGCCGCCCAGAAGCCCTCGAGGTCCTCGACGGACCAGCGGTGCAGGGCCGCGTAGCCGCCCTCGGCGGGTGCTCCGTGGCGCTCGGCCGCCCAGGCCTGGAAGCGGGTGACGGCGGCCGCCGCGACGCGGTCCTCGTCGGGCTGCCACAGCGGCTCGGTCTGCGATGTCATGTGGGTCGGCTCCCTGGCTGTACGCGGGTCTGCGTGTGTCGCGCGCACGTGCTGGGGTGTGCGCGTGACGCGGCTGACAGGGACGATGCCATGTGATCTTCGTTCGGTCCAGGGTCCCCTGCCCATGGTCTGGTCGCTGAATATGTGCTCCCACCACGGGTGAACGGCAGTTGAACGGAGCTCGCTCGGCCCGGCACGGATGGCAGGGTGAGCTGCATGGACGGTCGTGAGCTGGTGCGCGCGGTGAGGGTGATGGGTTCGGTGCAGGGGTTGCGGGCGGTGCGCGCGGCATGGCGGCAGCGGCGGACGGACGCGCGGGCGCTGCCGCGCAGGGGGGCGGAGCGGGCGCGGGTGCCCGGTCCGGTGGACGAGGTGGAGCCGGCGCCGGGCGGCGGGACCGTCCGGTTCGCCCGCTCGGAGCTGCGGATCTCGGTGTCGGCGGGCGGCACGGTGTTCTGGGGCTGGGACGGGGCCGGGCCGCTGCCCTCGTACGGCGTGGCCGGCGAGCCGCCGGAGCCGGACCCGCGGGCCGTTCTGGAGCCGGACACCGACGGCGGCTGGCGGGTGGTGTCGGAGCGGGTGACGGTCGCGGTGTCCCGGCACGGGGCGGTGGAGGTGCGCACGCCGGGCGGTGTGGTGCTGCGCCGGGACCTGCCGCCGCGCTGGTGGGAGCCGGTGCGCGAGGGGGCGGCGGCGCCGGGGGCGGCGCGCTGGGTGCAGCGCAGCGAGGTGCCGGCCGACGCGCGGTTCTTCGGGCTCGGCGGGCGGGCCTCGGGACCGCGGCTGCGGGACGGCTCGTACCGGCTGTGGAACACCGACCCCAAGGGGGCCTTCGGGCCGGCGGACGACCCGCTGTACATCACCATGCCGGTGCAGCTGGTGGTCGCGGACGCGGGCACCCATCTGGCCTTCTACGACAACTCCTGGGACGGGCGGGTGCTGCTCGCCGAGGGCGAGGAGGGCGCGGGCTCCGGCCATGACCGGCCGGGCACCAGCGAGGTGCGGATGGACGGCGGCCCGCTGCGCTGCTGGGTGGTGGTCGGCACCCCCGCGCGCGTGCTGCACGGCTGGGCGGCGCTCACCGGCCCGCCCGCGCTTCCGCCGTCCTGGGCGCTCGGCCCGCAGCACGCGCGCTGGGGCTTCGGCAGCGAGCGCGAGGTGCGGCGGGTGGTCGACGGCTACCGGGAGCACGGTCTGCCGCTGTCCGTGCTGCATCTGGACATCGACCACTACGCCGGGCACCGGGTGTTCACGGTGGATCAGGAGCGCTTCCCCGACCTGCCGGGACTCGCCGACGAACTGCGCGAGCGGGGCGTGCGGCTGGTGTCGATCGTGGACCCGGCGGTGAAGGCGGAGCCTGGCGAGCCGGTGTACGAGGCCGGGCGGGCCGCCGGGGCGTTCGTCCGGGACGACCGGGGCGAGGAGGTCCACGGGGTGGTGTGGCCCGGGGAGTGCGCCTATCCGGACTTCACCGATCCGGCGGCGCGGGACTGGTGGGGCTCGCTGTACGAGGAGCGGCTCAAGCAGGGCTTCTCCGGGGTGTGGCACGACATGAACGAGCCGGTCTCCTTCGCCGCCTTCGGCGACCGGACGCTGCCCCGCTCGGCCCGGCACTGTCTGGAGGGGCGGGGCGGCGACCACCGCGAGGCGCACAACGTCTACGGCCTGACGATGGCCCGCGCCGGCTACGAGGGGCTGCGCCGGCTGCGGCCCGAGGAACGGCCGTTCCTCTTCTCCCGGTCCGGCTGGGCGGGCATGCAGCGGTACGGCGGGACCTGGTCCGGCGACGTGTCGACCGGGTGGCCGGGGCTGCGCGCCTCGCTGGCGCTCGTGCTCGGCCTGGGGCTGTGCGGGGTGCCGTACTCGGGTCCCGACGTGGGCGGCTTCGACGGGAGCCCGTCGCCCGAACTGTTCCTGCGCTGGTACCAGCTGGGGGCCTGGCTTCCGCTCTTCCGCACCCATGCGGCGATCGACGCGGGGCGCCGCGAACCGTGGGAGTTCGGGCCGGACGTCCTCGCGCACGCGCGCGTGGCGCTGGCCGAACGGGAGCGGATGCGGCCGTACTTCGTCACCCTGTCACGGCTCGCGCGGATGACGGGCGCGCCGTATGTGCGGCCGCTGTGGTGGGGGGCACCGGAGGACCGGGCGCTGCGGGACTGCGAGGACGCGTTCCTGCTCGGCGACTCGCTGCTCGTGGCGCCGGTGCTCTCGCGGGGCACGGACCGGCGGGCGGTACGGCTGCCGCGCGGCCGCTGGTACGACACGGCGACCGGCGAGGCGTACGAGGGCCCCGGACAGGTGCTCCTCGACGCGCCGCCCTCGCGGATTCCGGTGCTCGCCCGGGCGGGCGCGGTGCTCCCGGTGCGCGGCGAGGAGGGCGAGCACCTGGTCCTGGAGGTGTGGGCCCCGGCCCCGGGCCGCACCGGCGGCGGCCTGGTGGTCCGCGACACCGGCGACGGCTGGGACCCGGCGGAGATCGAGCGCTACCAGTCGCGTCTGGTGGACGGCCGGGTGGTGGTGGAACGGGTCACGGACGAGGGCATGACGGAGCCGGACCTTCCGGTCCGGGTGCGGGGGCTGGGGGCGTAGGGCCTGTCCGGCGGATCAGGGTCGGACAGGCCGCGGCGTCTGGTGCCTGGGTCTCCCCAGGCCCGCCAGGGCCTAGGGGAAGCGGCCAAGTGCCGTGCCAGGCGTCGCGGACCCGGCCATGATCCGCCGGACAGGCCCTAGGCGCCCTGGCGGGCGCGGGGTCGGGGGGCCGGCCCGGCGCCCGCGCGCCCGTCCGCCCGGGCCGGGACACGAGGCGCTCCGGTCCGCCGGCCGGGGCGTGGCCGGGCGCGGGCGCCGCAGGCAGCGGCGCGGGGCCTCCGGCTCGGCCGGCCGCGGGAGCGGAGGCCCCGGGGCCGGCCCGCCCCGGTCGTCCGGACGGAGCCGGCGGGCGGCGCGGGGTCGTGTCCGCCCCGCCCCTTACCCGTACGCCCCGGCGAAGAAGCGTCGTACCGCCTCCGTGTGGAGCGGGAAGGCCAGTTCCTCCGGGGCGTGGAGGAGGTGGTGGCCGCTGGTCTCGGAGGTCGCGACCGAGGGCGGGAGGGCGGTGGCCGGGCGGGGTGGGAGGAGGCCGAAGAGGAGGAGGTGGCCGGCCGGGGAGCTGAGGGCGTCGGCAAGGCGGACGTCCTCGGCGGCGGCCTCGATGCCGGTCTCCTCGCGCAGTTCGCGGACCACGGCCGCCTGCCAGTCCTCGGCGAAGTCGATGAAACCGCCGGGCAGCGCGACCCGGCCGGTCTGCGGCGGGATGGTGCGGGTGATGACGAGCAGGGCGGTGCCGTCGGGGTGGGTGACGGGCAGCAGGGCGACGGCGACCGGGAGCGGGTTTCGGTAGGCGGTGGCGCCACAGGCGGGGCAGGTGCGGGGCCAGCCGGCATCGGCCGGGTAGCGGGCGCCGCAGGAGGAACAGTGCGAGTGCGGGACGGCAGCGGAGTCGGTCACGCGGCCGACCGTACGCGATCACCCTTTCCCGGCGCCGCCGTTACTGATAGACGGTGCGCATGACTGGACTGACTCGACGCACCCGACGCACCCGTCCCGCTCGACGCTCCGGACACCGTCTCACCGTCGCTCTCCGAGCCGTCCGCGCCGTCCGCGCCCTCGGCGCCCTCGGCGCGCTCGCCACCGCCGGGATGATGACGGCCACCGCCGCGGCCCCCTCGGCCAGTGCCGCTCCCGAGCCGAAGGCCCCGAAGGAGTTCGTGGCGCTCGACCGCGTGGACCCGACGATCCTTCAGGAGATGCGCTACACCACGGAGCACAACTTCGTGGGCGAGCGGATCGACGGCTACCGGCAACCGGTGTGCATCCTGACCCGCCCGGCCGCCGAGGCACTGCACCGGGCGCAGACGAGGCTGCTCGCCCGCGGCTACACCCTGAAGGTGTACGACTGCTACCGGCCGCAGCGGGCCGTGGACCACTTCGTGCGCTGGGCGAAGGACCTCGACGACGAGCGGATGAAGCGGGAGTTCTACCCGCTGGTCGACAAGTCGCGGCTGTTCGCGGACGGGTACATCGCGGAGAAGTCGGGGCACAGCCGGGGTTCGACGGTCGACCTGACCATCGTGCCGCTGCCTGCCGCGCCGACCCGCCGGTGGGTTCCGGGCGAGCCTCAGGTCGCGTGCTTCGCACCGCGGGACGAACGCTTCCCGGACGACTCCCTCGACATGGGGACGGGGTTCGACTGCTTCGACACCCTCTCCCACACCGACGATCCGCGGATCACGGGTGTCCAGCGGGCCAACCGGGACCTGCTGCGGGACGCGCTCGCGGCGCAGGGCTTCGTCAACCTGCCCGAGGAGTGGTGGCACTTCACCTTCAAGCCGGAGCCGTTCCCGTCGACGTTCTTCGACTTCCCGGTGGCACGGAGGTCCGTGGCCGTGGCACACTTCTGACGAATCGTCAGATTGCGGTGGGGCGGGAGGCCGGGAGATGGCACGGACGCACAGGCCGGTGGTGGCCGGCTGGTTCACCCACGACTCCGAAGGACCGGTCCCCGACGGGGAGTTCCGGCTCCTCGGCACCCGCTGCACGGCCTGCGCCTCGGTGTTCTTCCCGCGCGTGGACGACTGGTGCCGCAACCCCGGCTGCCCGGGCGGCGGCGAACTGGCCGAGACACCGCTCTCCCGGCGCGGCCGCGTCTGGTCGTACACCGACGGGCGCTACCGGCCGCCCGCGCCGTACGTCTCCGACCCGGCCGCGCCCTGGGAGCCGTACACCCTGGTCGCGGTCGAACTGGCGGCGGAGGCCATGGTCGTCCTCGGCCAGGCGGCACCCGGGGTGCGCACGGCGGATCTGGCGGTCGGCGCCGAGGTCGAGCTGGTGCCGGGGGTGCTCGACGAGGACGACGAGCACATCTGGACCACCTGGCACTGGCGGCCGGTCGCCGCCCACGGATCCCCGGAGGCCCACGCGTGAACGACATCGCCGTCCTCGGGGCCGGAATGCACCCCTGGGGCAAGTGGGGACGGAGCTTCGTCTCGTACGGAACGGCGGCCGCCCGGGCCGCGCTCGCCGACGCCGGGCTCGACTGGCGGGACATCGGCTCGATCGTCGGTGCGGACACCGTGCGCGGCGGCTATCCCGGCTACGTGGCGGGCGCGACCTTCGCGCAGGCGCTCGGCTGGCAGGGCGCGCGGGTCACCAGCGTCTACGCGGCCTGCGCCTCGGGCGCCCAGGCCGTCAACACCGCCCGGGCACAGATCCTCGGCGGGCTCGCGGACGTGGTCCTGGTGGTGGGCGCGGACGCGGCGCCGAAGGGATTCTTCGCCCCCGCCGGCGGGGACCGGCCGGACGATCCGGACTGGCTGCGCTTCCGGGTGCTCGGGGCGACCAATCCCGCCTACTTCGGGCTCTACGCGCGCCGCCGGATGGCGCTGTACGGAGACACGCCCGAGGACTTCGCCCTGGTCAAGGTGAAGAACGCGGCGGCGGGCGCGCTCAATCCGCTGGCCCGCTACCGCACGCCGGTGACGGCGGAGGAGGTGGCGGCCTCGGCCGTGGTCGCCGACCCGTTGCGACTGCTCGACATCTGCGCGACCTCCGACGGGGGCGCGGCGCTCGTCCTGTCGAGCATGGACTTCGCCCGGAGGCACGGGCATCCCGATCCGGTCCGGATCCGGGCGGTGTCGACGGTCACCCCGACCTATCCGAAGGCGGTCCTCGACCTGCCCGACATCGCGACCGACTCGGCCGTCGCGGCCTCCCCCGCGCCGCTCTCCTTCCGGGCGTCGATCGCCCGGGCCGCGTACGAGGAGGCCGGGCTCGGGCCCGGCGAGCTGTCGCTCGCCGAGGTGTACGACCTGTCCACGGCCCTGGAGCTGGAATGGTACGAGGACATCGGTCTGTGCGCGCCGGGCGAGGGCGCCAAGCTGGTACGGGACGGAGTCACCGCGCTCGGCGGGCGCGTCCCGGTCAATCCGAGCGGCGGCCTCGCCTCCTTCGGCGAGGCGGTGCCGGCGCAGGCGATCGCGCAGGTCTGCGAGCTGACCCGGCAGCTGCGGGGCGAGGCCGGCGACCGGCAGGTGCCGGGCGCGCGGGCCGGGATCACCGCCAACCAGGGTCTGTTCGGGCACGGTTCGGCGGTGGTGGCGGTGCGCTGAGCACAGCGCACCCGCCTCCCCCTCAGGGCGTGAGCGCCTTCGGCGCGTCCGCGAGCACCAGGGCGTGCTCGACGACCGCGACCAGGACGTTCTTCACGGACTCCCGGTCGCGTGCGTCGCACATCACCAGCTCGACCTCGGGGTCGAGATCGAGCGCGCCCCGGACCGTCTCCGCCGGGTAACGGCTCGCTCCCTCGAAGCAGTTGACGGCGACCGTGAACGGGATGCCGCGCCGTTCGAAGTAGTCGATGGCGGCGAAGCTGTCCTCCAGGCGCCGGGTGTCGGCGAGCACGATCGCGCCCAGGGCGCCCTGCGCGAGTTCGTCCCACAGGAACCAGAAGCGGTCCTGGCCGGGCGTGCCGAAGAGGTAGAGGACCAGGTCCTCGCGCAGGGTGATCCGCCCGAAGTCCATGGCGACGGTGGTGGTCGACTTGGCCTCCACGCCGTGCAGGTCGTCGACCGGCCGGCCCGCCTCGGTGAGGATCTCCTCGGTGCGCAGCGGCCGGATCTCGCTGACCGTGCCCACCAGGGTGGTCTTGCCGACCCCGAAACCGCCCGCGACCAGGATCTTCAGCGTGACCGGCTCGACCGGCGGCTGCTGGCGGGTGGAGCTAGAGCGCCCGAAGGCCATTGATCACCTCGCGAAGGATGCTCACGTCCGGCAGTTCGGCCGGCGGAACGGGGCGGGTCACGTGCACGAGCTCGTCGTCGACGAGGTCGCCGACCAGGACCCGTACCACGCCGACGGGCAGGTCGAGTGCTGCGGCGAGTTCGGCGATCGACTGCGGCTGCTCGGCGCAGCGTTCGACGATCTCCACGTGCTCGGGGGACAGCGTCTGGTCACGTCCCGGGTCGTCGGCGGCCGGGTCGAGCACCACCAGGGCGATCAGGTCGAGCCGGTGGCGGGTCGCGGCGCTGGTGCGGCCGCGGGTCATGGCGTACGGGCGGACCACCGGGCCCGCCTCGTCGTCGAACCAGCGGGCGACCGGCTCCTCGCGGGACTGGTCTGCTGCTGCGTCGGTCATGCCGTCCCCCCTCTCCTCATCCTCCGGCGGTCGGTCCGGACCGGGGGGCCGTGGCGAGGTGCGCGCCGACCCGCTTGACCATCAGGGTCATCTCGTACGCGACCTGGCCGACGTCCGAGTCGGCGTCGGCGAGCACGGCCAGGCAGCTGCCGTCGCCGGCGGCGGTGACGAAGAGGAAGGCGTCCTCCAGTTCGACCACGGTCTGCCGGACCCGGCCCGCCTCGAAGTGGCGGCCGACGCCCTTGGCGAGGCTGTGGAAGCCGGAGGCGACGGCGGCGAGGTGCTCGCCGTCCTCGCGGGTGAGGTCCTGCGAGGTGCCGGTGGCCAGGCCGTCGCTGGAGAGCACCAGGGCCTTGCGGATGGAGCCGACGCGCTGGACCAGTTCGTCGAGGAGCCAGTTCAGCTCCCCGTTGCCGTGGGCGGAGCTGTGGGCTGCGGCGTTCGGTGCGGTCATCGACCGTCCCCCTCGGGTGTCGTTCCTGGTGCTGTCGTTCCGGGTGCTGTCGTTTCGGTGTTCTGCCGGCGGCCGCGCTGCCAGCCGCGCTGCATCGAGGCCATGCGGCTGCGCACCTCCTCGGCGTCCCGCTCGAAGGAGTCGGTGCGGTCGGCGGGGGCCGGGCCGGTCCGGCCGGCCGGCCGGTCGTCGGCCCGGGCGGTGCCGGTGTCGCGCAGCTGGGGCGCGAGGCTGGCCTGCCGGACCCGGCGGGGCAGTCCGGCGAAGGGTGCCGGGCCGTCGTCCTCGGGGACGGGCACGAGGGTGGGCGCGGGGCGGACCCGGGCCAGCTCCATCGTGTCGTCGGACCGGGCGCCGGGGGTGTCCTCCTCGGCGGGGCCGCCGGCCGGGTGGGCGCGGCCGTCCTCGTCGAGGCGTCGGCCGTGGTCGACGACGAGTGTCGGCGGGCGGCGACGCGGCAGCGGTACGGGGCGGGCGGGGGCACCGTCGGCGGCGCGGCCGCCGGAGTGCTCCGGGGTCTGCTGGTGCTGTTCGCCGCGGCGGCGGTGCTCGCGGGCCCGGAACAGACCGCCGCGCTCGCTCTCGGAGTCGAGCAGGTCGTCGGCGCCGCCGAGCAGGTCGCCGAAGCTCTCGGAGCCGAGCGGGGCCTCGAGTTCGACGGGGCCGTCGAGGAGCGGCGCGGCCGGTTCGAGGGCCGGGTCGGGCACCTTGGTGAGGGCGGGGCGGCGGGACGGCAGTCCGTCCGGGCCGGTGCCGCCGCTGCGGTCGAGGGTGCCGCCGGGCGTGCGCTCGGGGGTCTTGCGGTCCAGGCGGAAGCCGGCGCCCTGGGTCTCGGGGGCGTCGGTGAGCAGCGCGGCCGGGATGAAGACGACCGCGGTGGTGCCGCCGTACGGCGAGGGCTGGAGCGAGACGCGCACGTTCTGGCGCTGGGCGAGACGGCTGACGACGAACAGACCGAGCCGGTCGGTGTCGGACAGCTCGAACTCGGGGGTCTCCGCGAGCCGGAGGTTGGCGTCGAGCAGGGCGTCGGGGTTGATGCCGAGGCCGCGGTCGTGGATCTCCAGGGTGAAGCCGTTGGCGACGCGCTCGCCGAGCACCTGGACGGCGGTGTGCGGGGGCGAGAACACGGTGGCGTTCTCGAGGAGTTCGGCGATGAGGTGGGTGAGGTCGGCGACGGCGGGGCCGCCGACGCCGAGCCGGGGCAGCCGGCGGACCTCGACGCGCTCGTAGTCCTCGACCTCGGCGACGGCGGCGCGGACCACGTCCATGAGCTGGACGGGCTTGCGCCACTGGCGGGAGGGGGCGGCGCCGGAGAGGATCACGAGGCCTTCGGCATGCCGGCGCATACGGGTGGTGAGGTGGTCGAGCCGGAAGAGGTCGGCGAGTTCCTCGGTGTCCTCGGTGCGCCGCTCCATGGTGTCGAGCAGGGTGAGCTGGCGGTGCAGCAGGACCTGGTTGCGGCGGGCCAGGTTGACGAATACTTCGGAAACTCCGCGACGCAGCTCCGACTGCTTGACGGCGGCCTCGACGGCGGCGCGCTGGAGGGTGTTGAGGGCCTGGCCGACCTGGCCGACCTCGTCGTCCTCGTACCGCAGGTGGGGCACCTCGGTCTCGACGTCGACGTGTTCGCCGGCGGCGAGCCGGCGCATGACGCTGGGCAGCCGGACGCCGGAGACCTCCTGGGCCTCCTTGCGCAGCCGGCGCAGGTCGCGGATGAGCTCGCGGCCGATGCGGACGGAGACGATGACGGAGACGAGCAGGGCGACGAAGCCGAGGACGCCGGCCACGCCCGCCTTGAGGAGGACGCTGTACGCGGCGGGCTGGACGCGCTCCTGGTAGCGGTCGCCGGCCGCGTAGTTGTCGCGGGCGAGGGAGTCGAGGACCGGGCCGGCCTGCTCCTGCCAGCGCTCGGCGGTGACGGAGTGGGGGCGGGCGGTGGCGCCCTCGGTGATGAAGGCCTCCTCCGACTTGCGCAGCGTGGCGGTGTCGGCGCCGGACCAGTACGTCTCGAAGCGGTCGCGCTCGCTGCCGGGCAGGACTTCGAGGCTGGTCTCGTAGAGCAGCTTGCGGCCGGCGACGAGGTCGGTGACCAGGCGCGCCTCCTCGCCGGTGACGCGTTCGGCGATGAGGGCGGAGGCGATGACGGCGTCCTCGCGGGAGAGGAGTTCACGGGCGCGGGTGATGCCGACGAGGGCGCGGCCCTGCTTGTCCATCTCGACGTTCTCCAGGGCGTGGAGCGTCATGAGGAAGCCGTAGCAGGGGTCGACGAGCCGGTTGTAGAACTCCAGGGCCTGCATGCGGCCGATGCTGCGGTTCTCCACGGAGCGGCGCAGTGAGGAGAGTTCGTCGAGGGCGGTGAGGAAGGAGTCGAGCCGCTGGGCGGTGACGGGGTTCATGTCGGCGCGCACGCCGCTGTCGGCGGCGTTGCGGCGGATGAGCTCGATCTGCCGGTCGGTGGCCTCGCGTTGTTCGCGCAGCCGGGTCTGGGCGTCGGCGGCGCGCGGGTCGGCGAGGTAGATCAGGGACTGGCGGCGTTCCTTCTGGATGACGCGGGCCGTGTCCTCGATCGGGTAGCCGATCTTCTCGACGATGTAGGCGACGTCGAGGAGCTGGCGCGCCTCGCGCCCGGTGAGGACGGTCGCGAACCCCCACAGTCCGGTGAGGGAGACGAGCGGCACGAGCAACAGGGCCACGATCTTCCTGCGGATGGACTTCCCGCGAAAGCGCATGGCCTCCCCCAGCTCGGCCTCCGCGGCCACGGAGGTCTCTCACGTCGTCACGCCCGGCGTCAACACGCGGCGTCAACCTTCATTTTCAACAAACCGCGCGCGAGCCTACTACTGCATCACAGCCATCTCGAAGACGTGTCCGGACGATTTTCAGCCGGTCGAGTGAGTCTTGATCATGAGATGTCCCGGTATTCGGGGAGTTGGGTTCCGGCAGTGTGGCGTACGACACCTGACAACGGGACAATTCCCGGCTGCGGACAGATGGCTGGAACTGTTCCTTCCGCAAGCGGACGGGAAGGGGGCCCCGGTGAAACCTTTTCCCTCACGGGTACGTCATTCTGTACCGGGGGGGGTTGTGTCCGCGTAAAGCGACCCAAGACGGGCAGCAGTCTCCCCGGAGACATCCGTGGTGGGGAGTGAGGGCGCGATGGGCCACGAGGCGCGGCCGGTGCGGCAGTTGTGGGTGGATGACGACCGGGGCCGGAGCCGGCTGCCGGATCCGGTGCGCAGGGCCGCGGTGCGGGCCGTGCTCCTCACCTCGGTGACGCTGATACAGGCGATGGTCGCCTTCTTCTGTTCGGTGACCGGTTCCTGGCTGGCCTTCCCCCTGACCGTGTCGACCGTCGCGAGCACGGTGGTCGCCACCTGGAGCGTCCTGGATGTCTGGGTCACCCGTCAGGTCTGGCGCCAGCGCAACGGCGTCGTGTCCGAGCCGAGCAGCGTGGCGCGCCAAGCGCGGCGCGAGCGGCGCCGCGAGGAGCGCGCCGCCCGCGCGAACGCGAAGAAGGGCGGCGAGCAGAAGGGCGGCGAAGCGGCCGAGGAGCGCGCCGCCGAGGAGCGGGTGCTGACCGACGCCGCCTGAGCGACGGACGACGGTGCACGCGGACGGCCGACGGCCCGGCTTCCCTTCGGGGAAGGCCGGGCCGTCGTGCGTCCTGTCCGCTACTGCTCGGCGTCGGGCGCCGGCTCGGCCGGGGTACGGCGGAACACCCGGGTCGCCGTGATCTCGCCGTGGATCGTCTCGCCCTCGGTGCGCTGCTGCGGCAGGCCCGGGCGCAGGTGCTCCTCCACGCTGATGTACTTCAGACCGGCCCGCAGGTCCGCGTCGTTGCGCAGCCGGATCACCAGCGGGAACTCGGCGAGCGCGGTCGTGTCGAACAGACCGGTCGTGTAGAGTAGCTGGACGCCGAGCGCGTCCGACACCGCCCGCTGGAGTTCCAGCAGATATGTGGCGTTGGCGCGGCCGATCGGGTTGTCGAGGAACAGGGTGCCGGCGTGCCGGTGCTTGTCACGGCCCCGGTCGTTGGAGCGCAGCGCGGCCATCGTGCAGTAGAGGGCGATGGCGGCGGTGAGCAGCTGGCCGCCGGAGAAGACGTCGCCCATCTGTCCGACGGGGACGCGCTCGGCGCGCAGCACCGCGTCCGGCTTGAGGATCTCCACGGCGATGCCCTTGGGCTCCAGGGCGGCCTGGACACCGCGAAGGAGCAGGGACATGCCGTCCCGGCGCAGGTCGGAGTTCTTCCTGACGGCGGAGCGGGTGGCCTCGTCGATGACCTCGCCGAGCCGCTCGGTGAGCGTGGCCTGGTCCGGCTCCTCGAAGCGGATCCGCAGGAACTCCTGGCCGGACCACTCCCCCAGGCCCTCGGGCAGCCGGGACAGCCGCTGGGCGGAGCGCAGCGTGGTGAGCGCCGACTCCACCAGGCCGCGCAGCCGGTCCACGATCGAGTCGCGGTTGCGCTCCAGCTGTGCCAGCTCGTCGGTGAGCACCCGCAGCCGGGGCGCGAAGGCCTCGGCCCACTTGGCGGCGTGCTCGGGCAGCGCGGCGGCGGGCAGTTCGCGGATCTGCTGCCGGGCCGGGGTGCGGACCTGCTCGAAGCGGGTCGCGTTGGCGTGCCGTACGAGGATGTCGCCGGCCTCGCGGACGGCGGCGTCGGCGGCGGACAGGTCGGCGGCGCAGCCGCGCAGCGAACGGCGGGCCTCCGCCGCCGAGGTACGGGCCTCGGCCAGCGGGCCCGGGTACGGCTCGGGCTCCTCCTGCTCCTCCTCGGTGTGGTCGCGGAGCAGGTCGCGAAGGAGGGCGGCGGTCTCGTCGAAGCCGCCGGCGGCGTCCTCGGCGGCCCGGTGGGCCTGGAGCAGACCGGTGTGCGCGGCGCGCGCGGCCTCCAGGGCGTCGGTGCGGGCGGCGAGTTCGGCGGTGGCTCCGCGCAGCAGGGTCTGGGCGTGCTCGGCGTCGGCCGGGACGAGCTCCTCGGGCAGCTCGGTGTGCGCCTCGGCGTCCTCGGGGGCGAGCCGCTCGGCCTCGCCGCGCAGCCGGCCCAGCTTCTCGCTGGCCTCGGAGGCGCGGGTCTCCAGCTTCTGCACCAGGGCCTCGGCGCGGGCGGCGGCGGCCTGGCGGGACGGGCCGTCGGCGCCGTCGGTGGACTCCAGGAGCTGCTCGGCGCGGGTGCGCACCTTGTTGGTGAGCCGGTCGAGCTCGGCGAGGGCGGCGGACTCGTCGCTCTCGGCGCGGGCCTGCTCGGCGCGCAGGTCGGCGCCGACGCCGACCTTCTCGTACACCTGGGACGCGGCCCGGTAGGCCTCGCGGAGGGTGGGGAGCGCGGCGCGCGGGGCGTCGGCGTCCTCCTCGGGGAGGTTCTCGGGGGCGCCGGCGATCTCGGCGCGCTCGGCGCGCAGGGCGCGGGCGGTGCGGTGGGCGTCGTCGGCGGCGCGCTGGGCGGCGCGGCGGTCCTCGTCGGCGGCGCGGGCGCGCTCCAGGCAGGTCTGGGCGCGGGCCTCGGACTCGGTGGCCTCGTCGGCGAGTTCGCGCAGCCTGGCCTGCCAGGCGGAGCGCTCGCGGAGCCGGAAGGCGAGTCCGGCCAGGGCGTCGGCGGCGCGGCGGGCGCGCTGGGCGGCGTCCTGGCGCTCGTCGCGGACCCGGGTGGCGTCGGCGGCGGCCTCGTCGGCCTCGGCCCGTACCGTACGGGCTTCGGCGAGGTTGGCGTCGGCGGCTTCGGCGGCAGCGCGGGCGGAGGCGGCCACGGAGGCGAGCTCGGTGAGCATGCCGGGCGGGCAGTCCGCGCGCCAGGCGCCGATCCGGGCGGCGAGCGAGCGGTCGCCGGTGAGCCGGGCGGCGAGGGTGCGGATGTCCTCGTCGCGGGCGGCGGCGCGGGCGCGCAGTGCCTGCCGCTCCTCGTCGGCGGCGTGCTCGTCGTGCATGGCCGGGTTCGGCGGGACGAGGAAGACGTCCGTGTCCTGGCCGCTCTCGGGCGCGGGAACCGGCGCGAGCAGGGCGGCGGCGGTGCCGACGGCCACGGTGGAGCGGGGCAGCAGCGCGGCGCCGCCGAGTACCTCGCGGGCCCGGGTGTACGAGACGGGGTCGGTGATCACGACGCCGTCGACGAGCTCGGGGCGGGCGGCGAGAACGGCCGCGTGGTCGGCCGGGTCGACGGCCTGGGCGAGGTAGCGCCAGCCGGGGAGGGCCGGGATGCCGTGCTCGCCGAGGTACTCGACGGTGGCGAGCACGTCGGGTCCGGGCGGCAGCAGGCCGCCGTCGCCGAGGGCGCCGAGGATGCGGTTGTCGTCGGCGGCTGCGGTGCGCAGGTCGAAGAGCCGGCGCTCGGCGGAGGCGATCGACTGGTCGAGCAGGCCGCGCAGTTCGTCGGCGTACCGGTCGAAGTCGGTGACGGTGAGCGGGTCGCCGGGGGTGCGGGCGAGCGCGTCGCCGCCCGCGGAGCCGCGGCCGTCTCCGGCGCCGTCGGCGGCCCGGCCGGCGGCGGACCCCGTGCCCGAGGTCCCGCGCTGCCCGGGCAGCGCCGAGCCGCCCGCGTCCGGTGCGGCGCCCGGCAGGCTCAGCAGTTCGGTCAGGCGCGGGTCGGCGGCCAGGGACTCGGCGGCGCGGCGCTCGGCGTCGTAGGCGTTCTCGGCGGCCTCGGCCGCGTCGGCGGCGCGGGCGGCGGCGAGTTCGGCGCGGGACTCGGCGGCGGCTGCCTCGCGGGCCCGCTCGGTGGCGGTGCGGGCGGCCTCGCGGGCCGCGTCCCAGGCGGCGACGGTGGTCTTCTCGGCGTCGCTGGCGGCGAGCGCGGCGCGGGCCGGGTCGGCGTCGGGCACGGTGTCGTCGAGCCAGCCGGCCCGGACGGCCTCGGCGGTCTCCTGCTCGACCTCGGCGAGCCGCTGGCGCAGATGGCCGACCTCGCTGCGGGCGCGCTGGGCGTCGGTGGCGGCGGCGGTGGCGTCACGGTGGGCGGCCTCGCCGGCCTCCTGGAGGGCGGCGGAGCGTTCCTCCTCCTCGGCGGCCTGCCGCTCGCCCTCCTCTGCGGCGGAGGCCAGCGCCCGTACGAGATCGGCGGCGGCCTTGGCACGCGCGGCGAGCGCCGGGGCGGCGTCCCGCTCGGCCTCGCGGATGGCGGCGGCGACGCGCGCGGAGCGGTCGCTCGCGGCGCGGTGGCGGAGCACGGACTCGGCGGCCTGCCAGGCGGAGTGCAGGGTGCGGGCGTCGGTGAGCTCGCGGCGCTGGGCGGCGGCGCCCTTCTCGGCGGCGGTCAGCGCCAGCGAGGCGTGCCGGTAGGCGAGTTCGGCGGCGACGAGGGCGCTGCGGCCGCGCGCGGTCTCGGCCTCGGAGACGGCGTGGGCGGCGGAGGTGACCTGCTGGGCGAGCTCGGCGGTCCGGCCGCGCTCCTGGGCGGCGCGGGCGGAGAGCCGGCGGGCCAGGGTGCGGGTGCGGCGCTCGGCACCGGCGTGCACGTCGCGGGCCCGGGCGCGGGTCCCGGCGGCCTCGACGATCCGGCCGAGGAGGTCCACGGAACCGGCCGTGAAGTCGCGCTCGGCGGTGAGTTCGGCCCGTCGGCCGAGCTTGTTGCCGAAGCCGCTGACCAGGTCGGCGAGGCCGTCGGTGTCGCGGGTGTCGGTGACGGCGCGGAGCAGCAGGTCGGTGAAGTCGGAGTCCTTCTTGACGGCGAAGAGGCCGGCGGCCTCGCCCTCGTCGGCGTTCATCTCGCGCTGGTAGCGGAAGAGTTCGGGGTCGAGGCCGAGCTCGCCCAGGTGCTCGTTCCAGCGGTCGTGGATCTCCTCCCAGGACACCTCCAGGTGCGGGTAGGCCTTGCCCGCCTCGGTGAGGGCGTCGCGGAAGCCCTTCATGGTGCGGCGGCGGCCGGTGGCGCCGGAGGCGCCCTCGGCGGACGGGCGCACGGAGGTGGCCTCGGCGACCGGCAGGTTGTCCAGGCTGAGGCCGGGCCCGGGCCGGAAGGAGTACCAGGCCTCGGCGAACTTGCGCGGGTCGTTGGAGACCTGGCGGCCGCGCCACTCGCTGACCTTGCCGACGACGACCAGCTCGCCGGTGAGGGTGTGCTGCCACTCCAGGGCGACGTGGCCGCAGTCGTCGGCGAGCAGGAACTTGCGCAGCACGCCGGAGCTGGCGCCGCCGAGGGTGTTGCGGTGGCCCGGGAGCATGACCGAGAAGATCAGCTTGAGCAGCACGGACTTGCCGCCGCCGTTCTCCAGGAAGAGCACGCCGGCGGGGGCGGGGCGGCGCGGCGGGCCGACCGGCTCCTCCTCGAAGAACTCCGCCTGGGTGGGCGCGGGGTGGGGCACCGGCGTGCCGACCCCGCGCAGGTCCAGGACGGTGTCGGCGTAGCGGGCACCGGCCGGTCCGATGGAGTAGAGGCGGACCCGGGACAGCTCGTACATGCGGCGGACTCTCGTACTGGGAGTGATCGGTTACGCGGGCGGGGGCGGGGCGTGCGCCGTCAGCCGTGGAAGGGCAGACCGGCGTCGGCCGCGATCTCCAGGTCGTCGCCCTCGGGCGGCGGCAGGAGGGTCGCGGAGCCGTCGCTGACGGGGACGACGCCCAGGTCGAGGAGTTCGGCGAGGGCGGCGCTGCCGGCCATGTCGCGGACCTGGAGCTGGTAGCGGGCGGTGGTGCGGTAGGAGCCGCCGGACTCGTCACCGGTGCGCTGGAGGAAGCCGGAGTCGGTGAGGAAGGCGACGGCCTTGCCGACGATGCCGGTGGTGGAGCCGGCGAGGCGGCGGGCGTCCTTGGTGGCGCCGGTGGAGCTGCGCCGGGCGTAGATCCGCCAGGCGGCCTCCAGGCCGGGGGCGTCGGTGGCCGGGTCGGTGTTCTCGCCGTCCCGCTCGGCGCGCTCCTCCAGGCGGCGGCAGGCCTGACGGACGAAGGCGTCGACGCCGTTGACGGTGAGCCGGCCGATGTAGCCGTCGTCGGCGAGGTCCTCGGGGCGGGGGAAGGCCATGGCGGCGATGGCCAGGTGGGCGAGGCCGTGCAGGAAGCGGTCGGCGGAGTCGGTGGAGGCGCGGCGGGCGTAGTCGCCCATGCGGACGGCGAAGACGGAGTCCTCGCCGGCGGTCACGGCCATGCCGGCGCGCGGCGAGACCTCCAGGACGACCAGGCCCAGGCCGGTGGCGACGGCGTCGGCGAGCCGGGCGAAGGCGGTGTCCTCGCGGTAGCGCCGCAGCAGTTCCGCGTACTCGTGGTCGCGGGCGGGCAGCAGCTTGGGCTGGAGCCCGAAGGAGACGAGGCGTGCGGCGTCGGCCGCGTCGGCGGGGGTCAGCGGTGCGGGCGCGGCCGGCGTCCGGGGGGCCTCCGGCTCGCTCCACGCGTCGGTGTGCTCGACGTGGTGTTCGCTCACGGCTGGGGCTCCTCGGTGCGGCGGTTCGGTGACGCGGGGGCGGTCGACGCGGGGTCCGTCGGCGCGGGCTCGGTGGGGGCGGGATCTGTACGGCCGGGCTCGGTGCGGGCGGGCTCGGTGCCGGCCCGCGTGCCGGTCCGGGTCCCGGGCAGGGGCACGGTCTCGGGCAGCGGCAGGCGTACGGGGGTGACGGCGACGGTCGGCACGGCGGGCACCGGCTCCCCGGCGGGGCGCGGACGGCGGCGCAGCGGCACGGCCCGGACGTATGGCCGGTCCGTGCCGCCGACGGGTGCGGTGCCGGTCTCGACGGTGGCGACCCGGGGTCCGTCCCCGGCGGGTCCGGGGTCCTCGGCGGCCGGGCGGCCGATGACGACGGGCGTGACGCGCGGACCGGGCGCCCGCTCGCCGGCGGGGGCCGGGACGGGCACGGGGACGGCCGGTACGGCGGGGGGAACGGAGTCGGCGACGGGGACGGAGTCGGGGGTGATCGCCTCGGGCGCGGTCACGAGGCCTCCGTGCGGTCGGCCGCCATGCCCACGGCGTCGAGCAGCGCGGTGCCCACGATGAGGTCGGCGCCGCCGAACTCGGGGTCGTCGAGCGGGGTGCCGTCGTCGACGGCGAAGAGCAGCCGCTCCTCGCCCTGGCGGTAGGCGGTGCCGACCGGGGGGCTGGCGGCGTGCACGGCGAGCAGGGCCACCAGGTAGGCCAGGTCGGGGTCGCCGCCGCGGCGGGCCTCGGCGAGCAGTCCGGAGAGCCGGCGCGGGGCGTCGTGCTCCAGGTCGAGCAGCTCCATGGCGGCGGCCAGCTGCTCGTCGCTGAAGCGGCTGTCGTCGGGGGTGGCGATCAGATCCGGCTCGGGCATCTCGGCGCCGAGGTGCTGACGCTCCACGGGCGGGGTGAGGAGCAGGTCGACCAGGTCGCCGACGCGGACGGCGGCGGGGGTGCGCAGGCCGGTGCCGCGGGCGAAGAAGGCGTCGGTGACCCGGGTGGCCTGCTCGACGGGGAGCGGCAGGACCGGGGCGACCAGCTGCCCGTAGAGGTCGAGTCCGGTGTACGCGGTGGGCGCGGCGAAGGCCTGGCGGTCCTGCTCGGCACGGAACAGCGGGCCGGCCTCCAGGAGGCGGGACTGCAGCTGGGTGTGGCGGCGGATGCAGTCCTTGACGATGTCGACGAGCTCGGCGGCGCGGCGCTTGTGCTCGGCGGTCCTGGCGTCGGTCGCGGCCTCGGCCTCGTCGCGGGCCTTGCGGATGTTGGTGAGGATCGCGTTCTCGTGGCGGTAGCGGTCGGCGACGTGGTCGAGCGCCTCGGCGATCATGTCGGGCACGGTGTTGAGCCAGTCGACCGCGCGGACGTTGCGCCGGGTGGCCTCCAGGGTCTTCCGGAGGGTCTCCGCGTACTGCACGGTGCGGTAGCGGGCCTGCTCGGCGGCGAGCTGCGCGTCGGCGAGGCGGCCCCTGCTGATCAGGACCTCCAGCTTGACCTCGGCGGCGATCTGCGCGCTGGTGACGTCGGTGTCGAGGGCGCCGACGAGGACGTTGACCGCCTCGTCGGTGGTGCGCAGATAGACCCCGCCGCCGTAGCCGGGGACCTCCTCGATGAGCTTGAAGTCGTAGTCGCGACGCGTGTAGACGCCGTCGGCGCCGAAGGTGCCGTACACCGCGCGGAAGCCGCGGTCGACGCTGCCGACGTTGATCAGGTTCTCCAGGACCCAGCGGGCGACACGCTCGTGCTCGGCGGCGGGGCGCTCGGGGGCCTGGGCGGCGACGCGGGGCAGCAGGCGGGCCACTATCTGCTCGTGGTCCGCGCCGGTGTCGAAGTCCATGTTGAGCGTGACCAGGTCGATCGCGGCGAGGGCGACCTCGGCCATCGCGTAGACCGAGTACTCGCCGGCCAGGTTGGCCTTGCGCGCGTCGAGGTCGTGCAGCGGGGCGGTGCACGCGAGCGCGCGGAGGCGCCGCGCGAGCCCTTCGTCGGCGGCCGGGCCCTGCGCGGGCCGCGGCCCCGCGCTGAGCTGGGGCGGAGCGAGGTCCGTCGAGGCAGGCGAAGTCACGGTGCACAGAGTAGGTCCTCGCACTGACAACGGTCGAAACGGCGCTTATACGACCGGGGGTGTGCGCCCCTCGGCGGGGGCCGTGTGCCGGGGCGGACCTGTGGCGCCCGTCACGTCTGCGGGGGCGTCGACCGCCTTCGCGTACGCGGCGACGATCAGGGTCCGGGAGTCGTCGAGGCGGCCGGCGAGCAGCGGTTCGGCGCGGTCCCGTCACAGGGGCGGCCGGCCGTACCCTCCGCCCCCCGGTGTGCGGACGACCAGGACGTCGTCGGGGCCGACGTCGGTGGTGTCGACGCCGTCCAGGAGGTCGACGGTGCCGTCGGCCCGTTCGACCGTGTTGGCGCCGAGCGCACCCGGTTCGCCGCCGGCCAGGCCGTACGGCGGGATCCGGCGGTGGCCGGTGAGGAGGGCGACCGTCATGGGTTCGAGGAAGCGGATGCGGCGTTCGACGCCGGCGCCGCCGTGCCACCGGCCGCGGCCGCCGCTGTCCTCGCGGACGGAGAAGGCGTCGACCCGGACCGGGTGGCGCCATTCCAGGACCTCGGGGTCGGTGAGCCGGGAGTTGGTCATGTGGGTCTGCACGGCGTCGGCCCCGCGGAAGCCGTCCCCGGCGCCGGAGCCGCTGGCGATCGTCTCGTAGTACTGGACGCGGTCGTTGCCGAAGGTGAGGTTGTTCATCGTGCCGGAGCCCTCCGCCTGAACGCCGAGCGCCGCGTAGAGGGCGCCGGTGACCGCCTGCGAGGTCTCGACGTTGCCGGCGACGGTGGCGGCCGGGTAGGCGGGGGCGAGCATGGAGCCGGCCGGGACGCGCACGTCGAGGGGGGCCAGGCAGCCGCTGTTGAGCGGGATGTCGTCGTCGACGAGGGTGCGGAAGACGTAGAGGACGGCCGCCATGACGACCGAGGTGGGCGCGTTGGCGTTGCCGGGCAGCTGGGCGGAGGTGCCGGCGAAGTCGAGGACGGCGGAACGACGTTCGCGGTCCACGGTGACGGCGACCCGGATCTCGGCGCCGCCGTCGGTCTCGTAGCGGTACGAGCCGTCGTCCAGGCGCGCGACGATGCGGCGGACGGACTCCTCGGCGTTGGCGCGCACGTGCCGCATGTAGGCGTGGACGACGTCGAGGCCGAACTGGTCGACCGTCTTGCGGAGTTCCTCGATGCCCTTCTCGTTGGCGGCGATCTGGGCGCGCAGGTCGGCGAGGTTGGTGTCGGGGTCGCGGGAGGGGTGGGGGGCGCCGGTGAGCAGCTCCCGGGTCTCGGCCTCGCGGAACCGTCCGTCGCGGACGAGCAGCCAGTTGTCGAAGAGGACGCCCTCCTCGTGGACGGTGCGGCTGAAGGCGGGCATGGAGCCGGGGGTGATGCCGCCGATCTCGGCGTGGTGGCCGCGGGAGGCGACGAGGAAGCGCAGTTCGGTGCCGTCGGGGTCGAAGACGGGGGTGACGACGGTGACGTCGGGCAGGTGGGTGCCGCCGTGGTACGGGTCGTTGACCGCGTAGACGTCGCCGGGGCGCAGCCCGCCCTCGTTGCGGCGCAGCACCTCCTTGATGGACTCGCCCATGGATCCGAGGTGGACGGGGATGTGGGGGGCGTTGGCGATGAGGTTGCCCTCGGGGTCGAAGAGGGCGCAGGAGAAGTCGAGCCGCTCCTTGATGTTCACGGAGTGGGCGGTGTTCTCCAGGCGCACGCCCATCTGCTCGGCGATGGCCATGAAGAGGTTGTTGAAGACCTCCAGGAGGACCGGGTCGACGTCGGTGCCGGCGGCGGTGCGGGCGGGACGCGGGACGACGCGGCGCAGCAGCAGGTGCCCGGTGTCGGTGGCGGTGGCCTCCCAGCCGGGGTCGACGACGGTGGTGGCGTCGGCCTCGGCGAGGATCGCGGGTCCGGTGACGGCGTCGCCGGGGCGCAGGTCCTCGCGGCGGTGCAGCGGGGTGGGGACGGCTCGGCCGCCGCCGTACGTGGTGACGGTGGCGCGCGGTACGAGGTCGCCGACGTGGGTTCCCTCGGGCACGATGACGGGTCCGTGCGGCCCGGCGGCACCGATCGCCTCCACGGAGACGGCCTCGACGACGACCGGCGCGTCCGTGGTGAAGCCGTACCGCGCCTGGTGAACGTCTGTGAACTCGGTTTTCATCGCTTTCGGCGCGTCGAGCGGTACCGGCAGGCTCGCGTCGGTGCCGGCGTAACGCAGCAGCACGCGCGCGTGCGTGGTGATCGCGTCCTCGGGCAGTCCGTCGGCGCGCAGCTCCTCCCGGGTGCGGTCGGCGAGGTCGTCGCACAGCCGGGTGACGCGCTCGGGCGTCCCGGGCGCGTCGAGCTCCGCCTCGACCGACTGCTCCCGCATGGCGGTGGCGTCGGCGAGCCCGATCCCGTACGCGGAGAGGACGCCGGCGAGCGGCGGCACGAGCACGGTGTCGACACCGAGCGCGTCGGCGACGGCGCAGGCGTGCTGGCCGCCCGCGCCGCCGAAGCTGGTGAGGGCGTAGCGGGTGACGTCGTGGCCGCGCTGCACGGAGATCTTCTTGACGGCGTTGGCCATGTTGAGGACGGCGATCTCCAGGAAGCCGGCCGCGACCTCCTCGGGGCCGCGTCCGCCGCCGATCTCGGCGGCGAGGGCGGTGAAGCGCTCGCGCACGACGTCGGCGTCGAGCGGCTGGTCGCCGTGCTCGCCGAACACGGCGGGGAAGTGGGCGGGCTGGATCCTGCCGAGCATCACGTTGGCGTCGGTGACGGTGAGCGGGCCGCCGCGCCGGTAGCAGGCGGGGCCGGGGACGGCGCCGGCCGAGTCGGGGCCGACGCGGTAGCGCTGTCCGTCGTAGTGGAGGACGGAGCCGCCGCCGGCGGCGACGGTGTGGATGCTGGTCATCGGGGCGCGCATGCGCACCCCGGCGACCTGGGTGCCGAGTTCGCGCTCCAGGGTGCCCGCGTAGTGGGAGACGTCGGTGGAGGTGCCGCCCATGTCGAAGCCGATGACCTGCTCGAAGCCCGCCTGACGGGAGGTGCGGGCCATGCCGACGACCCCGCCGGCCGGACCGGACAGGACGGCGTCCTTGCCGCGGAAGTGCGCGGCCTCCCGCAGGCCGCCGTTGGACTGCATGAACATCAGCCGGATGCCGGCGAGTTCGCGGGCGACCTCGTCGACGTAACGGCGCAGGATCGGCGACAGGTAGGCGTCGACGACGGTGGTGTCCCCGCGCGGCACCAGCTTGATCAGCGGGCTGACCTCGTGCGAGCAGCTGACCTGCGGAAACCCGGCGGCGCGGGCGAGCGCCGCGATCCGGGTCTCGTGGCCGGGGTGGCGGTAGCCGTGCATCAGGACCACGGCGGCCGAGCGCAGCCCGTCGCGGTGGGCGTCCGCCAGGGCGGCGGCGACCGCGGTCTCGTCCAGCGGGGTGACGACGCGGCCGTGGGCGTCGACGCGTTCGGGGACCTCGACGACCCGCTCGTACACGGCCTCGGGCAGCACGATGTGCCGGTCGAAGATGCGCGGGCGGTTCTGGTACGCGATGCGCAGCGCGTCCCGGAACCCGGCGGTGATCAGCAGCAGGGTCGGCTCGCCGCGCCGCTCCAGGAGGGCGTTGGTGGCGACGGTGGTGCCCATCTTGACGACGGCGATCCGCTCGGCCGGGACGGGTTCGTCGGGGCCGAGGCCGAGCAGCAGCCGGATGCCGGCGACGGCGGCGTCGTGGCGGCGGCCCGGGTCGTGCGACAGCAGCTTCCGGGTCACGAGCCGCCCGTCGGGGCGCCGCCCCACGACGTCCGTGAAGGTGCCGCCCCGGTCGATCCAGAACTCCCAGCGTCCGGTCATGCCCTCATTGTGGCGGGGGCGAGGGGTGTGGGTGGGGGTGTCTCGCGGGTTGGGCGGGAGGGGTCGCGGGAGCCGGTGCGTGGGGGCCTCGCCGGCCCGCCGGGCCCGAGGGGTGGAGCTTCCCAGGGCGGGCAGGGCCCGAGGGGGGCGGGGCCTGGTCAGGTCCGCGAGGGCCCAGGGGGCGAGAGGTCGAGGCCTTCCCAGGCCCGCCAGGGCCGAGGGGTCGGCGCCTTCCCGGACCGCCAGGATCGAGGGCTCGGGGCCGACCCGGGCCGCAGGACCCACGGGTCGGGACCTCCCCGAGCCGCCAGAACCGAGGGGGCGCCTCCCTGGGCCGCCAGGGCCCAAGGGTCGGGACCTTCCCCGGCCCGCCGGGGCCGAGAGGGAGCATCGCGGGCCGAGCGCCTCGGCAACGGGCTATCGGAGCGCCTCGGCTCGGGGGGTCCCCGGGGCCTCCGGGCGCGGGGGAGGCGGCGCGGGGGTGGGCGCTCTGCCGTCGCCGGGGGTTCTCCCCGCCGGGCGAAGCTCCGCGGGAGTCGCAGGCCCGGCCATGGTCCGCAGGGCGCGTCCCAGGGCGCGCTCGGCCCGGGCGTCGAGGAGGTCGCCGGTGCCGGTCGCGGAGTGGCGCAGCTCGGCGGCGGCGAGGCCGAGCAGCTGCGGCAGCAGGTCGCCGCACCGCCGTACCACCCACGCGGTGCCGGCGGTGGCCAGCCACAGCACCGCGTCCGTACGGGTCGGGGGCGGCTGCTCCGGCTCGGGCGCCGGCGCCGGGCCGAGCGCGAGCCCGCGCTGTTTCAGCAGCCGGTGGAACGCGCCCGCGACCGCCCGGTGCCCGCGTTCCCCCGGGTGCAGCCGGTCGGCGCTCCACAGCGCCCGGTCGTCGGTCCACCGTGGGCCGTCCAGATGCAGGTGCACCGCGTCGTACCGCTCGGACAGCGCGTGCACGACGGCGTTCACGGCCCGTTGCCGCCGCGCCAGCGGCCTGGCGAGCGGCCCGGGCAGCCCCAGCATCCGCCCCGGATCCGGCAGGCACGCCGTCAACACCACCGCCCCGCCCTGGACCAGCTCCCGGCACACCCGGTCGAGCCGCCGCGCCAGCTGCCCGATGTCGAACGTCCGCCGCAGCGTGTCATTGACCCCCACCACCACGGACGCGACGTGCGGCCGCAGCGCCAGCGCGGCCGGCAGCTGCGTCTCCAGCACGTCCTGGCTCTGCGCCCCGCTCACGGCGAGATTCGTGAACGCGACCCCTTCGCCGGAGGGCCCCAACCCCTGCGCGAGCAGCGCCGCCCACCCGCGCCAGCCCCCCGCGACCCGGTCGCCGACGCCCTCGCTGAGGGAGTCGCCGAGGGCGACGAAGCGGGCGGGCGCCGCGGCCGCGGCGAAACCGTGGGTCCGGGGTCGGCCGGCGGGCCGGTCCTGGTGCGCGGACACTCCGGCGTCCGCCGGACGGGCCGCGCCGGGCACGGTCGGCCCCGCCAGGGCGGACGCCGCGCCACGCGCCGCCAGGTCGGCCACCGTGCCGACCACGGCCGACGAGGCGCCGGAACGGCCCGGACCCGCGAGCGCTCCGGGGTCCACCGGACCAGGCAGAGACTCGGCGGCCTTCGCCTGACGGGCCGCGCCGGGTACCGGCGGGCGGCCGCGATCGGCGGAGTCTCCGCCATCGGCCGGGCCGGGCAGCAGGGCGCCCGAGGAGCCGGCCGCTGCCGACACCGGAGCCGTAGGACACGCCGACGGCCTGCCGGGACAGCCCGGCCCGACGGGGGCGCCGGCGTCCACCGGACCAGGCGGACCAGGCGGAGACTCGGCGGCCCTCGCCAGGCGGGCCGCGCCGGGTACCGGCGGGCGGCCGCGATCGGCCGAGTCTCCGCCATCGGCCGGGCCGGACAACAGATCGGCCGCCGAGCCGACCTCGGCCGGCGCCGGGGGCCCACCCAGGCGGTCCGGGTTCCCCGGCGCGCCGTCCGGTTCTGTCGTCTCCTTCGCCCGGGTCGTCATCGCACGTCCTCCCGGCCCACGCGCGGCGCCCGCGCGGGCGCGGCGTCGTGGGCCGCCAGGAAGGCCGCTGTGGCGCGGGGCCAGGAGAAGAGTTCGGCGCGGGCGCGGGCCGTGGCGCGGCGGTCCGCCTCCGGGCGGGACAGGACGGTCCGGATGGCGTGGGCGAAGGAAGCGGGGTCGTCGGGGGCGGCGGCGCCGGCGTCTGCGACGACCTCCGGGAGGGCGGAGGAGGCGCTGCACACGACGGGGGTGCCGCAGGCGAGGGCTTCGAGGGCGGCGAGGCCGAAGGTCTCGGCCGGGCCGGGGGCCAGGCAGAGGTCGGCGGCGGCCTGGAGGTCGGCCAGGGTGTCGCGGTCGGCGACATGGCCCAGGAAGCGCACCGGGAGGCGCTGTTCCGCCGCGCGGCGCTCCATGGCGCCCCGCAGCGGCCCGTCGCCCGCGACCACGAGCGCGGCCCGCATGCCCTGGGCGCGCAGTTCGGCGAGGGCCTCCAGAGCGAGCAGCGGGCGCTTCTCGACGGAGAGGCGCGAGCACATCAGGAGCAGCACCCGCTCCCCCGCCGCGTACCGCTCGCGCGTCGCCGTGGTGCGGCGCTCGGGCCGGCAGTGGGCGAGGTCGACACCGAGCGGGGCGCGGACGACATTGCGTGCTCCGATCCGTACGAACTCCCGCTCCGCCCATTCCGTGGTGCAGACGACCCGCGAATACGCCCACGCGGTACGGCGGTTGAGCCGGTCCGCGGCCCGTTCCGCGAGCCCGCCCGGCACGCCCCAGGTGCGCAGCACCCCGTCGGCGGTCTCGTGGGAGACCATCACGGACGGCACCCGCGCGCGCCGCGCCCACTCGCCGGTCCAGCGCAGCGTGGTGCGGTCGGAGACCTCCAGGCGGTCGGGGGCGAGCTCTTCCAGGAGCCGGCGCAGGCCGCGCCGGTCGGTGAGGACGCGGTAGCCGCCGGTGCCCCGGAGTTCGGGGCCCGGCAGGGTGATGACCCGGCCCTGGTCGGTGTCGACGTCGCTCGCGGTCTCGCCGGGGACGACGAGGACCGGTTCGTGGCCGGCGGCGCGGTAGCCGCGGCCCAGCCGGTCGAGCGCGGTCCGCAGGCCCCCGGAGGTGGGGGTGACGAAGTTGGCGAGCCGGACGATCCGCAGCCCGGCCTCGTCGGCGTCCCGGCCCCCGGCGAGGCCGGAGTCCGTGCCCACGCCCGCACCCACGCCCGCACCCGCGCCCGCGCCGATCCTCCCGGCCTCCCGCACCTCGCCCCTCACGCCGCCACCGCCGTCCGCTCGCGCAGCACCTCCCGGTAGTGGCCGATCAGTTCGTCGCCGATCGCCTCCCAGGTGCGCCGCTCCACGGCGGCCCGGCCGGCCCTGCCGTACCCGGTGCGGAGCGCGGGTGCTCCGGCCAGCGAGGCGACGGCGGTGCGCAGCGCGTCCGGGTCGCAGGGCGGGACGAGGAGGCCGGTGGTGCGGTGGGCGACGAGGTCGAGGGGGCCGCCGACGGCGGGGGCGACCACCGGCACGCCACTGGCCATCGCCTCCTGCACGGTCTGGCAGAAGGTCTCGTACGGCCCGGTGTGGGCGAAGACGTCGAGCGAGGCGAAGATCCGCGCCAGGTCGGCCCCGGTGCGCCGGCCGAGGAAGACGGCGCCGGGCAGGGCGGCGCGCAGGCCCGGCTCGCTGGGGCCGTCGCCGACGACCACGACCCGTACGCCGGGCAGTTCGCACACCCCGGCGAGCAGGTCGACGCGCTTCTCGGGGGCGAGCCGGCCCACGTAACCGACGATCGTCCCGCCGCCGGGCGCGAGTTCGCGGCGCAGCGCCTCGTCACGCAGCTCCGGGCGGAAGCGCTCGGTGTCGACGCCGCGTCCCCACAGGCGGATCCGGCCGATGCCGTGCGCCTCCAGGTCCCGTACGGCGGCGGTGGACGGAGCGAGGGTGCGGTCGGCGGCGCCGTGCACGGCGCGCAGCCGGCGCCAGGCGGCGGACTCTCCGGCGCCCATGTAGGTGCGGGCGTAGCCGGCCAGGTCGGTCTGGTAGACGGCGACGGCGGGCAGGCCGAGCCGGGTGGCGGCGGTCATGCCGCGCACGCCGAGGACGAAGGGGCTGGCCAGATGGACGAGGTCGGCGCGGTGCGCGGCGATGGCGGCGGCCACGCGGCGGCTGGGCAGAGCGACCCGTACCTGGGGGTAGCCGGGCAGGCCGAGGGAGGGGACGCGGACGACGGGACAGGGCGCGTCGGCGTCCGTTCCCGGGGCGGATGCGGGGACCGCGGGGGCGACGACGAGGGGGTCGTGGCCGCGGCAGACGAGGTGGCGGGCGGTCTGCAGGGCCGTGTGGGCCACGCCGTTGACATCGGGCGGGAAGGACTCGGTGACGATGACGACACGCATACCCGTGTTGTCGTCGGACCCGGCGTGTCCCCGTCAAAGTGGATCTGGACGGCCGGAAAACGTCCCATGAGCGTTTTCCCCGACGAGCCGCGGCCGGCGGGCCCGCCGCTCCCTCATCCCTGCACGCACGCGGGGGTGGCCGTCACCGGCCACCCCCGTCGTACTCGTCTCGTACCCCAGGTCCTCAGACCTGCAGGTCGAGGTCCGGCCCTATCCGATTGCGCACCGCCGTCTGGACCTCCGCCTCCTCGGCGGGGTCGGCGGCGAGCCTGCGCAGCCGTTCGGCGACGCGCGCGTCGCCGGTCTCGGCGTGCTGCGCGGCGACCTCGCGGGTGGTCTCCTCGCAGTCCCACAGGCACTCGACGGCGAAGCCGGTGGGGAAACCGGCGTCGGTGGCGGCGAGGGCCCGGGCGGTGCGGCCGCGCAGCTGGGAGGAGGCGGTCTCGCGGTAGACGTGGCGCAGCACGGGGGCGGCGCAGACGATGCCGAGGCGGCCGGCGCCGTCGACCAGGGGGTAGAGGGCGGGCGCGTCGGGGCCCTGGGAGCGCACGGTCTCGCGGAGGGCGCCGAGGACGAGGGGGGAGTCCTCGGAGCCGCCGCGGCAGGCGAGCGTCCCGGCGGCTGCGGCGCCGAGCTCGTCGGGGCGGTGGATCCAGCCGCGGGCGCGGTCGACGGCGGCCTCGCCGCACATCCGGCCGTACGCGGCGACTGCGGCGTCCGCGACGGTGCGGGAGCCGTCGCCGACGGCGCGTTCGACGAGGTCGAGGACTGCGGGGTCCTGTGCCTCGGCGAGGTAGTGCAGGGCGGCGCAGCGGGCGCCGTCGGGGCCGCCGCGGGCGGCGTCGAGGATCGTCTCGCGGTCCTCGGGTCCGGCGACGGCGACCAGGCAGCGGGCGGCGGGCCCGTGCAGTTCGGCGCCGCGCTCGTGGCCCTCCTGGGCCCAGTCGAGGACGGCGCGCACGCTCCAGCCCGGCCGGGGGCCGGTGGGGCGCAGCTGGCGCTGCCAGCGGTCGAAGGAGCCCTGCTCGCGGGCGGCCGTGATGCGGGCGCCGACGGCGGGCCGCGGGTCCTCGGCCCACAGGCGCCAGGGCCGGGGCTCGTAGGCGTCGCGGACGGTGGCGGCCAGCTCGGCCTCGCCCTCGGGGGTGGCCGGGAAGCGGGCGAGCACGGGTTCGGCGAGGGCGCGCAGGCCCGCGTCGTCGTCGCGCAGGGCGAGCTCGTCCAGGGCCCAGGCCCAGTTGGCGCCGCCCGCCGCGTACCGCCGGAGCAGCGCGAGGGCGTCCTGGCGTCCGTAGGACGCGAGGTGGCCGAGGACGGCGAGCGCGAGCCCGGTCCGGGACTCCTCGGTGTCGAGGTGGTCCTCGGCCGCGAAGAGGTGCGCCTCGATCTGCTCCAGACCTCCGTGGAGGTCCAGGAAGAGCCGGGCGTAGTAGAGGGAGCGGTTCTCGACCCGCCAGTCGTGGCGAGGGTCGTCGAGCACGCAGTGGTTCAGGGCCGCGAGGGCCTCGGCGCGTGGTGCGGCGAGCGCGTGGAGGGTGCCGTCGCCGCGGCCCCTCTGCAGCAGACCGAGCAAGGTGCCGCTCGGCGCTATGACTGGATCGAACATGGAAGACGCCTCACATCAAGCTGTCGACACGACCGGGGGGAATCCCGGGATGAACCGGGGCAGGCTGTTCGCCTAGGCCGTGCGGCAACATGTCGGGCCGCCCGTCGTCCTGCGCTTGCCAGTGACCATCTTCCTCTGCCTCTCGTCGGTGGCCCCCTGCGGGCCCGACGTCATGATGACCCACCCATTTCGCCACCGCGACCACATTTACGGCGCCGTCTCACCTGGGGTTCAGCCCTCGTTCACCGATTCGGAGAAGAGCTCCAGGAGTTCCGTCTTCCCAAACATCCGCGCGGTATCCACGGCGGACGGAGTTCCTGCTTCCGGATTCGCGCCGCCGGCCAGGAGGGCGCGGATCACGGCGTCCTCGCCCTTGAAGACGGCACCGGCGAGCGGGGTCTGGCCGCGGTCGTTGGCGCGGTCGGCGTCGGCGCCGCGGGCGAGCAGGGCGGTGACGGCCTCGGCGTGCCCGTGGTAGGCGGCGAGCATGACGAGCGTGTCGCCCTTCTCGTTGCCGAGGTTCGCCGGAACGCCCGCGTCGAGACAGGCGGCGAGGGTCGCCGCGTCGCCGGTCCTGGCCAGGTAGAAGACCTTGCCGGCCAGTTCGACGACCTCGGGGTCCGGGGTCTCGTGCTCGCTCATCGTGGCGCCTGCCTTTCCTTGCCCTGCGTACCCGTCACCCTGCGCACCTGTCGTGCTGCGCACCTGTCATGCCCGACCGCGCACGGTGACGGCGGCCGTACGAGTGAATCGACAGGGTACTGCCCGCCGCAGCACATGAGGGGCCCCGTCCGCGGCAAGGATGATCGCGGTCCGCCCCGGACCGGTGCACTACCTCAGCGCGCGCGTTCCGTCACCCGGAGGGGCACCCGGCGTCGACCGGTCAAGTGAAACGGCCCGAGATTCACCCGTATGCACCTTTAGTCACATAGATACTTGCTGTGAACCTGGAAGGACTCAAGGTGACTGTCCCCTCAACCAGGAGAACACCTCATGATCCTGTCCATCTCAGGCGTGGTCCTGCTCGGCATCATCTGCTTCCTGTTCTTCAAGAAGGACGGGCTCAAGGCCTCGCACGCTCTCGTCTGCGCGCTGTTCGGCTTCTACCTCGCCGGCACCGCCATCGCCCCGAGCATCACCGCCGGCGGCCAGAGCCTCGCCAGCCTCTTGGGCGGGATCAAGTTCTGACGTCCCCCAGCCCCTTCCACCCCTTCAGGAGTACGACGTGGCCCGGCGCCCACTCCCCCGCATTCTGAGCAGCGGCAGCGCGCAGCTCGCGCGCAGCCGAGAGATCGCGCGAACGGCCGCCGACAGCGCCACCGACGTGCTCCATCCGCTGATCACCCTCTCGCGTGGTCTGCGGAAGCTGGCCGCGACCGCGCGAGCCAAGTGGGCCGCGACCCCCAAGGAACGGCGCGGTCCCACGCTGTTCCTGGTCGCGGCCTGCGTCCTGGTCGTCGCCCTCGTGCCGTACGGACCGCTGCTCGCCCTCGTGGCGCTGATGGGCGCGGCCGCCTGGCAGGGACGTGAGCGCCCGGTCGTCAAGACCGGGCCGGACGACGCCGAGATCGCCCGGCTCAAGGGTCTCTACGAGGCCCTGGTGCCGTACCTGTCCCACCCGGACGACCCCGAGCCGCTGTTCGCCCACGGCGGCGACTGGGCCACCGTCTTCGGCGACCACGCCTTCGACGAGGACGGCCGGATCACCCGGCTGCGGATCTCCTACCCCCCTTACTTCACCGACGGCGAGCCCGCCGCCCGGGCCCGGATCGAGCAGCTGCTGCACGCCAAGTCGGGCCGGGGCCGCGAGTACCTCTTCGACTGGGACGAGGAGGGCAACCGGCTCACCATGCGCGTGCTGCCCGCGCTGCCCACCACGATCGCCGCCCAGCGCTTCGTGACCGTGCCGGGCGAGACGGTGCTCGGCTTCACCGACGCCGACGCCGTGCAGCGCACCGTGCCGGTGCGCGCCTCCGACGGCGCCGAGGACGCCCCGGCCGTGGTCTGGCGCACGGGCCCCCGCTCCACCGAGCCGCATCTGCTCGCCGTCGGCCAGCCCGGCAGCGGCACCAGCTCCCTGCTGCGCTCGATCGCCCTCCAGGCGCTGCCGCACGGCGACGTCCTGGTGATCGAGGGCAGCGGCACCGGCGAGTACGCGTGCCTCGTCGGCCGGGACGGCGTGCTCGCCGTCGAGTGCGGCCTGGCCGGCGCGCTGGCCAGCCTGGAGTGGGCCGCGCACGAGACCGAGCGGCGGCTGATCGCCGCGAACCGGGCCCGGCAGGCCGGCCACCCGGCGCCCGAAGACACCCGCCGCCCGCTGTGGCTGCTGCTCGACCGGCCCACCGTGCTCGGCCATCTGGCCGCCGCGGACGGCCGCCCCGACCCGCAGGACCTGCTCCAGGTGCCGCTGCGGCACGGCCGGGCCGCGTCGGTGACGGTCGTGGTCGCGGAGCAGTTCGACAGCGTGGACGCGCTCGGCGAGACGGTACGGACGCACACCCGCGCCCGGATCGTGCTCGGGCCCGCCGCGCCCGACCAGATCTCCGCGGTGCTCGGCACCGCCCCGCACACCACCCCGGTCCCGGACGTCCCGCCCGGCCGCGGGTACGCCCGGCTCGGCGCCGGCCCGGTGCTGCGCCTGCAGGTGCCGGCGACCCCCGATCCGTACGACGACGCGACCAGCGAGGCGCACCGCCGGGCGGTCCTGGAGCTGCTGCCCGAGCGCCGCACGGCGACCGCCGCCTCGGTCGAGACGGTGCCCGGCTCGGCGCCGGAGCCGGAACCGGACCTGGACACGGACACGGCGCCCACCCCGCGCAAGGAGCCGGGCACCACGGCGTTCCCCTCCCCCGTACCGGCGGAGGGCTGAGCTCCGTACGTACGCCGACGTGAAGAGGGCGGCCGCACCCACCGGGGTGCGGCCGCCCTCCTGTTCCGGGTCTACGCCACGAAGGACCTCGGGCCGGCCTCGCCGCCCGCGCCCGCGCCGGACTCGACCAGGCGGGCGGCCGCTGCGAGCCGCACGGCGGCCTCCTCGGCGACCGGGCCGCCGACGGTGAACGGCAGCCGGACGTAGCCCTCGAACGCGCCGTCCACGCCGAAGCGCGGGCCCGAGGGCACCCGGACGCCGACCCGCTCGCCGACCTCCGCGAGCCGCGAGCCGGACAGGCCGCCGGTGCGCACCCAGAGGGTGAGCCCGCCGCGTGGCACCTCGAACTCCCAGTCGGGCAGCTCCCTGCGCACCGCGGCCACGAGCGCGTCGCGGTTCTCCCGGGCCTGGGCACGGCGCAGGCCGACGGCCTCCTCCCAGCCACCGGCGCGCATCAGCCAGTTGACGCCGAGCTGCTCCAGGACGGGGGTGCCGAGGTCGGCGTAGGCGCGGGCGGCGACCAGGGAGCGGATGACGTCGGGCGCGGCCCGCACCCAGCCGATCCGCATGCCCGCCCAGAAGGCCTTGCTGGCGGAGCCGACGGTGAGGACGGTGGCGCCGGCCGGGTCGAAGGCGCAGACCCGGCGGGGCATGTCCAGGTCCTCGTCGAGGAAGAGCTCGGTCATCGTCTCGTCGACCACGAGCACCGTGCCGGCCGAGCGGGCGGCCTCGACGAGCTGCCGGCGCTGGTCGTCGTCGGCGAGGGCGCCGGTGGGGTTGTGGAAGTCGGCGACGACGTACGCGAGGCGGGGCGCGGCGTCGCGCAGCACCTGGCGCCAGCGGGGCAGGTCCCAGCCGCCGAGCCCCTCGGCCATGGCGACGGGCACGAGCCGGGCGCCGGCCTCGCGCATCAGCTGGAGGATGTTGGCGTACGAGGGGGACTCGACGGCGATCCGCTCGCCGCGCCCGGCGAAGAGATGACAGATCGCGTCGATGGCGCCCATCGCGCCGGTGGTGACCATGATCTGCTCGGGCATGGTGGGGATGCCGCGCTCGGTGTACCGGTCGGCGAGCATCTGCCGCAGCGCGGGCAGTCCGGCCGGGTAGTCCCCGTGGGTGTGCGCGTACGGCGGCAGCTCCTCCAGGGCGCCCTGGAAGGCGCGGGTGAGCCAGGGCTCGGGCGCGGGCAGCGCGGCGCAGCCGAGGTCGATCATGGAGCCGAGGGACTCCGGGGGCAGCGGCTCCAGACCGCGGGCGGGCAGCGGGTTGCCGGCCGGGACGGCGGTCCAGCTGCCGGCACCGCGCCGGGACTCCAGGAAGCCCTCGGTGCGCAGCGCCTCGTAGGCGGCGGCGACGGTGGTGCGGCTGACGGTGAGGGCGAGGGCCAGTTCGCGTTCGGCGGGCAGCCGGGCGGCGACCGGGACCCGGCCCTCCAGGACGAGCAGCCGGATGCCGTCGGCGAGGGCGCGGTAGGCGGGCGGCTTGCGGGCGCCGGGGGCGGTGGGCCGGGGCTGCTGGGCCTGTAGTTGCCGGGCGAGTTGGGCCGGCCCCACGGCCGAGGTCCACTGGGCCATGGAAATCAGTCCACCTTCCGCGAATTGGCCATGGTTGGCATGTCGTCCCCCGCCACAGAGTGTCATGAGCCAGTCCACCTTCACCACCCAGGCTCCGTCCGGCACCAACCGGTCTCCGTCCGAGCCGTCACACAAGGGGGCATTCCTTTGTCCATCGCCTCCGGTCTCCGCGGCCGGCACCTCACCCGTCGGCTCGTCCAGCTCTACGCCGGCCTGGCGCTCTACGGCGTCAGTTCGGCGCTGCTCGTGCGCGGCGGGCTCGGTCTGGAGCCCTGGGGGGTGCTGCACCAGGGGCTCGCCGACCGGACCGGTCTGAGCATCGGCACGGTGTCGATCGTCGTGGGCGCGCTCGTGCTGCTCGTGTGGATCCCGATCCGGCAGAAGCCGGGCCTGGGCACGGTGTCCAACGTCTTCGTCATCGGCCTCGCGATGGACGGCACGCTGGCCGTGGTGCCGGAGACGGACGGGCTGCCGGCCGGGATCGCGCTGATGCTCCTCGGGATCGTGCTCAACGGCGTGGCCACCGGCCTCTACATCGCGGCCCGCTTCGGCCCCGGCCCGCGCGACGGCCTGATGACGGGCCTGCACCGGCTGACCGGCCGGTCGATCCGGCTGGTGCGGACGGCGATCGAGATCGCCGTCGTCGCCACCGGCTTCCTGCTCGGCGGCTCGTTCGGCGTGGGCACGATCCTCTACGCCCTGGCCATCGGCCCGCTCGCGCAGTTCTTCCTGCGCTTCTTCGCCGTGCCCGGGGAGAGCACCGGAAGCACTCCCGTCGTCTCGGGGACACCGGGGCAGGCCATACTGCGGCGGTGACTCACGATCGCCACCCCTATCTCGACCACCCGGCCCCGCTGCTGCCCTTCGCCCACCGCGGCGGCACGGCGGACGGCCTGGAGAACACGGCGGCCGCCTTCCGGCGGGCCGCCGCGGCCGGTTACCGGTACTTCGAGACCGATGTGCACACCACCGCCGACGGGCGGCTCGTCGCCTTCCACGACGCGACCCTCGACCGGGTGACCGACACCGGCGGCCGGATCCGCGATCTGCCGTGGGCGGCGGTCGCGGAGGCCCGGGTGGCCGGCAAGGAGCCGCTGCCGCTCTTCGAGGACCTCCTGGACGAGTTCCCCGGAGCCCGCTGGAACGTGGACATGAAGGCCGAGTCGGCCCTCGCCCCGCTGATCGAACTGATCGGCCGGACCGATGCCTGGGACCGGGTCTGTGTGAGTTCCTTCACCGAGGCGCGGATCGCGCGGGCGCAGAAGCTCGCCGGACCGCGGCTCGCCACCTCGTACGGCATGACGGGCGTCGCCGCCCTGCGGCTGCGCTCCCTCGGCATCCCCGCGCCGCTGCGCGCGGGCGCGGTCGCTGCCCAGGTCCCGGAGAGCCAGGGCGGCATCCCGGTGGTGGACCGCCGCTTCCTGCGCGCGGCGCACGCCCGCGGTCTGCAGGTGCACGTGTGGACGATCAACGAGCCGGAACGCATGCACGCCCTCCTGGACCTTGGCGTGGACGGCATCATGACCGATCATCTGGAGACGCTGCGGGCCGTCCTCACCGACCGGGGACTGTGGGCCTGAGCGTTCAGAGCGTGCAGCACATCATCAGAACGGGGCACCCCGTGGCGCCATGGAGCACCGCGGGGACGAGCGAGGGGGCGCGGCCTTGACCGACGTCGACACTGACGGGCAGCCGGACGGCCGGGCGGCCGATCCGGCCGAGCGGCGCCGCGAACAGCGCGGCTGGTACTTCTACGACTTCGCCTGCTCGGTCTACTCGACGAGCGTCCTCACCGTGTTCCTGGGGCCGTATCTGACCTCGGTGGCGAAGGCGGCGGCGGACCCCGAGGGCTTCGTGCACCCGCTGGGCATCCCCGTGCGGGCCGGTTCCCTGTTCGCGTACGCCGTCTCCGCGTCGATCGTCGTCGCGGTCCTGGTGATGCCGCTGGTCGGCGCGGCGGCGGACCGCTCGGGCCGGAAGAAGCCGCTGCTCGCGGCCTCCGCGTACGTGGGCGCGGCGGCGACGACCGGGATGTTCTTCCTGGACGGGCAGCGCTATCTGCTCGGCGCGTTCCTGCTGATCGTGGCGAACGCGGCGCTTTCGGTGTCGATGGTGCTCTACAACGCCTATCTGCCGCAGATCGCCGAGCCCGACGAGCGGGACGCGGTCTCCTCGCGCGGCTGGGCCTTCGGCTACACCTCCGGTGCCCTGGTCCTCGTGCTCAACCTGATCGTGTACTCGGGGCACGAGTCCCTCGGCCTGTCGGAGGGCACGGCCGTGCGGATCTGTCTGGCCTCGGCCGGGCTGTGGTGGGGCGCCTTCACCCTGGTGCCGCTGCGCGCGCTGCGGGACCGGCGGGTCGAGCGGGCCGGCGGCGCCCCCGGCGAGGGCTCGGTGGGCAGCGGCTGGAAGCAGCTGCGGGCCACCCTGCGGGACATGCGGCGGCACCCGCTGACGCTGTCCTTCCTGCTCGCGTACCTCATCTACAACGACGGCGTGCAGACGGTGATCTCGCAGGCCTCGGTGTACGGCTCCGAGGAGCTGGGCCTGGACCAGACGACGCTCATCACGGCGGTGCTCCTGGTCCAGGTGCTCGCGGTGGCGGGGGCGCTCGGGATGGGGCGGATGGCCCGCTCGTACGGCGCGAAGCGCACGATCCTCGGCTCGCTCGCGGTGTGGACGGCGATCCTGGCGGCGGGCTACTTCCTGCCGGCCGGCGCGCCCGTCTTCTTCTACTGCCTGGCGGGGGCCATCGGACTGGTCCTGGGCGGCAGCCAGGCGCTGTCGCGCTCGCTGTTCTCGCACCTGGTGCCGCGCGGCAAGGAGGCGGAGTACTTCTCCGCGTACGAGATGAGCGACCGCGGGCTGAGCTGGCTGGGGCCATTGGTGTTCGGTCTCGCGTATCAGCTGACCGGAAGCTATCGGGATGCCATCATCTCCCTGGTGATCTTCTTCGGGATCGGCTTCGTGCTCCTGGCACGGGTGCCGGTTCGGGCCGCGGTGGCGGCCGCGGGCAATCCCGTTCCGGCCCGGATTTAGACGCAGGAGTGAAAGGGCGGTAGTGTACGCGTTTGGCCTGCCAGGCGGACCGTTACTGCGTACTGACTTGGTGAAGACGTTGAGTGACATCTCATGCCAGATGTGACAAAACGGGCACTGGTGGGTACAAAAAGGGGCGGCACGACGGGCGACGCATGACCCGGAACGGGAATCTTTACCGCCGACCGGACGTTGACCGGATGACGACGACAGCGACACCTGTCCTGTGGGCGACAAGCCCGGGAGGCACGATTCATGAGTGAGCGAGCTCTTCGCGGCACGCGCCTCGTGGTGACCAGCTACGAGACCGACCGCGGCATCGATCTGGCCCCGCGCCAGGCGGTGGAGTACGCATGCGAGAAGGGGCATCGTTTCGAGATGCCCTTCTCGGTCGAGGCGGAGATTCCGCCGGAGTGGGAGTGCAAGGTCTGCGGAAGCCAGGCACTCCTGGTGGACGGGGACGGCCCCGAGGAGAAGAAGGGCAAGCCTGCGCGTACGCACTGGGACATGCTCATGGAGCGGCGCACCCGCGAGGAGCTGGAGGAGGTGCTGGCCGAGCGGCTGGCGGTCCTTCGGTCCGGCGCCATGAACATCGCCGTGCATCCGCGCGACAGCCGCAAGTCCGCCTGACGGGCTGAGACCAGGCCGGTGGCACGGCCACGAGAGATACGCCGCGGGGCCCGGTACACATCACGTGTACCGGGCCCCGCGGCGTATCTCGTGCGGACCCGGGGGTCAGCCCCCGGGGTCAGGGCAGCAGGGGCGGACGGGGCTCCTGGGGCCGCGCGGGGCCCTGGGGCGCGTCCTCGCGGATGACCTCGCCCTGGACGACCTTGCCGTCCGGCCGGCGCATACGGGCCTGCTGGAAGGCGTCCTGGAGGCTGCCGGGCGGCGCGGCGTTCATCCGGCGCTCCGCGATCCGCTCCGCGTACCGCCCGACGGCCGTGCGCACCGGCGGGACCAGCAGGAGGAGGCCGAGGGCGTCGGAGATCAGGCCCGGGATCATCAGAAGCAGTCCGCCGAGCATGAGGAAGCCGTTGCGGTCCTGCGCACCGGCCCGGTCGGGCGCCTGGGGCACCTCGCCGCGCTGCGCCGCCTCCTGGGCACGCTGGAAGGTGCCGGTGAGGTTGGCGAAGGCCCGTCGGCCGGCCCGCTTGATGACGGCGCCGCCGAGCACGGCACCGCCCACCAGGAGCAGGAACACGGTGAACCCGCCCGCCGCGTCCGCCACGAGCGTGAGCAGCCAGATCTCCAGGACCAGCCAGACCGCGAGGCCCAGCGGGAGGAAGGTGCGGGCGCGGGAGCGCCGGGGGGCATGGGAGGGCGGTGCGCCGGTCGTCATGCACCCCAGTGTGCCTGGCGGCCCGCAGGAACGTCGTAAAGGAGAGATCAGGGCGCGAAGCGGAGAGCAGGGCGCGCCGGGAGAGATCAGGGGCGCACCAGGAGAGATCAGGGCTTGCGGCCCAGCAGCCTGCCGACCTTCTCGGCCCGGGCCGTCAGACCCCAGCCGGTGACCCGCCACAGCGCCTCGACGACGATGTTCCGGCTCATCTTGGAGTCGCCGATCTCCCGCTCGACGAAGGTGATGGGCACCTCGACGACGTGGAAGCCGGCGGCGACGGCGCGGCGCGCCAGGTCGACCTGGAAGCAGTAGCCGGCCGAGGCGACGTCGTCCAGACCGAGGCCGAGCAGGGTCTCCTTGCGGAAGGCCCGGTAGCCGCCGGTGACGTCGCGGATCGGCACGTCGAGCATGAGCCGGGAGTAGAGGCTGCCGCCGCGCGAGATGAACTCGCGGGACTTGGGCCAGTTCACGATCCGGCCGCCGGGCACCCAGCGGGAGCCGAGCACCAGGTCGGCGCCCTTGAGGGCGGTGAGCAGCCGGGGCAGTTCCTCGGGCTGGTGGGAGCCGTCGGCGTCCATCTCGACCAGGACGTCGTAGCCGTGCTCCATGCCCCAGCGGAAGCCCGCCAGATAGGCGGCGCCGAGCCCTTCCTTGCCCTTGCGGTGCAGGACGTGGACATGGTCGTCCTCGGCCGCGATCTCGTCGGCGAACTTGCCCGTGCCGTCGGGGCTGTTGTCGTCGGCGACGAGTACGTGCGCCTCGGGTACGGCCTCCCGCACGCGCGCGACGATCGGCTTGATGTTCTCCGCCTCGTTGTAGGTCGGGATGATCACCAAGGCCTCGCCGAGCGGGCCGTAACGCCTCTGGCCACCGTCGTTCACTACTGCCCCTTCGGATACATACGCGAGCCCCCACCATAGCGAGCCGTGCGCACGGGGTGCGGGATCGGGGCCCGGCGTCCTTCGGGCCGACCCGGGATCCGCTGGCTGCGGATCGACCGAGGCCGTTGTCTACTGAACGCCGGGGCCCCACCCGGGTCGCACCCTCCGCCGGAAAAACCTTCCCTCGCCCCCGAGGCGCGGGCGGCGTTCGGTGCCTGCGTGGAGGTTTGAAACCGGTCGGACGTCCTTGGTGGACGCTGCGAACCTACCGGCCGCGGCCCGTGCGCTGTCAACACCCGTTTGACCTGCGGCGATGAACCGTCACTGCAGGCCGGGGACGAAGATCCGCAGGTCGCGGGCGAGCGCGGCGGGGTTCACGCGGCGGTGCGAAATGTCCTTAGGTCACTCGTTCGGCCGCACGAACACGGTCTGTCCGGAGACGACCGTCTCCAGGCAGACCGGAAGATCGCCACCGGGGGACAGATCGGGCAGTCCGGGCGTTCCGGAGCGCGGGTCGGTCGACCAGCGGGCCACCCGGTCGTCCGGCGCCTGCACCACCAGCTCGCCGGTCCGCCAGATCGCGTAGTCCGCGGGGGCGCCCGGCACCAGGCTGCCGGCGTCGTCGCGGCCGACCGCGCGCCAGCCGCCGCGGGTGTGCGCGGTGAAGGCGGCCCGCACCGAGACCCGGTGCTCGGGCGTGCGGTGGAAGGCGGCGGCCCGCACGGTCCCCCACGGGTCCAGCGGGGTGACCGGGCTGTCCGAGCCGAAGGCGAGCGGCACGCCGGCCCGCAGCAGCGCCGCGTACGGGTTGAGGCCGCGGGCCCGCTCGACGCCGAGGCGGTCGGCGTACATGCCCTCCTCGCCGCCCCAGTACGCGTCGAAGGCCGGCTGCACGGAGGCGGTCAGGCCGAGCTCGGCGAAGGCGGCGATCGACTCCGGGCTGATCATCTCGGCGTGCTCGACGCGGTGCCGGGCGGCCCGGACGCGGGCCAGGCCCAGCTTCTCGGCGGCGGCCCGGACGCCCTCGACGACCGCGTCCACGGCGGCGTCGCCGATCGCGTGGAAGCCGCCCTGGAGGCCGGCCTCGGTGCACGCCACGATGTGGGCGGCGACGGCGGCCGCGTCCAGGTGGGCGGTGCCGGTGTGCCCGGCGCCGGGGTGGTCGGCGTACGGGGCGTGCAGGCAGGCGGTGTGCGAGCCGAGGGAGCCGTCGGCGAACAGGTCGCCGGCCGCGCCGAGGGCGCCGAGGGCGCGAGCCCGCTCGACGTCCAGGTCGGCCCAGTAGCCGACGATCCGCGGACCGGGCTCGCTGCGGGCCAGGTCCAGCAGACCGGTGAAGTCCTCCTCGGAGGAGATCTCCGGGCCGCCGCACTCGTGCAGGGTGCCGATGCCGAGCGAGGCGGCGTGCTCCCGGGCGGCCCGCTGGGCCTCGGTGCGCTGACTCGGCGACAGGGCCGCGTAGGCGGCGGCCCGTACGGCGTGGTGGGCGTCGCCGGTGAGCGGCTGCTGCCCGTCGTGGAAGCCGTCGAGCGCGCGGACGCCGGGCACCAGGTCGAGCAGCGCGGTGGTGACGACGGCCGAGTGGACGTCGATCCGGGTGAGGTAGAGCGGCCGGCCGCCGGTGAGCTCGTCGAGCTCCGCGCGGGTGAGCGGGCGGCGCTCGGGCCAGCGGGCGGCGTCCCAGCCGTGCCCGATGAGGATCCGGTCGGCCGGGCGGGCCTCGGCGTGGCCGCGGATCCGCTCCGCGGCCTCGGCGAGCGATCCCGCGGCGGACAGGTCGAGGCCGGTCAGCGCCAGGCCGGTGGCGGTGGTGTGCACATGGGCGTCGACGAACGCGGGGGTGACGAGCGCGCCCTCCAGGTCGACCACGTCGTCCACACCGGCGGCGAAGGCGTCGGCCGCGCCCTCCGAGCCGACCCAGGCGACGTGCCCGCGCTCCACCACCATGGCGGTGGCGAAGGGGTCGGCGGGGCTGTGGACTTCTCCACCGCGCAGCAGCACGGTGCGGTGTTCGTTCGCGCTCATCCCACCAGGCTAGGACCTGCGGAGACCCGGTTTGTCCGCCGGGTCCCGGGGGTGCTCCGGCCGGGGCGTTCTAGATGCGGGGCGGGCGGGCCTCGTACGGCGTGGAGAGGACGACCGTGGTGCGGCTGGAGACATGGGCCTGGGAGCGGATGCGGCTGAGCAGGTGCTCCAGCTCCAGCGGGGTGGCGACGCGCACCTTGAGGATGTAGTTCTCCTCGCCGGCGACGCTGTGGCAGGCCTCGATCTCGGGGATGTCGGCGAGCCGGTCGGGGGTGTCGTCGGGGGCGCTCGGGTCGAAGGGTTTCACCGAGATGAAGGCGGTGAGCGGCAGACCGACGGCCTCCGGGTCGACGACGGCGGCGTAGCCGCGGATGACTCCGCGCTGCTCGAGGCGACGGACGCGCTGATGCACCGCCGAGGTGGACAGGCCGGTGGCCTTGCCCAGGTCGGTGTAGCTCATGCGCCCGTCCTTGACGAGCAACTCGACGATCTGACGATCCAGCTCCTCCATGCGGTGACCCTATTGCCCCGGCGGTACCGGGGCACAGCCGGGGGCGGCCCGTATGCCGCTGTTCGCCGGTGTTCGGGGCATCCGGGAGGCACCTGCGAGGGGCATGTGACGAACGCCACAGGCATCTCGGGGTCTGGGGCGTGACCTCACGGTTATGCGGCGGGCCGCATGGGAATTGCTTGCTGTGGTCGAGGCCACTCAGATCCGGCCGACCCGTCCGAGGGGGAGATTCTCCATGCAGGAGCCTGTTGATTCCGTCGACACCGTCGACGAGCTCGACGCGTACGACACCTTTGAGATGTACCGGGTGATCTGCCCGGACTGCGAGCAGCCGATCGCGCTGCTCGCGGACGAGGACGTCCTGCCGGAGCACGCGCTCTGCCCGACGCCGTGGAACCCCTTCGTGCTCACGGTCTGCTCCGGCACCGGCCGCGCCGCCGCCGGGGCCCGCGCCGCCGACGACACCCTGGAGGTCCAGGAGCAGGACACCGCCCTGCTCCTGACGCTGCCCCAGGGCCTCGACTGGCGGATGCAGCCGTTCTCGCACGTGGGCGGCCCGGGCTCGCGCCCGATCAAGCCCGCCCAGCTGCGCCGCGCGGCCTGATCCCTCGCCGGGCCCGGGGCCCTCACCAGTAGCGTCCCTGCACCATCGCCGCCAGCGTGGCGTGGTGCAGGATCAGGCCGTCGGCGTACTCCGCGTCCACCGGCACCTCCACCTCGCCGAAGTACGCCTGCCGGTACGCGATCCTGAGCATCACGATCGCGTGCCGCAGCGCCGCGTACAGGGTGTGGAACTCCATGTCCCGGGGCGTGTGCCCGGTGAGTTCGGCATACCGCCGCTCGATCGCGTCGCGGCGCAGGAAGTCCGGCAGGCCGGGCTGGCCGAAGCTCACCGTCAGGTCCTGGAAGAAGCGGTGCAGATACACCGTCCAGCCGAGGTCGACCTCGCGCGGGGCGCAGGCCGCCATCTCCCAGTCGAGGACGGCGGCGGGCTCGAAGCCGTCGTAGACGATGTTCCCGATCCGGGCGTCGCCCCAGGTGAGCACGGCCGGACCCTCGTCGGTCGGCCAGTGCGCCTCCAGCCAGTCGAAGGCCGACTCGATCAGCGGCGAGCGGGCCAGACCGTCCACCACCCAGGCGTAGTAGGCGTGTTGGGCGTCGACATGACGGCGCAGCGGACTCCCCGGTCCCTCGGGCAGCAGGAACTCCGCCCGCTTCGCGGGGAACTGGTCGTGCAGCCGGGCCAGGACCGCGACCGACGCGGCCTCCAGGCGCGCCCGTTCGGCGTCGCTCGCCGCGTGCAGCCAGTTCCCCTCGTACGTGTAGGGCATGACGTCCGGCGGAACCCGGCCCTCGGCGCGGGCCATCACGAAGAACGGCGCGCCCAGCGGCCCCGGGTCCTCCTCCAGCCACAGCACGCGCGGCACCGGCACGTCGGTGTGCGCGCCGACGAGTCGCATCACCCGGTGCTGGCGGGCCATGTCGTAGACGGGGAAGACGGTGTACGCGGCGGGGTCGGCGGCCAGCCGCAGGGCGCAGCCCCGTACCGGCGCGTCCGGGTGCTCCAGGTCGAAGAGCAGGGTCTCGCTGGACATCCCGTTGGACCCGGGCACGGCGAGGCCGGTGACCCGGGCGCCGGGCAGCCGCGCGTCGAGCCACGCGGCGAGCCGGCGGCCCAGTTCCTCGGGGTCTCGGGTGGAGGTACGGGGTCGGGGTGCGCGGGCGGTCATCCGTACTCCTTACGAGGCGGTCGAGGTGTGGTCGGCGAAGCCGCTCGGGTCGTGGCGGCCGAAGGAGCCGTGTTCGAAGATGCCGTGGCCGGTCCGGCCGTCGAGGGTGAAGCGGGCGGCGTGGTCGGTGACTCCGTAGGCGGCCAGGGGGTGGGCGGCCGGGTCGGAGAGGTCGTACACGCGGCGGTCGGTCCAGTCGCGGCCCTGCCAGCTGCCGTGCTGCCAGTCGGGGGCGGGCGGGTAGCCGGCGCCGATCGCGAGCGGGGAGGAGGCGAGGATCTCCACGCCGACCTCCAGGGGCTTGCCGGCCGGGTCGGTGAGGTGGACGACGGCCCGTTCGGGGTCGCGGGTGCCGGGCCGGTAGGTGATGTCGGTGCGGGGCCAGCCGAGTTGGCTGTCGCGGTGCCCTTCGCGTACCAGCAGGGCCTCGTTGAGGGTGCGGTAGCCGTCGGCGTCCTCCTGGGCGATGACCATGAGGAAGCGGTCGTCGAAGCGCATCGGGATCCAGAGCCAGTGGAAGCCCTCGGGGCGGAACTCCTCGGCGCGGCCCGGCTCTTCGCCGGGCAGCGGGCGCACGCCCCAGCTGCGGTCGCGGGTGCCGGTCCACTTCCCCGCCGTGACGGTGAACTCCTCGCCGCCGGCGCGGATCACGCCGGCGCAGTGCCCGGCCTGGACGAAGCGACGGCCCTCCAGGGTGAGCCGGTCGCCGCGCCGCTGGGTGTGGTGCGGCTCCCAGACGGCGGGGAAGTCGCCGGTCCAGGTGAGGTCGAAGGACAGCCCGTCGGGGTCGGCGGGGTCGGGGTCGCAGTGCAGGGAGAGGCGCCCCAGCGGTTCGTGGACGGTGATGCTCAGCGGGCCGACGGAGAGGTTCATCCGGTCCTCGCCGAGGGCGTCGGAGGCGCGGACCGCGTGCAGCAGGTCGCCGCTGCGCAGGGTCGCGTAGGCGTCGATCACCCCGGTGTTGGGGTAGACGCCGAGCCCGGCGATGAGAAGGGCGCGTCCCTGGTGGTCGAAGACATGGAAGATGCACCGGTCGTAAGCGTTCCGGTCGCCGCTGACGTGGTGCTTCATGGAGAGCGGCGCCTGGTGCACGGGGTATTCGTCGAGCGGGACGGGCCGGTCGTCTGACACGTGTGACCTCCTCGGCGGCGAGTGGGATCTGACGGTACGTCAGGTGCCGTGCCCCCGACCAGAGTCGTGCACCGCGCAGCGGCGGAGGGCGGTGCGCGAGCGCCCCTGGGGACGCCTCGAACTCCCGCTCGACCACGTCCGGCGGTGACCGTGGGCCGCGCCGAAGCGTTGGTCCGGGCATGACCACGCTGTATACGACACCCAGCGGATACGGCCGGCATCGACAGTCCGAGCCGCGCTGTGAAGAATCGGTTCAGCAGGCGGTTCCGGCTCCGGTTCCCGCCCCCGCGCAGGCACCCGAGCCGCAGACCTCCGCTCCCTTGCCCGCCCCCGCTCCCGCCCCCACGGCCGTCTCCGTCCCCGCGCCGACGTCCGGGCCCGGGTCCGCGTCCGGGTCCGGCTCCGCGTCTGGGCCCGGGTCCGCGTCTGGGTCCGGGTCCGGGTCCGGGTCCGCGCATGTTCCGCTGCCGATGCCGATGCCGGTGCCGGTTCCCGTGCCGGCCCCGGCGCAGGCCGCCGCGCCGCCTCATGTCTCCCTTCCGTCCCATCCGGCCGATCCGCCCATCTACAAGGCGGTGCTCGACCTCTGGGCCAGTCGCGGCAGGACCCTGCCGGGCCACCGCGACCAGGAGTGGAGCCGGCTCGCCTCGGGCCCCGTGTGGGCGGACCGCACGGTCCGGGTCAACGGGACTCTGGTCCGGCCAGGTGGCGGGCGATGACCACGCGCTGGATCTGATTGGTGCCCTCGACGATCTGGAGCACCTTCGCCTCCCGCAGCAGCCGCTCGACGGGGAAGTCCGCGGTGTAGCCGTAACCGCCGAGCACCTGCACCGCGTCCGTCGTCACCCGCATCGCCGCGTCCGAGCAGAACAGCTTCGCCATGGCCGCCTGCCTGCCGAAGGGCCGGCCCTCGTCGCGCAGCCGGGCCGCCTCCAGATAGAGCGCCCGGCCCGCCTCGACCTGGGTGGCCATGTCGGCGAGCAGGAAGCGCAGCCCCTGGAAGTCGGCGATCGGCCGGCCGAACTGGCGGCGCTCCCGCGCGTACGCCACGGCGGCGTCCAGCGCGGCCTGTGCCACGCCCACCGCGCAGGCCGCGATGCCGAGCCGACCGGAGTCAAGGGCCGCAAGGGCGATGGCGAAGCCCTGCCCCTCCGCCCCGATCCGGCGGGCGTCGGGAACCCGTACCCCGTCGAGGTGCACCTGGGCGGTGGGCGAGCCCTTCATGCCCATCTTCCGCTCGGGCGCGGCGGCGCTCAGACCGGGCGCGTCCCCGGGTACCAGGAAGGCGGTGATCCCCTTCGGGCCCTCGCCGCCGGTGCGGGCCATGACGGTGTAGAAGTCGGCGATCCCGCCGTGGGTGATCCATGCCTTGGTGCCGTCGAGCACCCACGCGTCGCCGTCGCGGGCCGCCCGGGTGCGCAGCGCGGCCGCGTCGGAGCCGGAGGCCGGCTCGGACAGGCAGTACGCGCCGAGCAGTCCGCCGCCGAGCATCGCGGGCAGATGGGCGGCCCGCTGCTCGTCGCTGCCGAAGGCGGCCAGGGCGTGGCAGGACAGGCTGTGCACGCTGACCCCGAGGGCCACGGTGAGCCGGGCGGCGGCCAGCTCTTCCAGGACCTGGAGGTAGACGGCGTACGGCTGGTCGCCGCCGCCGTACGCCGAGTCGTACGGCAGTCCGAGCAGCCCGGAGGCGGAGAGCAGCCGGAAGAGCTCGCGCGGGAAGTGCCCGGCGGCCTCCTCCTCGGCGGCGGTCTGCGCGATCTCGCGCTCGGCGATCTCCCGCACCAGGGCGAGCAGCTCCCGGGCCTCGTCGGTGGGCAGCCGGCGTTCGACCTGCTCGACCATGGCGGCGCGCTCCTCGCTGGGGGGTTCGGGGCCTGTCGGGAGGGTTATGCCCGGTCGGCCGTCCCGTCTCACGGTTCCGCGACGCCGGAGCCTCGGACGGGTACCCGGTCAGTCGCGCTCGCGGAGATACGCGTCGAGCTGCGCCGCCCCGGCCAGCATCGCGCGGGCGCGGGCGGACAGCCTGGCACGCCAGTCGCCGAGCGCGCCCTCCAGGGGTTCGAGACCGCCCGCGGCCCGCACCTGGTCGAGGAGCGGGGCGATCCGCTCCAGCGGATAGCCGCCCCGGCGCAGCTGGTGGGCGAGGCGGGCGTCCCGTACGTCGGCCGCTCCGTACACCCGGTATCCGGTACGGGGGTCCCGGCGCGGCCGCACCAGTCCGGCGCGCTCCCACGCGCGCAGGGTCGCGGGCCGGATGCCGAGGCGGCCGGCCAGCGGACCGATGAAGGTGTCCCCCGACGACCCGGACGGGCCGGACGGGCCGGACGCCCCGAACGGGCCTTCCGCGGGATCCGGCCCCAGATCGCGCAGGGCGCTCTCGACGGCCCGGAGGGTGCGGCGGTCCTCAAGGAGCAGGGCGTGGCTCTCGTCGACGAGGCGGAAGGCCTCGTCGGGGTCGCCCTCGTGCACGGCCCGCATGATCGCGGTCGCGGTCGGGTGCCCGTGGCCGGGCAGCAGGGCGAGGAAGGCGCGCAGGGCGCTCGCGTGGCGGGGGGTGTAGGCGCGATAGCCGGAGGGGGTGCGGGCGGCGGGCGGGAGGATGCCGGCCTCCTCGTAGTTGCGGACCGCCTGCGTGGACAGACCGTGCGCGCGGGCCAGATCGATCGGCCGCAGCCGCTCGCCCGCATCTCTGGTTTGAAGGTTCTGCCTCATGAGGCCGACGATATCGCGGATGAATCGACGAAAAGTCTCCACCGAGGCTTCAACGATACCGTTGAAGCCATGGCGACTGACATCAAGGAAACCGCCCGTTCCGTCTCCGCTGCCGGTGTCCTGGAGCTGCTCCAGGACCGGCCTGAGACCGCCCGATCCCAGTCCCGGCCCCGATCCCAGTCACGCCCCCGCCCCCGGCTGCTCGCGCTCGGCGAGCCCACCCACGGCGAGGACTTCCTCCTGGAACTGCGCAACGCGCTCTTCCGGCAGCTCGTCGAGGAGGAGGGCTACCGGACGATCGCGCTGGAGAGCGACTGCCTCATGGGGCTGCTCGTCGACGCGTACGTGACCGAGGGCACCGACGGCCCCCTCGACGAGGTCGTGGAGCGCGGGATCAGCCACGGCTGGGGCGCCTCCGCGGCCAACCGGGCGCTGGTCCGCTGGATGCGCGAGTTCAACGAGGGGCGGCCCGCCGACGACCGGCTCCGCTTCGCCGGCTTCGACGGCCCGCTGGAGATCACCGCCGCCGCGAGCCCGCGCCAGGCCCTCACCGCGCTCCACACCCGGCTCGCGGCCCAGGTGGACCCGTCCCTGCTGCCCTGCACCGCGGACACCCTCGACCGGCTGCTCGGCACCGACGAGCGGTGGACCGATCCCGCCGTCATGCACGACCCCACGCGCTCGGTGGGCCGCTCGCCCGAGGCCGCGGAACTGCGACTGCTCGCCGACGACCTGGCGGCCCTGCTCGACGAGCAGGCGCCGCTGCTGCTCGCGGCGACCTCACGAGAGGAGGTCGACCTCGCCCGCCTCCACGCGCGCACCGCGCTCGGCCTGCTCCAGTACCACCACTGGATGGCGGACACCTCCCCCGCCCGGCTCCCCCGCCTCCTCGGCGTCCGCGGCCGGATGATGGCCGAGAACCTCCTCGCCCTCACCGACCGGGGCCCGGTCCTCGTCTACGCCCACAACTCCCACCTCCAGCGGGAGCAGAGCACCATGCGCATGGGCGGCGACCCGCTGCGGTGGTGGAGCGCCGGCGCCCTGGTGAGCACCCGCCTCGGCCCGGACTACGCCTTCCTCCCCACGGCCCTCGGCACCATCCACCACCAGGGCGTCGACGCGCCCCCGCCGGACACCCTGGAGGGCCTGCTGTACGCGCAGCTCCCCGCCGCCCCCTCCCTCCTCGCCCCCCGCCGCCTCACGGCCCACCTCGGCGACGCGCTGCCCACGGCGCGCGTCTCACCATGGTTCGGCTACGCGCCGCTGGCCCCGGCACATCTACAGGCAGCGGACGGGCTGGTGTTCGTCAGGGACGTGCCGACGGTCTGATCCGACTCGCCCCGGCCGCCCCCTCACAGCACCCCGACGACCTGAAGCGCCTTGCGCTGCACGGGAGTCGGACGGTCGGGGAAGTAGAGATAGCAGACCCCGCCCGTGCCGGAGACCACCTTCCCGCTCGCGTTGTACCGCTTCGTCCGCAGCCAGATGTTCTCCCACTCGCGCCGCCGGTAGACCCGGCGCACGGCCTCGTTGCTGGGTGAGGCCGGGTCGTTGGCGATCACGTCGCCGGTCGCGGTGAAGCCGATGACGGTCATCAGGTGGCCCGAGGTGCCGTAGCCGGCGCCGGTGAGTTCCTCCTTGCGGAAGGACTGGGACGTTATGGCCGGGATGCCGGCGCGGATCAGGGTCTCCAGGTCGGTGAGCGAGGTCAGCCGGGTGACCACCGCGTTCATGTCGGGGTAGGCGGCGGCGTAGGCGGCGTTGAAGGGCCAGTTGCCGCAGCCTGCGTACTGGTGGTCGTAGGTGTGGCGGGCCGCGTGGCAGACCTGGGGGTCGGCGAAGTCGGGGTTCACCCAGGCCAGGTCGGCGGAGGAGGGGCGACGGCCCCAGTACTCGATGATCATCTGCGAGGAGGTGGGGCTGCACCAGGCCTCGCCGCCGTTGTCGTACTCGGGGTACTGGCCGACGTGGGTGTTCTGCGAGTAGCGCGGCACCGTCAGCTCGTGGTCGAGGCCGGGCGCCGAGGCGGGGACGTCGAAGCGGTCCGGGATGTCGGAGGCCATCGCGCCGAGCCGCCAGACCAGGGGCGAGAGGGTGGTGCCGGGGGTGCGGTGGAGGGTGAGGCGGAGCTGGTACGAGACGAGCCGGAGGCCGCTCGCCGGGTCGTCGACCGCGAAGGTGTCGGTCCAGATCGAGGCCTTGCCGTCGCTCTGGTCGTCGACGGAGGTGCGGCGGATGTCGGCGTCGCCGGAGGCCCAGCGGCCCATCACGAACCAGGGGGTGTCGGTGCCGTCGCCGTATGTGCCGCGCAGGTCGACCTGGATCCAGGTGCCGGGCGGGGTGTGGGCGTTCCAGGAGGCGATGACCTCGGTCGCGGGGACCGTGGAGGTGTGGACGGGCGAGGTCCAGGTCGCGTACTCCCAGGTGCTCGTCCGGCCGGAGTGCGGGTCGGCGTAGTCGGTGCGGCCGGCCGGGGTGTCGATCACCAGGCCGGGGCGGCGGCCGGCGACGGCCCGGGTGCCGGCCGCGGTGCCGCAGCGCCAGTCGGTGTACGTGGACCAGAAGCGGTTGTCCACGAGGCCGGGGTCGGGGGTGTCTCCGGTGGCCTCGATCGCGGCCGCGGCCGCGGCCGGGGCGACGGACGCCGCCGTTCCGGCCGCCGCGGCGAGGGCCGCGGCGAGGACGGTGCGGCGCGGGGTGGCAGGGGGCATGGGCGGTGACCCTCCAGTCGGTGGTGGCGAACGGACGGGCTGCGGGCCCCACTATCGCGGCTCGTGGACGGCTTCTGCCAGCGATTCGACACGCGCCGCACGAGCAATATTGGTCTCCACCAGTGGCAAGCACCGCCTCGCTGACCTGGGGCGGATCCCGGCAGGCCGGTCCCCTACCCTGAAGCCATGACCGACGACCTCGACCGGGCCGCCGCCGCCCTGCGCCGGCTGCCGCCCTCCTGCGGCCCGGTGCGGCTCGTCGCGGTCGACGGGCACGCCGGGTCCGGCAAGTCCACGCTGGCCGACCGGCTGTCCGCGGCCCTCGGCGGGGCGCCCGTGCTGCGTCTCGACGACCTCGCGAGCCACGAGGAGCTCTTCGAGTGGACGGGCCGTCTCCTGGACCAGGTCGTCGGGCCCCTGTCCGAGGGCCGGACGGCGCGCTATCACCCGTACGACTGGAATCTGCGCGCCTTCGGTCCGGCGAGGACGCTGGAGCCGGCGCCCGTGGTGCTCATGGAGGGCGTGGGTGCCGGGCGGCGGGTGCTGCGGCCGTTCCTCGCGCGGCTGCTGTGGATGGAGCGCGGCGCCGTGGAGTCCTGGGTGCGCGGGCGGCATCGGGACGGGCCCGCGCAGGCCGATTTCTGGGACGGCTGGACCGTGGCGGAGACTCGCCATTTCACCGAGGACCCTTCGCGGCCGTTCGCCGACACCTTGGTACGGGAGAGCGGGAAGGGTTACGAGTGGCTGCCTGGGCCCTCTGCGACCGCAGGCCCGAACCAGATCATCACCCATCGTGACGAGTCCCCGGCCGCAAACTGAGTGGGCGGAACTCCACTTCCGCAAGTGCCTCAACTCGGCTTGACCCAAGGGGCGTACAGGTCTTACGTTCTGAATGTGCGGCCCTTCGAAGCCGCCGCGGACGCGAAGCCCCCGGTTGTTCCCCCGTGATCGGGGGCTTCGTTCCGCCCTCTTCCTCACCGAGGGTGACCACCGGTGAGCCTCCGGCGGATCTCGTCGATCACGACCGATCGCCCTCTTCTCCCTCATCACGCACCCCCTGCGCAGGTACGATGCCCCTCGGTGCGGTCAATTCCCGTCCACGTGTAGACGGTTGTGGGGGACCCGATGGACTTCGGCACACAGGGCACACATGCCCCCGCCGAGCTCGCCTGGCTGCGCGGAGTCGACGCCTACACGATGGGCGCCTATCCGCAGGCCGAGGAGGAGTTCCGGACGGCCGTGCGCATCGACCCCGGCATGGCCGACGGCTGGCTCGGGCTGCACGCGCTGCGGGTGGACACCACGACCGCGCTGCTGCGGATGTACCGCAACCGCGAGCGCTTCGGCGAGCAGCGCACCCGGCACCGCCGCACCCTCAACTCCTGGTACTGGCTGGGCTGGTGGGTGCAGCCGGTCCTCGAGACCCCGCGCGATCTGCTGCTCGCGCACGCCTCGCACTGGCTCGACGGACGACACGTGCCCGAGCTGGACCGGGCGCTCGCCGGGCTGCCGCCGGTCGACACCGACCCGCAGGTGCGCTTCCTGCACGCCTGCCGCGCCTATCTGGTCAAGGACTGGGAGCAGCTGGTCCGGCACACCGAGGCACTGGTCGACGATCCGCTGCTCGGCATCGAGGCGGGTCTGTTCGGCGGCATGGCCCGGGTGCGGCTCGAGATGTACGGGCAGGCCGAGCCGCTGCTCTCGGCGGCGCTGATGCGCTGCCGCAGCGAGCAGCCGCAGCGCAAGGAGCTGCGCTACTGGCTGGCCCGGGCACACGAGGGCACCGGCCGGTCCGCCGCCGCGCTGCCGCTCTACCGGGCGGTGCACCGGATCGACCCGGCGTTCATGGACACCGCGGCACGGCTCGCGGCCATCTCCGAGTACGACGGCTTCGAGGGCCCGGACGACCCGGTGGGCTACGCCCCGGCGATGTACGGCGGGCTCGGCCAGGACACGGTGGACGGCGAGCGGGACGGGCCGGAGGGCGCGGGCGGCGACGGACTGCTGCTCAGACCGGAGACCGGCCCGCCGCCCGCGCCGCCGGAGCCGCCCGATGTCGTACGGCAGAAGGCGGCCGTCCCCGCGCAGCCGGTGCCGCCCCGCTTCCCGGCCAGCCCCACCGACCCGGCGCTGCTCGCCGAGGCGCTGGCGGAGCTGGAGCGGATGGTCGGGATGGAGCCGGTGAAGCGGCAGGTGAAGGCCCTGTCGGCCCAGCTGGAGATGGCCCGGCTGCGCGCCGGACAGGGATTGCCCGTCCAGCCGCCGAAACGGCACTTCGTCTTCTCCGGCCCCTCGGGCACCGGGAAGACCACCGTGGCCCGGATCCTCGGCCGGGTCTTCTACGCGCTCGGCCTGCTCGGCGGCGACCATCTGGTGGAGGCCCAGCGGGCCGATCTGGTCGGCGAGTATCTGGGCCAGACCGCGGTCAAGGCCAATGAGCTGATCGACTCGGCGCTCGGCGGGGTGCTCTTCGTCGACGAGGCCTACTCGCTCTCCAACACCGGCTACAGCAAGGGCGACGCCTACGGCGACGAGGCCCTGCAGGTGCTCCTCAAGCGGGCCGAGGACAACCGGGACCACCTGGTGGTGATCCTGGCCGGCTACCCGGAGGGCATGGACCGGCTGCTCGCCGCCAACCCCGGTCTCTCGTCCCGCTTCACCACCCGGGTCGACTTCCCCTCGTACCGTCCTCTGGAGCTGACCGAGATCGGCAAGGTGCTCGCCGCCGCGAACGGCGACGGCTGGGACGAGGAGGCCCTGGACGAGCTGCGCTCCATCAGCGGGCACGTGGTCGAGCAGGGCTGGATCGACGAGCTCGGCAACGGGCGGTTCCTGCGCACCCTGTACGAGAAGTCCTGCGCCTACCGCGATCTGCGGCTGTCCGGCTACGGCACCGTGCCGGGGCGCGAGGACCTGGCCACGCTGCGGCTGCCGGACCTGATGCAGGCGTACGGCGAGGTGCTCTCGGGGCGCGGCCCCACGGACCGCGGACCGCAGGAGCCGCCGGGCATCTGACCGGCGGCTCCCGCGAGGGCCCGCGAGGGCACCGGGCCCGCGAGGGCACCGGGCCCGCGAGGGCTCTGCCGGGCTCTGCCGGGCTCAGCCGGCGAGCACCCGCGGGGGCGGCTGCGCGGGCGGCTGCGCGGCGGCGGTCCCCACCGGGTGGCGCACCACGGTCCGCACCCGGTGCGCCGGGTCGCGGACCTCGCCGACCAGCATCTCCAGGACGTCCTCCAGGGCGACCAGGCCGAGCACCCGGCCGGAGGCGTCGGACACCTGGGCCAGATGGGTCGCGGCCCGGCGCATCACGGTGAGCGCGTCGTCCAGCGGCAGCTCGGCCCGCAGCGTGGCCATCGGGCGCCACACCTGCTGGGGCACCGCCCGCTCCCGGTCCTCCAGGTCCAGGACGTCCTTCACGTGCACGAAGCCCATGAAGCTGCCGCGGCCCTCGGCCCGTACGCCCTGGGTGTCCGCCTGGGCGCGGACCGGGAAGCGGGAGAAGCCGGTCCGCACGGTCAGCTCCTCGATCTCCCGGGGCGTGACCGACGGGGGCACGGTGACCAGCGAGGCGGAGGGGATGAGGACGTCGGTGACCGGGCGGGTGCCCAGTTCGAGGGCGTCCTCCAGGCGCTCCTGCTCGGCCGGGTCGAGCAGTCCGGCCTGCCCGGCGTCCTCCACCAGCCGGCCGAGCTGGGCGGAGGTGAAGACGGCCTCCACCTCGTCCTTGGGTTCGACCTTGAAGGCCCTGAGGACCAGGCGCGCGCAGGCGCCGAGCGCGGTGGTGACCGGACGGCAGAGGCGCGCGAAGCCGACCAGGCCGGGGCCGAGCGCGAGCGCGGTGCGCTCGGGGTCGGCCATCGCCAGGTTCTTCGGGACCATCTCGCCGATCACCAGGTGGAGGAAGACCACCGCGGCCAGCGCGATCACATAGCCGAGCGGGTGGACCAGGCCGTCCGGTACGCCGACGGCGTGGAAGACCGGTTCGAGCAGCCGGGCCACGGTCGGCTCGGCGACGGCGCCGAGGGTCAGCGAGGCCACCGTGATGCCGAACTGCGCGGCGGCCATCATCTGCGGCAGGTTCTCCAGGCCGTACAGCACCTGGCGGGCCCGCGTGCCGCCGAGCGGTTCGATCTGGCTGCGGCGCACGGAGACGAGCGCGAACTCGGCGCCGACGAAGAAGCCGTTGGCGAGCACCAGGAGGACGGCGAAGAGGAGGGGCAGCAGGCTCATCGGGCCGCCTCCGCCCCGACGGGCACCGGCGCGGTGCGCATGATCCGCACGCGTTCGGCGCGGTAGCGGCCGACCTGGCGGACGGAGAGCCGCCAGCCGGGGAGTTCGGCCCGGTCGCCCGGGGCGGGGATGCGCCCGAGCAGATCGGCGACGAGCCCGGCGACCGTCTCGTACGGTCCGTCGGGCACGTCGAGTCCTATCCGGTGCAGGGTGTGCACCCGGCAGGAGCCGTCGGCCTCCCAGACCTGGCTGCCGTCCTCGGACGGCACCGCGGCCAGCTCCGGCCGCTCGTCGGCGGCCGTGTCGTGCTCGTCGCGGACCTCGCCGACCAGCTCCTCGACGATGTCCTCCAGGGTGACGACGCCGGCGGTGCCCCCGTACTCGTCGACGACGACCGCGATGGGCTGCTCGCGGCGCAACCGCTCCAGGAGGGCCTGGGCCGGCAGCGACTCGGGGACGAGCAGCGGCGGGACGGCGATCCGGCCCACCGGGGTGCGGTGCCGCTCCTGCGGGACGACGGCGAGCGCGTCCTTGAGGTGGACCATGCCGACGATCTCGTCGATCCGCTCCCGGTAGACCGGGAAGCGGGACAGGCCGGTGGCCCGGGTCAGGTTGAGGACGTCGGCCGCGGTGGCGTCCGACTGGAGGGCGCTCATCCGCACCCGCGGGGTCATGACCTGCTCGGCGGTGAGCCCGCCGAGCGTGAGGGTCCGTACGAAGAGGTCGGCGGTGTCCTGTTCGAGGGCCCCGGCCTCGGCGGAGTGGCGGGCCAGGGCGACCAGCTCGCCGGGGGTGCGGACGGAGTCGAGCTCGTCGGCCGGCTCCACGCCGAACAGCCGGACGAGCCGGTTGGCGACGGTGTTGAGCAGCGCGATCACGGGCCGGAAGAGGCTCGCGAAGACATGCTGCGGGCCGGCCACGAAGCGGGCCACCTGGAGCGGCCGGGAGACCGCCCAGTTCTTCGGGACGAGTTCGCCGACGACCATCTGCACCGCGGAGGCGAGCAGCATGCCGATGAGTACGGCGATGCCGGAGACGACCCCTTCGGGCAGTCCGGTCGCGGTCAGCGGGCCGTGCAGCAGTCCGGCGAGTGCGGGCTCGGCCAGCATGCCGGTGACCAGCGAGGTGATGGTGATGCCGAGCTGGGTGCCGGAGAGCTGGAAGGACAGCTCGCGCAGGGCCCGGACGACGCCGCGGGCGCGGCGGTCGCCTTCGGCGGCGGCGCGCTCGGCCTCGGCGCGCTCGACGGTGACGAGGCCGAACTCGGCGGCCACGAAGAAGCCGTTGGCGAGGATCAGGAGGAAGGCTGCGGCGAGCAGCGACAGGGAGACGATCATGCCGCCGCCTCGGGTGAGGGGGCGGCGCAGGTACTACCGGACGATCCGTCCATTGCCGGAGGGAGTCACTCCTCGGAGTCGTTGGGCGGCCTCGCGGGCCGCCGGCGGGCGGCCCTGCACATGCGAGGCGGTGGTGCCGCTCGGCACCACCGCCACCAGATTAGTCACGCCCGCGCCCTCGCGGGCAGGGGGTCGGCCCCGTATGGGGGACGGATCAGGGTCCGTCCCCGACCGGGACCGGGGTCCGGACCGAGGTCCCGACCCGGGTCAGCGGGAGGACTCGGTCCCGGTGCCGCGGGACTCGGCGAGGGCGCGGAGCGCGCGGGCGTCGCGGATGGCCTGCTCCTTGGCGATGCCCGGCTGGATGCCGAGGGCCGGCAGGCTGGTGCCGTCGCTCAGGTCGAGGAACACCCAGGCGTCGCCGGGGCGCAGGTTCACCCTGAGGATCTCGGCCCAGGCGAGTCGGCGCTTCCGGGTGATGTTGACGACCGTCACGCCGTCCTCGTCGGCGACCACCTTGGGGCGGCTGAGCAGCACCAGGACGCCCGCGAAGACGGCGGCGGTGAAGACGAAGCTGACCCGCTCCGCCGGGCTCAGCTTCTCCAGGATCAGTCCGACCGCCGTGACGACGACGAACATCGCCACGCCGAGGGTCAACAGGACGGCCCGGGTGCGGCCCGGCCGGAAGGTGACCGGGAGGGCGGGAACGGCGGTGTCGGACATGGGTGTGCCGGTCTCCTTGCTTCCTTGCTTCCCTGCTTCTCGGAGTGCTGCTCAGAGGCGGCAGGCGTGGATGGCCGTGGTGAGGATGGCGCGGGCGCCGAGCTCGTACAGGTCGTCCATGACCTTCTGCGCCTCCTTGGCGGGGACCATGGCGCGCACGGCGACCCAGCCCTCGTTGTGCAGCGGCGAGACGGTGGGGGACTCCAGGCCCGGGGTGAGGGCGACGGCCTGCTCCAGGTGCTCGGCGCGGCAGTCGTAGTCCATCATCACGTAGCTGCGGGCGACCAGGACGCCCTGGAGGCGGCGCAGGAACTGCTGCACCTTCGGGTCGTCGTCGACGGCGCCGGTGCGGCGCACGACGACGGCCTCGGACGTGAGGATCGGCTCGCCGATGACCTCGAGGCCCGCGTTGCGCAGGCTGGTGCCGGTCTCGACGACGTCCGCGATGATCTGGGCGACGCCCAGCTGGATCGCGGTCTCGACGGCGCCGTCGAGGTGCACGACGGAGGCGTCGACGCCCTGCTCGGCGAGGTGCTTGGCGACGATGCCCTCGTAGGAGGTGGCGATCGTCATCCCGTGGAAGTCCGCGGGGCCGTCCGCGGTGCCCGGGCGGGTGGCGTAGCGGAAGGTGGAGCGGCCGAAGTTCAGCGGCAGGATCTCCTCGGCGTTGGCGCCGGAGTCCAGGAGCAGGTCGCGGCCGGTGATGCCGATGTCGAGCCGGCCGGACGCCACGTAGATCGCGATGTCCTTGGGGCGGAGGTAGAAGAACTCCACCTCGTTCTCCGGGTCGACGGTGACGAGTTCCTTGGACTCCTTGCGCTGCCGGTAGCCCGCCTCATGGAGCATCTCCATCGCAGGTCCGGAGAGAGAACCCTTGTTGGGGACGGCGATGCGCAGCATGGGACGGGCTTCCTTTGCCTCGGGAGTTTCGGGGGTAGGGGGTGCTGGTGCTCAGAGATGGGCGTAGACGTCGTCGAGCGAGATCCCGCGGGCGACCATCATCACCTGGACGTGGTACAGCAGCTGCGAGATCTCCTCGGCGGCGGCTTCCTTGCCCTCGTACTCGGCGGCCATCCAGACCTCGGCGGCCTCCTCGACGACCTTCTTGCCGATGGCATGGACGCCCTTGCCGACCAGTTCCGCGGTGCGGGAGGTCGCCGGGTCGCCGGTCTCGGCCTTGAGCTTGAGCTCGGAGAAGAGCTCTTCGAAGGTTTTGTTCGCCATGATGTCCTAAGAGTACGGGGTGGGCAGGCGCGTCTCGGCGTCAGGGTTTCAGCGCCAGGGTTCGCTCACCGTGCGCAGGACGGTCGCGGTCGCGACGGCGGCGGTGACGGCCTCGTGGCCCTTGTCCTCGCTGGAGCCCTCGAGGCCGGCCCGGTCGAGGGCCTGCTCCTCGTTGTCCACGGTGAGGACGCCGAATCCGACGGGTACGCCGGTGTCGATCGAGACCTGGGTGAGGCCGTGGGTGACGCCCTGGCACACGTACTCGAAGTGCGGCGTTCCGCCGCGGATGACGACGCCGAGCGCCACCACGGCATCGTAGCCGCGCTGGGCGAGGACCTTGGCCACCACCGGGAGCTCGAAGCTGCCGGGGACGCGGAGCAGGGTGGGCTCCTCGATGCCGAGCTCGTCGAGGGCGCGCAGGGCGCCGTCGACGAGGCCGTCCATGATCTTCTCGTGCCACTGGGCAGCGATCACGGCGACCCGGAGGTCTCCGCAGTTCTTCACGCTGAGGACGGGTGCGCCCTTGCCGCTCATGTCTCTCCTCGGTCGATCTCGGTACGTGCTGACTTACTGGTTGCCGCTTACTGGTTGCCGCAGGTGGGGGCGGGGGTGCCGTCCAGCCAGGGCAGGTCGTGGCCCATCCGGTCCCGCTTGGTGCGCAGGTAGCGGAGGTTGTGCTCGCCCGCCTGGACCGGCATGGGCTCGCGGCCCTCGACGGTGAGGCCGTGCCGGGTGAGGGCGTCGATCTTGTCGGGGTTGTTGGTCATCAGGCGCAGGCTGCGCACGCCGAGGTCGGCGAGGATCCGGGCGCCGGCCGCGTAGTCGCGGGCGTCGGCGGGCAGGCCCAGCTCCAGGTTGGCGTCGAGGGTGTCGCGGCCGCGCTCCTGGAGCTCGTACGCCCGCAGCTTGGAGAGCAGTCCGATGCCGCGGCCCTCGTGGCCGCGCAGATAGACGACGACGCCGCGGCCGGCCTCGGTGATGCGGTCCATGGAGGCTTCCAGCTGGGGGCCGCAGTCGCAGCGCAGCGAGTGGAAGACGTCGCCGGTGAGGCATTCGGAGTGGACCCGGACGAGGACGTCGGCGCCGTCGCCGATCTCGCCGTGGACGAGGGCGACGTGCTCGACGCCGTCGACGGTGGAGCGGTAGCCGTACGCGGTGAAGTCGCCGTGCCGGGTGGGCAGGTGGACCTCGGCCTCGCGGCGCACGGTGGGTTCGGCGGAACGCCGGTAGGCGATCAGGTCCTCGATGGAGATGATCGTCAGGCCGTGCTTGCGGGCGAAGGGGACCAGCTCGGGCAGCCGCAGCATGACGCCGTCCTCGCCGGCGATCTCCACGATGGCGCCGGCCGGGCGGAGTCCGGCGAGCCGGGCGAGGTCGACGGCGGCCTCGGTGTGCCCGTTGCGGACCAGGACGCCGCCGGGCTTGGCGCGCAGCGGGAAGATGTGGCCGGGGCGGACGAAGTCGCCGGGCTCGTGGGCACCGCTCGCGAGCATCCGCAGGGTGGTGGCGCGGTCGGCGGCGGAGATGCCGGTGGTCACGCCGTGGGCGGGGCCCGCGTCGACGGAGACGGTGAAGGCGGTCTGCATCGACTCGGTGTTGTTCTCGACCATCTGCGGCAGCCGGAGCCGGTCGAGCTCCTCGCCCTCCATGGGGGCGCAGATCAGGCCGCGGCACTCGCTCATCATGAAGGCGACGACCTCGGGGGTGGCCTTCTCCGCGGCGATGACGAGGTCGCCCTCGTTCTCTCGGTCCTCGTCGTCGACGACCACCACGGGGCGGCCGGCCGCGATGTCCGCGATGGCCTGCTCGACGGGGTCGAGGGTGAGGTCGGAGGCGTCCCAGAGCGACAGCGTGTTCATGCGTGGGCTCCTTCCAGGGTGGGGGCGGTGGTGCGGGAGCGGAGCCACCAGTCGCGCATGCCCCAGAGGACGAGCGCGCCGTAGATGACGTAGACGAAGCCGGAGAAGGCGTAGTCGTTGGCGAAGCTCAGCGGGACGCCGACGAGGTCGACGAGCAGCCAGGCGAACCAGAACTCGACCATGCCGCGGGCCTGGGCGTACATGGCGACGAGGGTGCCGACGAAGATGTACGCGTCGGGCCAGGGGTCCCAGGACAGGCTCGGGTAGGCCTTGAAGAGCAGCGCCACCGCGACGGTGCCGGCGGCGGCCGCGGCGATCATCGCGCCGCGCTCGCGCCAGCCGGCGAAGCGCACGGAGATGTGGCCGTCGGCGGCCTGCCCCTTCCCTCGGCTCCACTGCCACCAGCCGAACAGCGCGACCAGCATCACGACGGCCTGCTTGCCGGCCATACCGGTGAGGTGGCCGTAGAAGGCGCCGAAGAGGGTCAGGCCGGCCAGGAACTGGACGGGCCAGGTCCACACCGAGCGGCGCCAGCCGAGGGCCAGGGCGATCAGACCGAGGATGTTCCCGATCATGTCGAACCACTTGATGTCCTGGCCGAAGACTGTGAACGCCTCGGAGGTGAGCCAGTTCACTTGACGTTCTCCTGTCCGTTCGGGCCGAGCAGCCGCTCGACGTACTTGGCGATGACGTCCACTTCGAGGTTGACCGGGTCGCCGCTCTGCTTGATGCCGAGCGTGGTCAGCGCGAGGGTGGTGGGGATGAGGCTGATGGTGAACCAGTCGTCGCCGACCTCGACGACGGTGAGGCTGACGCCGTCGACCGTGATCGAGCCCTTCTCGACGACGTAGCGGGCGAGCTGCGCGGGCAGGCCGACCTTGACGATCTCCCAGTGCTCGTAGGGCTCGCGGTCGAGGATCGTGCCGGTGCCGTCCACGTGGCCCTGGACGATGTGGCCGCCGAGGCGCCCGCCGACGGCCATGGGCCGCTCCAGGTTGACCCGGGAGCCGACCTCCAGGGCGCCCAGCGAGGAGCGCTTGAGGGTCTCGGCCATCACGTCGGCGGTGAACTCCCCGTCGCCGAACTCGACCACCGTGAGACAGACGCCGTTGACGGCGATCGAGTCGCCGTGCTGCGCGCCTTCCGTGACCAGCGGGCCGCGCAGGCGGAAGCGGGACGCATCCTCAAGCTGCTCGACGGCGACGACCTCGCCCAGCTCTTCGACGATTCCGGTGAACACGGTCAGGCTCCCTTGGGGGTGGCGGGGACGGTGGGGACGGCGGTGACGCGGAGGTCGGGCCCGATGCGCACGGTCTCGGTGACGTCGAGGCGCAACGCCTCCGCGATGGTGGTGATTCCGGCGTCGGCGAGGGCGGCGGGGCCCGCGCCGAGGAGGACCGGGGCGAGATAGCCGACGACCTGGTCGACGGCGCCCGCGGCGAGGAAGGCGCCCGCGAGGGTGGGCCCGCCTTCGAGGAGGACGGAGCGGACGCCGCGGCTGTGCAGGGCGTCCAGGAGGGCGGGGACGGACAGACCGCCGGCGGCGGCGCGGGGCAGCCGTACGACCGGGTCGAGGGCGGTCTCGGCGTCCTCGGCGATCGCGATCAGGGTGGGCGCGGCGTCGTCCAGGACCCGGGCGCCGGGCTTGACGGCGGTGCCCTCGGTGTCGACGACCACGCGGAGCGGCTGGACGGCGCCCTCCACGCCCCGTACGGCCAGGTGGGGGTCGTCGGCGCGGGCGGTGCCGGAGCCGACCACGACGGCGTCGGCCTCGGCGCGCAGCCGGTGCACGTCGGCGCGGGACTCGGCGGAGCTGATCCAGCGGGAGGTGCCGTCGGCGGCGGCGATCCGGCCGTCGAGGGTGGCGGCGTACTTCCAGCGGACGAAGGGGCGGCCGGTGCGTACGGAGGTGAGCCAGGCCAGGTTGCCGGCCTCGGCCTCATCCTCCAGGAGGCCCTGCGCGACCTCGACGCCGGCCGCGCGCAGGGTGTCCGCACCGCCCGTGGCCTGCGGGTTCGGGTCGCCGACCGCGTACACGACACGGGCGATCCCGGCCTCGATCAGGGCCTGGGCGCAGGGGCCGGTGCGACCGGTGTGGTTGCAGGGTTCGAGGGTGACGTACGCGGTGCCGCCGCGGGCCAGGACACCGGCCTCGCGCAGGGCGTGGACCTCGGCGTGCGGGCCGCCGGCGCGCTGGTGCCAGCCCTCGCCGACCTGGTGGCCGGAGGCGTCGGTGATGACACAGCCGACCACCGGATTGGGGCTGGTGGAGCCGAGACCGCGGGCGGCGAGCGCGATCGCGCGTCGCATGGCGGTGATGTCGGCCTGGGTGGCCACCGGGTCCTCCTGCCTCTTCGGGCACGGACTCCGGGGCCTGTCGATGACGACAGAGAGCGGATACGACGGCCTCGCACAGGGTGCGCCGAGGCCGGATGCCTGCCGGGGCGCCGGGACCGGGATCCGGTACGGCGACCAGCGGACGTACGGCCGGCTCACCCCCACAGAGGGGTCGCCCGCCGCGCACTGCCTCCCATCCGGACTTTCACCGTCGGTCCAGGAATCTCACCTGGTCAACCGGCCGCTGGCTGCGGACGGGTCGCGGACTATACCGCCGGTTCGGAATTACACCGACCCCGGAGTGCGCTGCTGCTGATACAGGACCAATATGCCACGGACCGCGACCGGCCATACGGGTGAGGCCCTGTGGGCTGACTCACAACCCGACATGACCCTGCCACGAAACCCCTCGTTGGTCCAGACCTATTGACGCACTGGTCTAGTCCTCTTAATGTCCGTGTCACCTCCGAGGCGCGGCCCGCCGGTGAGCGCACTCCACGGGCCCAACACGACCCACCCCCTTGTTCGTTGTGCTTTCAGTGACTCCCCGGGAGGAACCGATCGTGTTGTCCCCCACCCACAAGAGGGCCTCGCTGCTCGCGTCCGGTGCCGCCGTCGCCGGGCTGCTGATCAGCTCCCTCGCCTCCGGCGGCGTCTCGTACGCGGCCGACAACGAGAGCTGTCGCCCCGACGGCCTCTACAAGACGCCCGGCGTCGACGTCCCGTACTGCTCGGTGTACGACACCGAGGGCCGCGAGAAGATGGGCGCGGACCACCAGCGCCGCGTCATCGGCTACTTCACCGGCTGGCGCACCGGGAAGAACGGCGAGCCCGCCTATCTCGCCTCCGACATCCCGTGGGACAAGGTCACCCACATCAACTACGCCTTCGGCCACGTCGGCGGCGACAACAAGCTCTCCGTGGGCACGGACGGGCCGGGCAACGCCGCCACCGGGATGACCTGGCCCGGTGTCGCGGGCGCCGAGATGGACCCGGCACTCCCCTACAAGGGCCATTTCAACCTGCTCACCAAGTTCAAGAAGCAGCACCCGGACGTGAAGACGCTGATCTCCGTCGGCGGCTGGGCGGAGACCGGCGGCTACTTCGACGACAGCGGCGACCGGGTGAGCTCCGGCGGCTTCTACTCGATGGCCACCAACGCCGACGGTTCGGTCAACCAGGCCGGGATCGACACCTTCGCCGACTCGGCCGTCGACTTCATCCGGAAGTACGGGTTCAACGGCGTCGACATCGACTACGAGTACCCGACCACGATGAAGGACTCGGGCAACCCGCTCGACTGGCAGCTCTCCAACGCCCGCCGGGCCGGTCTCGTCCAGGGCTACGCGGCCCTGATGAAGTCGCTGCGCGAGAAGCTCGACCGGGCCGGCGCCACCGACGGCAGGCACTACATGCTCACCGTCGCCGCGCCCTCCTCCGGCTATCTGCTGCGCGGCATGGAGACCTTCCAGATGCAGCGGTATCTGGACTACGTCAACATCATGTCCTACGACCTGCACGGCGCCTGGAACGAGTACGTCGGCCCGAACGCCTCGCTGTTCGACGACGGCAAGGACGCCGAGCTCGCCGCCGCGAGCGTGTACTCCACCTCGCAGTACGGGGGCATCGGCTACCTCAACACCGACTGGGCCTATCACTACTTCCGCGGCTCGATGCCGTCCGGCCGGATCAACATCGGCCTGCCGTACTACACCCGCGGCTTCAAGAACGTGCAGGGCGGCACCGACGGCCTGTGGGGCAAGGCCGCCACGACCACCTGCCCGGCCGGCTCCGGCCTGACCAAGTGCGGTGACGGCGCCGTCGGCATCGACAACCTGTGGCACGACAAGGACACCAACGGGCAGGAGTCGCCCGCCGGTTCCAACCCGATGTGGCACGCCAAGAACCTCGAGAAGGGGATCGTCGGCGACTACGTCACCCAGTACGGCTTCCCCGCGAACACCGCGCTGACCGGCAGCTACGCCCGCAAGTACGACTCGACCCTGGTCGCGCCGTGGCTGTGGAACGCCGAGAAGAAGGTCTTCCTCTCCACCGAGGACGAGCAGTCCGTGGGCGCCAAGGCCGACTACGTGGTCGACCGCGGCATCGGCGGGACCATGATCTGGGAGCTGGCCGGCGACTACGCGTGGAACGCCGCCAAGGGCCAGTACGAGATGGGCTCCACGCTCACCTCGCTGATGTACGACAAGTTCAAGGCCGCCACCCCCTACGGCGCGAAGAAGTCGAACAAGGCGCTGCCGGCCCAGGCCGTGAACGTGGGCGTGGAGTTCACCGAGTTCAAGCTCGGCGACTCCAACTACCCGATCACCCCGAAGCTGAAGATCACCAACAACACCGCCACCACGCTGCCCGGCGGCACGGAGTTCCAGTTCGACTACGCCACCTCGGCGCCGAACAACGCCTCCGACCAGTCCGGCTTCGGCACCAAGGTGATCAGCAGCGACCACACGGGCAGCAACGTGGGCGGCCTGAAGGGGGACTTCCACCGGGTCTCGCTGAAGCTCCCGGCCTGGCAGTCGCTCGCCCCGGGCGCCACCGTCGACCTGGCGTTCAACTACTACCTGCCGGTGTCGACCCCGTCGAACTGGACGGTGAACATCAACGGCACGACGTACGCGCTCGCCGGTGACCTGGCGCGCGGTACGACGACGGTGGAGCCGGGGGGCTCGACCGCCACCCCGACGCCGACGCCGACCCCGACCACCACCTCGCCGACCCCGACGCCGACCCCGACGCCGACCGGCGGCACCTGCACCGACCCGGCGTACGTGGCCGGCCAGGTCTACACCGGCGGCACGGTCGTCTCCCACAAGGGCCACAGCTGGAAGGCCAAGTGGTGGACGCAGAACGAGGAGCCCGGCACGACCGGCGAGTGGGGCGTCTGGCAGGACCTCGGCGCCTGCTGAGCCCTGCACCGCCCTCGTAACACCGCATGAAATGCCCCCGGCGGCGGTTCTCACGGCCCTTGCCGCCGCCGGGCCTCCCACCCGCGCCGCGTCCCCCTGTCCGGGACGCGGCGCGGACACGTTTCCCTGGACTGTCGCGCGTTACGGGAAGAGCTCGTCCTGCGCCGCGTCGCGGGCCCGCAGCAGCGCGCCCCGCAGCACCGCCGCGTCGCCGAGCGCGGTCGCGCGCACCTCGGTGCGCAACGGCGAGAGCCCGGCGAGGGCGGCCTCGACGCGGGCTGCGAGCTCGGGGCCGCCCTGGTGGCCGGTCTCGCCGGCCAGGACCACGCAGCCCGGGTCGAGGACGGCGGCGACGGCCGCCGCGCCGACCGCCAGGCGCTGGGCGAGGGCGTCGAGGAAGGGGCCGTGGCCGGAGCCGAGTGCCGTGGCCGGGTCCAGGCCGTGGGCGGCGGCCAGGGCGTCGACGGCGGCCACGCAGGCCAGCTCGTGGAAGCCGCCGTCGCAGCCGGTGGCCGAGGGCAGTCCCGAGGTCATGGGCACGGGCAGGAAGCCGATCTCGCCGGCACCGCCGGAGGCCCCGCGGCGCAGCCGCCCGTCGAGGACGACGGCCGCGCCGACGCCCTGGCCGAGCCAGAGCAGGACGAAGTCGTCGCGGTCGCGGGCCGCGCCCGCGCGCAGTTCGGCGACGGCGGCGAGGTTGGTCTCGTTCTCGACCAGGACGCGGGCGGGCAGGCGTTCCTGGAGGACGCCGATGAGCCGGCGGTGCCAGGCGGGCAGTCCGGTGGAGTCGCGCAGTTCGCCGGTGGCCGGGTCGATGAGGCCGGGCGCGCCGACGGCGACCGTGTGCAGCCGGTCGGCGCCGGCCTCCTTCGCGGCCTGCTGGAGGAGCGTGACGGCCTGTTCCACGGCGGCGCCGGTGCCGCCGGCCTCGCCGACGGGCGCCGCGGCCTCGGCGAGGGTGGTGCCGAGGAGGTCGGCGACGACGACGGAGACGGAGCGGGTGCGCACGTCGAGGGCGGCGAGATGGGCCCGGTCGGCGACGATCCCGTAGAGCTTGGCGTTGGGGCCGCGGCGCTCGGCGCCGGTCTCGCCGACCACGTGCACGAGTCCGGAGCCGCTGAGCCGTTCGACGAGGTCGGCGACGGTGGGGCGGGACAGTCCGGTGAGCGTCTTCAGCTGGGTCGCCGTCAACGGGCCCTCGTCCTGGAGCAGTCGCAGGGCGAGCCGGTCGTTGATGGCCCGTGCGGTGCTCGGGGATGCGGCCATGCGGGGATCCTCTCAGACGATCAGGTGCGCCCCCGGCCTCGGACCACTATTTATCAGGCAGGGTTCCTGATAGTTTACGCGAACACACCAGGCCGAGGGAGGGACCCATGACGGCAGAGACCGTCTTCACCACCGAGCGGCTGCGGCGGGCCCGATACGCCGTCGCCGCCGTCTTCTGCGTGCACGGCGCGGTCACCGGCAGCTTCGCCACCCGCATCCCCTGGATCCAGGAGCACGCGGACGTCGGCGCGGGGCAGCTCGGCCTCGCCCTGGCCTTCCCCGCCATCGGCGCCTCGCTGGCGATGCCGCTGGCCGGGGCGATCAGCCACCGCTTCGGCGCCCGCACCGCGCTGCGCGGACTGCTCGCGCTGTGGACCCTCGCGCTGACGCTGCCCTCGCTCGCGCCCGACGTCTACGGCCTGTGCGCGGCGCTCCTCGTCTACGGCGCCACCGCCGGCATGTCCGACGTCGCCATGAACGCGCTCGGCGTGGAGACCGAGAACCGGCTCGGCCGCTCGATCATGTCCAGCCTGCACGGCATGTGGAGCCTGGGCGCCCTGCTCGGCTCGGCGGCCGGCACGGTCGCCGCACACCTCGGCGGCGACGCCCGGATCCACCATCTGGTCGCCGCCCTGGTGCTCACCGCGCTCGGGCTCGCCGCCTGCCAGGGCGTGCTCGACCTGCACAGCGCGCCCGAGGAGGAGGCCCCGCCGCGCTTCGCGCTGCCGCCGAAGTCCGCCCTGGTCATCGGCGCCATCGGGTTCTGCGGGGTGTTCGCCGAGGGAGCCAGCCTGGACTGGTCGGCGGTCTACCTCAAGGAGGAGCTGGGCAGTTCGGCCGGGCTCGCCGCCGCCTCCACCACCGCCTTCGCGCTCACCATGGCCGTGGCGCGCCTGGTCGGCGACCGCGTGGTGGACCGCTTCGGCGCGGTGCGCACGGTACGGGTCGGGGGCGCCGCCGCCACCCTCGGCGGGCTGCTCGTGGTGGCCGCCCCGCACGCGGCCCTCGCGATGGCCGGGTTCGGCCTCATCGGCCTGGGCGTCGCGGTGGTCGTGCCGCTCGCCTTCGCCGCCGCCGGGCGCAGCGGCCCGAACCCCAGCCAGGCCATCGCGGGCGTCGCCACCATCACGTACACCTCGGGGCTCGTCGCCCCCTCGGCGATCGGCGGCATCGCCGACGCGACCTCGCTGGTGTTCTCCTTCGGTCTGGTGACCCTGCTGACCTTCGGCCTGGTGCTCGGCGCGGGCGTGCTGCGGTCGGGCGGGCGCACGAGGTCCGCGGCGGCCACGGCCGGCGCACCCGAAAAGGTCCGCTGACCTGCGGCGCCTACCATATGGCTGATTCTTTTCCCCGGAGAACTGGAGCGAGCACATGAGCCTCGGCGTGCGATGGACCCTGCACGGCGACGGGAGGACACCCGCTCCGGGTGCGGTCGTCCGGCCGGACGAGCGCCTGTCCTGGCCCCGTACGGTCGGGCTCGGCGCCCAGCACGTGGTGGCCATGTTCGGCGCGTCGTTCGTGGCGCCGGTCCTGATGGGCCTGGACCCGAACCTCGCGATCATGATGTCCGGTGTCGCCACCGTGATCTTCCTGCTCGCGACCCGCGGCACGGTCCCCTCGTACCTGGGCTGTTCACTCTCCTTCGTGGGCGTCTCCGCCGCGATCCGGGCCTCCGGCGGCACCAGTGCCACCGTGACCGGCGCGGTCCTGGTGGTCGGCGCGGTGCTGTTCCTCGTCGGTCTCGCGGTGCGGAGGTTCGGCGCGCGGATCATCCACGCGGCGATGCCGCCGATCGTCACCGGTGCGGTCGTCATGCTGATCGGCTTCAACCTGGCACCGGTCACCGCCGCCACGTACTGGCCGCAGGACCAGTGGACGGCCCTGCTCGTCATGCTGTTCACCGGTCTGGCCGTGGTCTGCCTGCGCGGCTTCTGGTCGCGGATCGCGATCTTCCTCGGCCTGGTCTTCGGCTACGGCATCTCCTGGGGCTTCGACCTGGTCTTCGGCCAGATCCACTCGCAGTCGGCGAGCGGGCAGATCACCGACCACTGGCGGCTCGACCTCTCCGGCGTGGCGAAGGCCGACTGGATCGGTCTGCCCGGCCTGCACGGCCCGAGCTTCCAGTGGTCCGCGATCCTCGTGGCGCTGCCCGTGGTCATCGCCCTGGTCGCCGAGAACGCCGGCCACGTCAAGGCGGTCGGCGAGATGACCGGCGACCCGCTGGACGACAAGCTCGGCACGGCCATCGCCGCCGACGGCGCCGCGTCCATGCTGTCCACCGCCGTGGGCGGCCCGCCGAACACCACCTACTCCGAGAACATCGGCGTCATGGCGGCCACCCGGGTCTACTCCACCGCCGCCTACTGGGCCGCCGCCGGCTTCGCGCTGCTCTTCGGTCTCTGCCCCAAGTTCGGCGCGGTCGTCGCCGCCATCCCGGGCGGTGTGCTCGGCGGCATCACCGTCATCCTCTACGGCATGATCGGCCTGCTCGGCGCCCAGATCTGGATCAACGCCAAGGTCGACCTGCGCAACCCGCTCAACCTGGTGCCCGCCGCGGCCGGCATCATCATCGGCGTCGGCGGCGTGAAGCTCACCTTCACCGACACCTTCGAGCTCGGCGGCATCGCGCTCGGCACGATCGTGGTCATCACCGGCTACCACGTGCTGCGCGCCTTCGCCCCGGCCCATCTGAAGCAGCAGGAGCCCCTGCTCGACTCCGGCACCAGCTCGTACGAGACGGGCGAGGAGTCCGTGGCGAAGTAAGGGCGCATTCGCCCGTTCTGGGGAAGCCGGGCGGCGGAACCCCACCGTCCGGTCCTCCGGCTGCCACCCTGCACCCATGGCGCAGACCCAGGACATCCAGCTCGGGCCGTTCACGGCCGTCGACCCCGTGGTGGCCCGCATGCGGGCGATCCGCGCCGCCTGGCACCCGGCCGACGGGGTCGCGGTGTTCAACCGGGTCTATCTGACCGTCACCGAGGAGATCGGCCGGGCCATCGAGTCCGGCTCCTTCGCCGACCGGCGGGCCGCCGCCACCCTCGACGTGCGGTTCGCCCAGCGCTATCTGTCGGTGGTCGACGCGGTCGCCGCCGGCGGCCCGGCGCCCGCCTGCTGGCGCCCGCTCTTCCACTTCCGGCGGCATCCCGGCGTACGCCCGCTGCAGTTCGCGCTCGCCGGGATCAACGCGCACATCGGGCACGACCTGGCCCTCGCCGTCGTCGACACCTGCCGCACCCTGGACTGCGCGCCCGGGGACCTGGAGGACGAGTTCGACCGGGTCGGCGACGTCCTCGTGCTTCTGGAGGAGCGGATCCGGGACGAACTGATGCCGGGCCCGGACCTCCTGGAGGTCGCGGACCCGCTGACGCATCTGCTCGGCTGCTGGAGCCTGGACCGGGCCCGCGACGGGGCCTGGCTCGCCGCCCGCTCGCTGTGGCAGCTGCGGCGGCTGCCCGACCTGGCCGAGGAGTTCACCGAACGCCTCGACCGGTCGGTGGGCCTGGTGGGGCGGATGCTGCTCACACCCCTTGCCAGGCCGTAGCGAGGATCAGTCCTCCGGCAGCTCGACCGGGGCGATCTCGTCGTACACGTCGCCCGGGCCCGGGTTGGTGCCGTCGGTCGCGCCGCCGAGGTGGTTCATGACACCCCACACCGCGTTGAGCGCGGTCGTGACGGCGCCCTCGGCCCAGCCGGCCGTCCAGGAGATGTCGTCGCCGGCGAGGAAGACGCCCCGCTTGTCCTCGGGCAGCCGGTCCTGCATGAAGTGCGTGTACAGGCGCCGCTGGTAGCGGTAGTGGCCCGGCAGGTTGGCCTTGAACGCGCCCATGAAGTAGGGCTCGTTCTCCCAGGAGACCGTCGACGGGTTGCCGATGATGTGGCTGCGGATGTCGACCTTCGGATAGATCTCCGACAGCGACTTCAGCATGACCTCCATCCGCTCGTTCGCGGACAGCGGCAGCCACTTCAGGCTGTCGTCGCACCAGGTGTACGAGAGGCAGATCACGGCGGGCTTGTCCGGACCGTTGTCCAGCAGGTAGGTGCCCCGGGTCATGCGGTCCGTCAGCGTCATCGACATGACGTCCCGGCCCGTCTCCTCGTCCTTGTCCAGCCAGAACGGCCGGTCGACCGGGACGAAGAGCTTCGAGGACTCCATGTAGTGGGTGCGCTCGATCGCCGTCCAGTGGTCGATCGGGAAGAGCGAGTCGTCGCACTCGATCTTGGAGAGCAGCATCCAGGACTGGGCGGTGAAGATCGCCGTCTTGTACGTGTTGATGTCGCCGTTCGCGTCGGTGACGGTGATCCGGTTGCCCGCGGTGCGCTGCAGCCGGGTCACGGCCGGGCGCGGCTCGCCGTCCGCGTGCAGGGACCTCAGGGACGTGCCCTGCGCCCAGTGCACGATCTTCTCCGGCTCACGCTCCCACAGGCGCAGCGGGAGGGCCTGCGAACCCTCGACGATGCCGCGGTGGTGGTCGTCGGCCTCGGTGTAGACGACCCGCAGGATCTCCAGGATGGAGTTGGGGAAGTCGGTGTCCCAGCCGCCGGTGCCGAAGCCGACCTGGCCGAAGATCTCGCGGTGCCGGAAGGACTTGAAGGCCTCGGACTCGCAGAGGAAGCCGTAGAACGTCTGGTTGTCGAGCTTCTCGACCAGCTTGGCCCAGATCTCGCGGATCTTCGGCACGTCGCGCTCGCGCATCGCGCGGTTCATGTCGGAGAAGTCGGCGCCCTCGTCGAGGCACCTGTTCCAGGCGTCGGCGACATCACGGTAGACCTGCGGCAGGTCGTCGATGGTCTCCGCGTAGTGCGACTCGCCCTTGAGGTCGACGACGGTCGACGGGGTGGCCTCGGCCAGCGGGTTGGGGAACGGCTTGGTGGTCAGGCCCACCAGGTCGATGTAGTGCTGGAGCGCGGTGGAGGAGGGCGGGAAGCGCATCGCGCCGTACTCGCAGCTCAGCCCCTCGGTGCCGGTGCCCTCGAAGCCGACGGTGCGCAGCCGGCCGCCTATCTGGTCGGCCTCGTACACGACGGGCTTGAGGCCCATCTTCATCAGCTCGTAGGCGGAGACCAGACCGGACAGACCGCCGCCGATGATCGCGACCTCGGTGCCGTGCTCGGTCGCCGGGACCTGGCCGAGACCGGCCGGGTGGGCCAGGAAGTCGTCGTAGGCGTACGGGAAGTCCGGACCGAACATGGTGATCGGCGACTGCTGCTCGTCGGCGTGCTCGACGGCGTTGGGCACGGTGGACGTCATGGGGTACGGACTCCTTGCGCGAAGCGGGTGAGGCAGGGGTGGGACCGGGCGGGGACGGCTCTAGACGAGGGAGCCGTACAGGCCGGGGCGGCGGTCGCGGAGATAGGGGTTCTCCGCGCGGGAGGCCGCGAGGAAGTCGGGGTCGGCGTCGCCGAGGACGAGGTCCTCGCCACGCCCGGCGCGGGCCCGGGCGGTGCCGTCGGGGCCGGCCAGGACGGACAGGCCGACGAACTCGAAGTCGCCCTCGGGGCCGGTCCGGTTGGCGTACGCGATGTAGAGCTGGTTCTCGAAGGCGCGCACGGGGACGACGGACAGCGGGACGATCTCGGCCGGGTGCATCAGCGCGGTGGGCACCAGGAGGAGGTCGGTGCCGGCCAGCGCGTGCGCCCGTACGTTCTCGGGGAACTCGACGTCGTAGCAGATCATCAGGCCGACCGTGAGGCCGCCGAGCTCCGCCTGGACGACGGCGTCGTCACCGGGCGTGAACCACTTCAGCTCGAAGTCGCCGAAGAGGTGGGTCTTCCGGTAGTGGGCGAGCCGGGTTCCGTCGGGGCCGAAGAGCTGGGCGGAGTTGTAGATCACGCCGTGCCGCTCGGTGTCGCGCTCCGGGTATCCGTAGCCGACGGCCAGGCCGTGGCGGGCGGCGATCGCGGCGACCGCCTCGGCGGAGGGGCCGTCGGCCGGCTCGGCCAGGCGGGCCATGCCGTCGCCGATGGCGTAGCCGGTGAGGAACAGCTCGGGGGCGAGCAGTACGGCGGCGCTGGCGGCCGCCGCCCGGCCCGCGGCCTCGTCGAGGACCTTGAGGTTGGCGGCCACGTCACCGAGCTCGCCTGAGCTCTGGAGCAGTGCGGTGCGCAGCGCGGGCATGAGCCGTCCTCGGAGGTCGAAGGTGAGGGAGGAGTTCAAGGGGAAGCTGTCAAAAACGGTACGGTTTCGGACTCGGCCGGGACAAGGCGCGACCGTTGCGGACCGACCGTCGAACCGTTGCGCGATCACCCGCCTCCGTGGTGATTCGTTGCGCACCCCTCGCGGGGTGATCGTCCACAGGTCGTACGCCTCCCCCGCCGCGCGGCGGAAGCGGGGACCGTTCCCGGGCTCGATGTCCCGGCGGGCGCGGGCCGGAAGAGTGGTGGGCGTCCGGTTGACCTGCCGAAAGGACCGACATGAACCGCGTTACCAAGATCGCCGCCGTGTCCGCCGCACTGCTGCTCACCCTGGCCGCGGGCGGTGCCGCCACCGCCGACACCGACTGGGCGGGCAGGGGGCCGCGCGAGGCGGCGGCGCTGACCGGCACGGCCAAGCTGTACCGCCCGGCGGGCGACGACATCACGTTCGGCTTCGACGCGCATCTGGCGGCGAAGGACAACATGGACCCGGAGGCGGCGACCGGCACCTTCCGGTTCAGCCACTACAAGGGCGACTGGGGCGGCTACGCGGTGGCGAAGGTCGACTGCCTGGTCACCGGCGGCAAGGTCGCCGTGGTGACGGGCGTGGTCACGGAGACGGACGTGGACGCCTTCCGGGGCAAGCGCGTCGGCGTCTCCGTGCACGACCTCGGGAAGCACGACCGGCTGGGCTACAGCTGGATCGGCAAGGACACGGAGGCGAAGCTGCCGAAGTGCATGGGCTCCGCCCCCTTCGAGAAGGTGAAGGCAGGCACCGGCGACTTCCAGGTGCTGCCCTGGCAGCTCGACTACCCGACCGAGTAGGGCCGGGGACGCGAAGAGGGCGGGCCGCCCCACGGGGGTGGGCGGCCCGCCCTCTTCGCGAGCGGTCCTTACGCGGGCGAGCCCGAGGAGAAGCGCCGCAGCAGCGGCGACAGCACAAGCACGGACTTGGTGCGCTCCACGAAGGGCTCGCCCGCGATGCGCTCCAGGACGCGCTCGAAGTGGCGCATGTCGGAGGCGAAGACCTGCACGACGGCGTCCGCGTCACCGGTCACGGTCGACGCGGACACCACCTCCGGATACCGCTCCAACCCCCGCCGGATGTCCTCCGGCGAGGTGTTGTGGCGGCAGTAGATCTCGACGAACCCCTCCGTCTCCCAGCCGAGCGCCGCCGGGTCCACCCGCACGGTGAAGCCGGTGATGGCGCCTTCGGCCCGGAGCCGGTCCACGCGCCGCTTCACGGCGGGCGCGGAGAGTCCGACGAGCGAGCCGATGTCGGCGTAGCTACGGCGGGCGTCCTCCGCGAGGGCGTGGACGATGCGTTCGTCGAGGTCGTTGAGTCGCACTACGGGTGGATCACTTCTCTGCGGGGGTCTCTGCCGCCGGGGCGGCGGTGGCCGGGGCCGTGGCCAGTCGGGAGCGGCGCATGCCGTACAGGAAGTAGAACACGAGTCCCGCGACCATCCAGCAACCGAAGACCGCCCAGGTCACGGTGTCGAGGCTGAACATGTTGTACGCGCAGAAGAGGAAGCCGAGCACCGGGAAGACCGGGCCGAGCGCCACCTTGAAGGTGCGCGGCATGTCGGGGCGGGTGTAGCGGAGCACGATCACCGCGATGTTGACCAGGCCGAAGGCGAAGAGGGTGCCGATGCTGGTGGCGTCGACGAGCTTGCCCAGCGGGATGACCGAGGCGAGGGCGGCGCAGAACAGGGAGACGATCACCGTGTTGACGCGCGGGGTGCCCGTCTTGGCGCTGACCTTGCCGAAGGCCTTCGGGACGAGACCGTCGCGGGACATCGCGAAGAGCACGCGGGTCTGGCCGTAGAGGACGGTCAGGACGACGCTGGCGATGGAGATGACGGCGCCGGCGGCCAGCATCGTGCCCCAGAAGGTCTGGCCGGTGACGTCGTTCATGATCGCGGCCAGGGTGGCCTCGGAGCCCTCGAAGTCCTTCCAGTGCCAGGCGCCGACCGCGACGGCGGCGACGAGCACGTAGAGGACGGTGACGATGAGCAGCGAGAGCATGATCGCCCGCGGCAGGTCGCGCTTGGGGTTCTTGGCCTCCTCGCCGGCCGTGGAGGCGGCGTCGAAGCCGATGTACGAGAAGAACAGGCTGGCGCTGGCGGCGCCGACGCCGGCCATGCCGAGCGGCATGAAGTCCTTGTAGTTGCCGGACTTGAAGCCCATGAAGCCGATGGCGCAGAAGAGCGCGAGCGCGGCGATCTTCACCACGACCATGATCGTGTTGACCACGGCGGACTCACGGGCGCCGCCGAGCAGGAAGACCATGGCGAGCAGCACGACGATCAGGCCGGGCAGGTTGATGATGCCGCCCTCGCCGGGGGCGGAGGACAGCACCTCGGGGATGGTGACGCCGATGGTGCCGTCGAGCAGCTCGTTGAGGTACTCGCCCCAGCCGACCGCCACCGCGGCCACGGAGACGCCGTACTCCAGGACCAGACACCAGCCGCAGACCCAGGCGACGAGCTCGCCCATCGTTGCGTACGCGTACGAGTACGAGGAACCGGCGACCGGTATGGAGCCGGCCAGCTCGGCGTACGAGAGGGCCGAGAAGAGCGCGGTGAGACCGGCGATCACGAACGAGAGCGTGACGGCGGGGCCGGCCTCGGGGACCGCGGTGCCGAGCACGACGAAGATGCCGGTGCCGAGCGTCGCACCGATGCTGATCATGGTCAGCTGCCACATGGTGAGCGAGCGGCGGAGCGTGCCGCCCTCACCCTGGCCACCCTCCGCGACCAGGTTCTCTACCGGCTTGCGGCGGGTCAGGGCGGAGAGCCCGGAGGTCTTGCGGGCGGTCGGGACGGTCGTGTCCTCGACCGGTGGGGCTGCGCCGTGGTCCAGCACTGCGGGGGCTCCTTATCGCTGCCTGTCGACGAGCGGGGACCGCGGCGGTGCGCGGGCGTGCGAAAGCAGGCCCACGGGGGAAGGGGAACCGCCGAGCAGGCGGTCGCCGCCACTCCTGGTACGGGGCACGAGCCTAAGGGGTGAAGCTTCGCACTCGTAATGCAGGGTTGTTGCGCAGTGCCGGATGATCATTGCGCGCTCGGCGCACGAACGGGGAAACATTGCGCTCCCCCGCATGAATCGACACATCGGGGGCATTGCGCGACCTCCCGTGACCCTTGACTCCGCAGGGCGTTTGACCCACGCTGCACCCGCCCGAACGGAGGTCCCCGGTGAGCTGGCTGGAGCCCGAACCCTTTCTGCGCGGCACGGCCTGGCGGGACGGCGACCGCCCGGTCCGGGCCGACCCGGCCGATCTGGCCCGCCTGCCCTGGGACATCGCCCGGCGGGCCGAGCTGCCGATCGGGGTACGCCTGGAGTTCACGGCCGCCCCGGGCACCCGGGCGGTACTGCTGCGCTACCGGGCGGCGCTCCCGGCGCCGGGCGACGCGCTGCGCGCGCTGCGGCACGGCTTCGCCCTCTGGCAGGGCGCCCGATGCCTGGCGGAGGTGTTCGCGGAGCCCGCCGAGGAGGGCACCGTACGGATCCGGCTCCCGCCCGGAGGCGGCGAGTTCACCGTCCATCTGCCGGAGGGCCAGGCCCCCGTCGCGCACGGTCTGCGGGCCGTCGGCGGCGCCCTGACGCCGGCCCCGCGCCGCCCGCGCTGGCTGGTCCACGGCGACTCGATCACCGAGGGCTGGTGGGCGACCCGGCCCGCCCACTCGTGGCCCGCCGCGGCCGGCCGGCTGCTCGGCCTCGACCCGGTGAACCTCGGTTACGCGGGCGGGGCACGCGGCGAACTCCCGCTCGCCGAGCACCTCGCCCGGCTCCCCGGCGAACTGATCACCCTCGCCTTCGGCACCAACTGCTGGGCGGCCGTGCCCTGTTCGGCGCCGCTGCTCTACGAGACCACCCGGGCGTTCCTCGCCCTGGTGCGCCGCGGCCACCCGGACACCCCGCTGCTGCTCCTCTCCCCCGTGCTGCGCCCGGCGGCCGAACACACCGGCAACGCCCTGGGCGCCACGCTCACCGAGCTGCGGACGGCCATGGAGGCGGCCGTACGGGACCTGGCGGCGGCGGGCGACGACCGCCTCGCCCTGCTCCCCGGCGGCCCGCTGCTCGCCCCGGACGACCTCGCGGACGGCCTGCACCCCAACGACCGCGGCCACGCCCGCATCGCGGCGGCGGTGGCGGAGGCGCTGCGGGAGGCGGGCTTCGTGGGCCGTCCGGTCGGCCCGGCCGCCTGCGGCCCGTGACGGCGCCGCGCCCGGCCCCGTAACGGCGCCGCCGCAACGCCGCGGGCCCCCGGGAACGATTGTCCCGGGGGCCCGCGGCGTCATGTGCTCGGTGCGGGGCTCAGCTCCAGCTGGCGTGCAGCGGCTTGCCCTCCGCGTAACCGGCGGCGGACTGGATGCCGACGACGGCGCGCTCCTCGAACTCGGCGAGGTTGCTCGCGCCCGCGTAGGTGCAGGAGGAGCGGACACCGGCGATGATCGAGTCGATCAGGTCCTCGACGCCCGGACGCTGCGGGTCCAGGAACATCCGCGAGGTGGAGATGCCCTCCTCGAAGAGCGCCTTGCGGGCGCGGTCGTACGAGGACTCCTCGGAGGTCCGGTTCTTGACGGCGCGGGCCGAGGCCATGCCGAAGGACTCCTTGTAGGCACGGCCCTGGGCGTCGTGCTGGAGGTCGCCCGGGGACTCGTAGGTGCCGGCGAACCAGGAGCCGATCATCACGTTCGACGCGCCGGCGGCGAGCGCCATGGCGACGTCGCGCGGGTGCCGGACACCGCCGTCGGCCCACACGTGCTTGCCGTACTTCTTCGCCTCGGCGGCGCACTCCATGACGGCCGAGAACTGCGGGCGGCCCACGCCGGTCATCATGCGGGTGGTGCACATGGCGCCGGGGCCCACACCGACCTTGATGATGTCCGCGCCGGCCTCGATGAGGTCCTTGACGCCCTCGGCGGCGACGATGTTGCCGGCCACGATCGGGACCTGCGGGTCGAGCGCCCGGACGGTGCGGATCGCGGAGATCATCGACTCCTGGTGGCCGTGCGCGGTGTCGATGACGAGCGTGTCCACGCCCGCGTCGAGCAGCTGCTTGGCCTTGCCCGCCACGTCGCCGTTGATGCCGACGGCGGCGGCGATGCGCAGGCCGCCGTTCTTGTCGACGGCCGGGCTGTAGAGGGTCGCGCGCAGCGCGCCCTTGCGGGTGAGGATGCCGACGAGCTTGCCGTCCTCGTCGACCGCCGGGGCGTAGCGCCGGTTCGCGTTGTCGAGGACGGTGAAGGCCTCGCGCGGCTCGATGCCGGCGTCGAGCAGCAGCAGGTCCTTGGACATGACCTCGGACAGCTGGGTGAAGCGGTCCACACCCGACAGGTCGGCGTCGGTGACGACACCGATGGGGCGGCGCTCGTCGTCGACGACGACCCCGGCGTCGTGCGCCCGCTTGGGCAGCAGGGCCAGCGCGTCGGCGACGGTCTGGTGCGGCTCCAGGACGATCGGGGTGTCGAGGACCAGGTGGCGGGACTTGACCCAGCCGATGACGTCGGTGACGACCTCGATCGGGATGTCCTGCGGGATGACGACCAGGCCACCGCGGCGGGCGACGGTCTCGGCCATGCGGCGGCCGGCGATGGCGGTCATGTTGGCGACGACCAGCGGGATCGTCGTACCCGTTCCGTCGGGGGCGGAGAGGTCCACGGCCTGGCGGGAACCCACGGCCGAGCGGCTCGGCACCATGAACACATCGTCGTACGTGAGGTCGTACGGCGGCTTGACGTCATTGAGGAAACGCACGTGCTGACATCCCAGTCGTTCGGATCGGCCCCTAGGCATTTCAGCCAGGGGAAAAAGCACGTAGTTCATTGTCCCACGCCGGTACCAATACCAGCCCCGGGCCGATCATCCGAGCCTTCCGGGGGACCTTTCGTCGGATCCTCCGAAGACCTCGCCCAGGGAGAGGAGGACGGTGAGGCGGGTGGGGCGTTCCTCGACGGCCGAGGCGAAGACGTCCTGGGCGAGCTGCCACTCGCGCGGGTGGGTACGGGCGTAGCCCTGCCAGCCGGTGACGACCAGGGCGACCGGCTCGGGCAGGTCGGTCAGACAGTCGGCGAGCGCGTCCCAGTTGCGCCCGAACCAGTCCGGCAGGGCGAGCGCGGCGGCGCTGCGGTCCATGAAGGCGGCCTTGTCGGTGACCCCGTACAGGTCGAGGACGATCGTGTCGCCGAGGTCGTCGAGTCTCATTCGGCGACCACCTCCCGGAAGCTCTCGTAGTGGTCGTCGGTGTAGTAGATCTCCCCGTCCCGGCCGGTGACGATGCGGCGGGCGCCGCGGTCGCGTTCGCCGGGGGTCCGCACGGTGTACTCGTGGTAGTAGCCGCGCTTGTGCTGCGGCAGCACCTTCTCGAAGTTCGAGAACACGGAGCCGTCCTTGGCGTACGGGAAGGGCCCGTCGCCGCGGATCAGGGCGAGGGTCCGGCGGGCCTCGGCCGGCAGCTCGGCCTCGCGGACCGTGGGCAGGCCGGAGACGGCGGTACGGGACGGGGCCGCCGCGGTACGAGAAGGGGCCGCGGTACGAGAGGGGGCCGCCGCGGTGGTCGCGGTGCCGTCCGTGGCGGTTCCGGTGCCGCCGGAGCAGCCGGTGAGAAGGAGCGTGAGCCCGGCGAACAGGGCGAGCCCGAGCCGGGCGCAACGCGTGATCATGCCCCGATGCTGCCACCGCCCCGCCCCGGCGGCGTGCCGGTACGGGGCGGAGAGCGGCGGCGTGTCGGTCAGCGGCCGTCCGGGTCCGCGCGGTCCAGGGCCGGGCGCGGGCCGGGGCTGAACTCGGTCAGCAGGTAGTCGGCGGCCGAGCGGTCGGTCACCAGGCTGGTGACCAGGCCGGAGCGGAGCACCGCGCCGATCGCCGCCGCCTTGCGCTGGCCGCCGGCGATGGCGACCACCTCGGGGATCCGGCGCAGCCGGTCCGCCTCGACGGTGATGCAGCGCTCGCCGAGGTCGCGGCCGACCCGACGGCCCTCGGTGTCGAAGAGGTGCGCGGACATCTCGGCGGCGACACCGAGCGAGGCGTAGTGGGCGCGCTCGGCGTCGGACAGCATGTCGTGGACGGTGGAGATGCCCGGCTCCCAGGAGCCGATGGACACACAGGCCACGGTGACCTTGTCGAAGTACTCGAAGGCCCGCGCGATGCCGGTCTGGCTGCGCAGCGCGTTGGCGGTCGCCGCGTCGGGCAGCAGCATCGGCGCGTAGATGGGGTGCGCCTCGCCGCCGGAGACCTGGGCGGCCCGGCGGACCGCCTCGACCGAGCCGCGCTCGGCCGTGCCCGCGTCGTACACACCGGTGAGCTGGACGACCGTGCAGGGCGGCAGCCGGTCGAGCGCGGCCGCCATGTGGATGGTGGACCGGCCCCAGGCCAGGCCCAGGACGTCGCCCTCGGTGACCAGCTCGCCGAGCAGGTCGGCCGCGACCTCGCCGAGGTTCTCCGGGTCGGGCGACTCGTCCTCGCCCTCCGCCGGGGACTCGACGACCACGGCGTGCCGCAGCCCGTAGCGGGCGCGCAGCGCGTCGGAGCGCTCGGCGTCCAGCTCGGCCGGCACACGGATCTCGATGCGCACGAGGTCGCGCTCCAGGGCGGTCTCCAGGACCCGCGCCACCTTGAAGCGGCTCACGCCGAACTCCTCGGCGATCTGGATCTTGGACTTGCCCTCGAGGTAGAAGCGGCGCGCCATGGCCGCCGCCTGCACGAGCTCCGCGGGGCCCATCCGCAGGGCTGACCGTCCCGCCGACATTCCCGCCACCGCGATCTCCTCACTGCTGTTCACGTACGGCTGCTCTGTGCCGCCGGGGCGCCGGTTCGGGGCGCCGCCGCGGCTTGGTCAAGGTGGTGCTGTTCACACTCTGGACTCACCGTTCATCCTGTCAGATCCGGCGGGTCCTGAACGGCCGTGTCGGTGGCCCGACGGGCCGCGTTCACGTACCGGTGGGTCAGTGGAGGCTCAGTGGCCACACGCCCACGCCGCCGAGGCGGTCGCGGATTCGGCACTGGCCCGGAGGGAACGGACGGCGTCGGCCGGGTCGGCCGCCCCGTAGACGGCGGAGCCGGCCACGAAGACGTCGGCGCCGGCCTCGGCACACCGCTCGATGGTGGACGCGGAGACGCCGCCGTCGACCTGGAGCCACAGCTCCAGACCGTGCTTGGAGATCAGCTCACGGGTGCGGCGGATCTTCGGCAGCATGATGTCGAGGAAGGCCTGGCCGCCGAAGCCGGGCTCGACGGTCATGATCAGGAGCATGTCGAGCTCCGGAAGCAGGTCCTCGAACGGCTCGATCGGGGTGGCCGGCTTGAGCGCCATGGACGCCCGGGCGCCCTTGGCGCGGATCTCCCGGGCGAGGCGCACCGGCGCGGCCGCCGCCTCCACGTGGAAGGTGACGGAGCCGGCGCCGGCCTCGACGTACTGCGGGGCCCAGCGGTCCGGGTCCTCGATCATCAGGTGGCAGTCGAGCGGGGTGTCCGTGGCCCGGCTCAGCGACTCGACGATCGGCACGCCCAGCGTCAGATTGGGCACGAAGTGGTTGTCCATCACGTCGACGTGCAGCCAGTCGGCCCCGTCGACCGCCTTCGCCTCATCGGCGAGCCGGGCGAAGTCCGCGGACAGGATGCTGGGATTGATCTGCGCCATGTGCCAAGCCTGCCATGTTCTTGAGGACTTCTTTGCCGCGAAGCGGTTCGGATCCTGTGGGGGCCGCTTCACGCCGGGGACGTAATGGTACAGACCAGTTGATTCCGCCGGTAGGGCTCAGGCCGTGCGGCGGATCAGGGCCAGGTACATGGCGTCCGTACCGTGCAGATGCGGCCACAGCTGGACGTCGGGGCCGTCGCCGAGCGACGGGACGCCGGGCAGCAGCGGGCGGGCGTCGATCAGCTCCGCGCCGCCGGTCTTCTTCAGGACGTCGTCCACGACCACCCGGGTCTCGGCCAGGTGCGGCGAGCAGGTCGCGTAGCCGACCACGCCGCCGACCCGGACCGCGCGCAACGCCTCGGTGAGCAGGCCGCGCTGGAGCGGGGCGAAGCCGTCGAGGTCGCCGGGGCGGCGGCGCCAGCGGGCTTCCGGGCGGCGGCGCAGCGCACCGAGACCGGAGCAGGGCACGTCCATCAGGACCCGGTCGAAGCTGCCCTCGCGCCACGGCGGGCGGGTGCCGTCGGCGGCGATGACCTGGTACGGGCCGGGGTTGCCGGCCAGCGCGCGCTCGACGAGCCGGGCGCGGTGCGGCTGCTTCTCGGAGGCGAGCAGCGCGGCGCCGCGCTCGGCCGCGAGGGCGCCGAGCAGGGCCGCCTTGCCGCCGGGGCCGGCGCAGCCGTCGAGCCAGCGGGTGTCGGGGCCGTCCAGCGGCGCGTTGGCGAGGGCGATCGCGACGAGCTGGCTGCCCTCGTCCTGGACGCCGGCCCGGCCCTCCCGTACGGCCTCGATGGCGCCGGGCTCGCCGCCCTCGGCGAGCCGCACGGCGTACGGCGACCAGCGCCCGGGCCGGGTGTCCTCGCCGGTCAGCTCGGCGGTGGTGGCCCGGCCGGGCCGGGCGACCAGGGTGACCTCGGGCCGCTCGTTGTCGGCCGTGAGGAGCTCCTCGATGCCGGCCCGGCCTCCGCCGAGCGCGTCCCAGAGCGCGGAGACCACCCAGCGGGGGTGCGAGTGGACCACCGCGAGGTGGTCCTCGGCGTCGTCCTCGTAGGGCGGCGCGACCCGCGCCACCCAGGTGTCGAAGTCGTCCTGGGCGATCTTGCGCAGCACGGCGTTCACGAACTTGGCCCGCCCGTCGCCGAGCACCACGCGGGCCAGCTCGACGGTGGCCGACACGGCGGCGTGGCTGGGGATGCGGGTGCCGAGCAGCTGGTGCGCGCCGAGCGCCAGGACGTCGAGCACCGGCGGGTCGACCTCGCGCAGCGGCCGGTCGACACAGGCCGCGATGATCGAGTCGTACGTGCCCTGCCGGCGCAGGGTCCCGTACACCAGCTCGGTCGCGAGCGCCGCGTCCCGCCCGTCGAAGCCCTCGTTCTTCTCCCGTGCCTTCTTCAGCAGCGGCGGCAGCACCAGGTTGGCGTAGGCGTCCCGCTCGTCCACCGCCCGCAGCACCTCGAAGGCCAGGATCCGGACCGGGTCCTTCTTGGGCCGCCGGTGCGGCCGGGGGGCCTTGGGGGACGTGGGGGTGCGGCGACGTGCCTGCTCGCTCAAAGGTGCTCCGCGTGGCGAAAGGAAGAGAAGAGGTCGAACCTCCTCAGCCTACGTCCGCGCGCCCCTGCCGGGGAAAACGGCCGTGCCTGATCGCCCAGGCGTCGGCGGCGATCAGGCACCGGACGGGCCGCGTACCGCCGCCGTCCGCCAGGAGCCCTCCGGCAGCGGCGGCATGCCCTGCCGCTACGCCCCGACCCGCTCGCCCGGCGCGATGCGCACGCCGCGCGCCCAGTCGGCCGCCTTCATCGGCTTCTTGCCCTGGGGCTGCACCCAGAGGAGCTCCACCGCGTGGGAGCCGGTGCCGACGTACACGTTGTTCTTGCCGGCCGCGAGCTCGCCCGGGGCGAGGTCCGTGCGGTCGTGCACGAGGGCGGCCTGGACGATCTTCAGGCGCTCGCCGCGGAACAGGGTCCAGGCGCCGGGGGCCGGGGTGCAGCCGCGGATCACCCGGTCGACGCGCAGCGCCGGGGCGGCGAAGTCGACGTGGGCGTCCTCGACCTGGATCTTCGGGGCGAGGGTGATGCCCTCGGCGGGCTGCTGCACGGCCTTCAGGGTGCCGTCCTCGATGCCGTCCATGGTCGCGGCGAGCAGCCCGGCACCCGCGAACGCGAGCCGGGTCAGCAGGTCGCCGCTGGTGTCGGTGGGCCGCACGTCCTCGGTGACGACGCCGTACACCGGGCCGGAGTCGAGGCCCTCCTCGATCTGGAAGGTCGACGCGCCGGTCACCTGGTCGCCGGCCATCAGCGAGTGCTGCACCGGGGCGGCGCCGCGCCACGCGGGCAGCAGCGAGAAGTGCAGGTTGACCCAGCCGTGGGCGGGGATGTCGAGCGCCACGCGCGGCAGCAGCGCGCCGTAGGCCACGACGGGGCAGCAGTCGGGCGCGATCTCCCGGAGCCGCGCGAGGAACGCCTCGTCGCGCGGCCGCTCCGGCTTGAGCACCTCGATCCCGGCCTCCTCCGCGCGCTCGGCGACGGGGCTCGCGACGAGCCGCCGGCCGCGCCCGGCGGGCGCGTCGGGCCGGGTGACGACGGCGGCCACCTCGTGCCGCCCGGAGGCGAGCAGGGCGTCCAGGGCGGGTACGGCGACCTCGGGGGTGCCGGCGAAGACCAGCTTCACGCGGGAGAACCTCGCAACTAGGGGGCGGTGACGGGCAGCGCACCAGTCTATGCGTCGTCAGGTGCGGGGGCTTCCCGCGGGCGGGGCGGGCGCGGGGGTCGGGGGCGTACGGGCGGGCGAGCGCCCTGCGCATATGCGGATACGCCCCCGCAGCGTGACCCAACCCCAAGTGGCGCGTTGGTCAAGAGAGATTGACCGAATCGGGTCGCCCCTCCCCCTGCGACCCGCTCCCTTTCACGCCGGTTCGAGAGGCTCATCCATGGCCGACCACGCAACCCACGACGCCCAGGCCCGGGCAAGTCTGCACCTGCTCGTGCGGGACATCGAGCGGGTACGGCGGCAGGTGGACGCACTGCGCACGCTCACGGCCCAGCTGGGCAATGTCTACCGCCCGCGCCGCACCGCCCCTTCGACGGGCTTCGTCGTCTACGGACGCGCCCCCGCCCCCACCGTCCGCCTCGCCCAGGAGCTCCGGGACAGCGTCGAGACCCTGGTGACCGCCGCGGTGGACTTCGACCGCTCGCTCGGGTTCTCGTGGGACGCGGTGGGCTCCGCGCTCGGAGTCACCAAGCAGGCTGTCCACCGCCGTTACGGTTCCCGCCGCGCCCCGCAGCCGGGTGGCGCCCTGGAGCAGGAGCGGGCGGCGGAGCCCGGTACCACCCGCACCATGCCCGTGGTGCCGCCGGCCCGCAGCATGCCGCCGCAGCCCACCTCGGGCAGCCAGGCGCTCCGCGAGGAGCAGCGCCCGCCGGTCTTCCCGGCCCCGCGCAACGGCTGAGCAGCCGGAAGCGCGTACGAAAGGGCCGCCCGCCGTACCGCGGGCGGCCCTTCGCGCATCCGCGCCGGGGGCGCTCAGCCGATGTCGGGCGGGTCGACCCTGACCCGGACCGGCTCGCCGCCGCCGCGGGCCAGCCGGGAGGCCTGGGCGCGTTTGAGGGCGGTGGCGAGCGCGGCGCCGCTGCCGGGCGGGACGCGGATCAGGGCGCGGTCCCACTGCTCACCGGGCGGGGTGTCGCCCGGGCGGCGCGGGCCGCCGGGCCGGGTCACGGGCAGCGGGACGGGGCCCAGGATCTCGGCGTCGGGGGGCAGTTCGGCGCCGTGCAGGAAGGCGGCGAGGGCGTCCGTGGGACCGGAGACGGCGGCCATCCGGGAGACCGGCGGGAAGCCCAGCTCGGCCCGCTCGGCCAGCTCGCGCTGGGCGTGCCCGACCGGGTCCCAGCGGACCAGGGCCTGGACCGGCCGCAGGGTGGGCTCGGCGACGACCACGACGGTGCCGCCGTCGCCCTGGCCGCGTACCAGCGAGGCGGCGTCGATCCAGCGGCGCAGCGCCTCCTCGCCGGCCCGCAGGTCGGGGCGGCCGAGCATGGCCCAGCCGTCGAGGAGCAGCGCGGCCGCGTAGCCGCCGTCGGCGACGGGTTCGGCGCCGGGCGTGCTGACGACGAGCGCGGGCCGGTCGGGGACCCGGTCGAGGACATGGTCGCGGCCGGAGGTGCGCACGGGTACGGCGGGGAAGGCGCGGCCCAGTTCCTCGGCGGTGCGCCGGGCGCCGACGATCTGCGCGCGCAGCCGGTCCGAGCCGCAGGCCACGCAGTGCCAGTCGGGTGCGCCGCGCCCGCACCAGGCGCAGTGCAGCTCCTGCTGCTCGGGGGCCTCCAGGGGGCCGGAGCAGTGCCGGCAGCGGGCGGGCGTCCGGCAGCGCTCGCAGGCCAGGCGGGGTACGTAGCCCCGGCGCGGGACCTGGACGAGCACGGGGCCGGTCTTCAGTCCCTCCCGTACGGTCTGCCAGGCGACGGTGGGCAGCCGGGCGGCGCGGGCGGCCTCGTCGCGGGCGAGGTCGGTGTCGCCGACGGTACGGATCCGGGGGGCGGCGACCCGTACCTGCTCGCGGCCGGGCAGCAGCGGCCGGGCCCAGCCGGACTCGACGAGTTGGGCGGCCTCGACGGTGCAGCTGACGGAGCCGAGCAGGAAGGCGCAGCGGTCGTGGGCGGCGCGGAGCAGCAGGACGTCGCGGGCGTGCGGCTGGGGGGCGTGCGGTTCGCTGTGGCTGGTGTCGCCGTCGTCCCAGATGACGGCGAGGCCGAGGTCGCGCACCGGCGCGAACATGGCGGCGCGGGTGCCGACGACGGCGCGGACGGCGCCGCGCCGGACGGCGAGCCACTGCGCGTACCGCTTCTCGGGTCCGGCCTCGGCGGTGAGCAGGGCGTGCCGGCCCTCCCCGAGCAGCGCGGTGAGGGCGGCGTCGACGCGGTCGGCGGCCCGGCCGTCGGGGACGACGACGAGGGCGCCGCGGCCGGAGGCGAGGGTGGCGGCGACGGCGCGGGCGATCTCCTCGGCCCAGTGCGGCCCGGGCAGCGCGTTCCACACGGCCCGGGGGGCGCCGCCGTGGGCCAGCGCCGCCAGGAACGCCGCGCCCTGCTCGTACCGCGCCCAGCTGCCCGGCTCGGGCGCGGACGGCCGGGGCAGCGGCTCGGGCGAGGCCTTCGCCTCGGCGCGGGCGTTGCGCGGCGGGACGGCGAGCTGCAGCACGTCGGCCAGGCTGCCCGCGTACCGGTCGGCGACGGCGCGGGCGAGTCCGAGCAGCTCGGGTCCGAGGACGGGCTCGGGCGAGACGACGTCGGCGAGCGCGGCCAGCGGCCCGGAGTAGTCGGACTCGGCCCTCCGCTCGATCAGGAAGCCGTCGATGAGCCGCCCGCCCTCGCGCCGCCCGCCCCGCACCTGATGCGCCCCGGCCCCGAACCGCACCCGCACCCGCACCCCGGGCCGCGCGGCCTCGTCGAGCTCCTCGGGCACGGCGTAGTCGAAGAACTGGTCGAGGTGCAGCACGCCCTTGTTCACCACGACCCGCGCGACCGGCAGCTCCTTGGCGAGCGCGGCCCCCCGCCAGGTCCGCGGCTTCGCCCGCGGCACCTTCGCCCTGCGCACCGTCTCCCGGATGAGCGCGAGCTGCTCGGGCTCCTCGTGCCCCCCGCGCCCGTCGCCTCCGGGCTTCTCGTTCTCGCTGCTCACAGCCCCATACCTACCAGACGCCACCGACAGGGGCGGCGGTACGCCGAAGGCCCGGCCACCCCGTCCAGGGGTGCCGGGCCTTCGTGGGGCTGTGGTGCGGCGGGATCAGATGCCCGCGGCGGCCCTGAGGGCGTCCACGCGGTCGGTGCGCTCCCAGGTGAAGTCCGGCAGCTCACGGCCGAAGTGGCCGTAGGCGGCGGTCTGGGAGTAGATCGGGCGGAGCAGGTCGAGGTCGCGGATGATCGCGGCCGGGCGGAGGTCGAAGACCTCGGCGATGGCGGTCTCGATCTTCTCGGTCTCGATCGTGTTGGTGCCGAAGGTCTCGACGAAGAGGCCGACGGGCTCCGCCTTGCCGATGGCGTACGCGACCTGGACCTCGCAGCGGGAGGCGAGGCCCGCGGCGACGACGTTCTTGGCGACCCAGCGCATGGCGTAGGCGGCCGAGCGGTCGACCTTCGACGGGTCCTTGCCGGAGAAGGCGCCGCCGCCGTGGCGGGCCATGCCGCCGTACGTGTCGATGATGATCTTGCGGCCGGTGAGGCCGGCGTCGCCCATCGGGCCGCCGATCTCGAAGCGTCCGGTCGGGTTCACCAGGAGGCGGTAGCCGTCGGTGTCGAGCTTGATGCCGTCCTCGACGAGCTGCTTCAGGACGTGCTCGACGACGAACTCGCGGATGTCGGGCGCGAGCAGCGACTCCAGGTCGATGTCGGAGGCGTGCTGCGAGGAGACGACCACGGTGTCGAGGCGGACGGCCTTGTCGCCGTCGTACTCGATGGTGACCTGGGTCTTGCCGTCGGGGCGCAGGTACGGGATGGTCCCGTTCTTGCGGACCTCGGTCAGGCGGCGGGAGAGCCGGTGCGCGAGGTGGATCGGGAGCGGCATGAGCTCCGGGGTCTCGTCCGAGGCGTAGCCGAACATCAGGCCCTGGTCGCCGGCGCCCTGCTTGTCCAGCTCGTCCTCGTCGCCCTCGACGCGCTTCTCGTAGGCGGTGTCCACGCCCTGCGCGATGTCGGGGGACTGCGACCCGATGGAGACCGAGACGCCGCAGGAGGCGCCGTCGAAGCCCTTCTTCGAGGAGTCGTACCCGATCTCGAGGATCTTGTTGCGGACGAGGGTCGGGATGTCCGCCCAGGCCTTCGTGGTGACCTCACCGGCGACGTGCACGAGGCCGGTCGTGATCAGCGTCTCGACGGCGACGCGGGAGGTGGGGTCCTCCCTGAGCAGTGCGTCGAGGATGGTGTCGCTGATCTGGTCAGCGATCTTGTCGGGGTGACCTTCGGTCACGGACTCCGAGGTGAACAGACGACGGGACACAACGCTCCCTGGGTTGCAGCGGCTGCTGGCTATCAATGACGGACCGGCAGGGGGCTGCGCCCCGCGACGTTCCATGGACAGTCTAATGGGCACGGCCGACCATCTGGCCAGGACTTCCGACCGGCGATCACGTGATCTATGCGCCATTCGGGGATTTCGGCCGACCGTTACGCCCGGTTTACGGGAATTCCCGGGGCGGCGCGCACCCGGCACTCGCCGTGGGGACGGAATTCACCCGGAGAGGGGGCGCAGCCGGGGCAGGACCAGGTCCCACACCGTCTCCGCCAGCGCCTCCTTCGGTCCGTACGGGACCGGGGTCTCGGTTCCGTCGGCGGCGAGGACCACGGCCTCGTTCTCCTCCGAGCCGAAGGTCTTGCGCTCCCCCACCTCGTTGACGACGAGCAGGTCACAGCCCTTGCGCTGGAGCTTCTTCCGTCCGTTGGCGAGCACGTCGTCGGTCTCGGCGGCGAAACCGACGACGACCTGGCCCGGCAGCGCGCGGTCCGCGGAGAGCCCCGCGAGGATGTCCGGATTCCGCACCAGCCCGATGGTGGGCGCGCCGCCGTCGTCGCTCTTCTTGATCTTGCCGGTGGCGTACTCGGCGGGGCGGAAGTCGGCGACCGCGGCGGCCATCACCACGGCGTCGGCGTCGCCGACGGCCTTGAGGACGGCCTCGCGCAGCTGGACGGCGGTGCCGACGCGGACCACGTCGACGCCGGCCGGGTCGGGCAGCCCGGTGTTGGCCTCGATCAGGGTGACCCGGGCGCCGCGGGCGGCGGCCGCCTTGGCCAGGGCGTAGCCCTGCTTGCCGGAGGAGCGGTTGCCCAGGTAGCGGACCGGGTCGAGGGGCTCGCGGGTGCCGCCCGCGCTGACCACGACATGCCGGCCGGCCAGGTCGGGGGTGGCCACCCCGCGGGCCAGGACCCGGCGGCAGACCTCGAAGATCTCGCCGGGGTCGGGCAGCCGGCCCTTGCCGGTGTCGACGCCGGTGAGGCGCCCGACGGCGGGCTCGATGACCACGGCGCCGCGGCGGCGCAGCGTGGCCACGTTCTCCTGGGTGGCCGGGTGCTCCCACATCTCGGTGTGCATGGCCGGGGCGAAGACCACCGGACAGCGGGCGGTGAGCAGGGTGTTGGTGAGCAGGTCGTCGGCGAGTCCGTGGGCCGCCTTGGCCAGCATGTCGGCGGTGGCGGGGGCGACCACGACGAGGTCGGCGCCCTGGCCGATGCGCACGTGCGGGACCTCGTGGACGGACTCCCAGACCTCGGTGGAGACCGGGTTGCCGGAGAGGGCGGACCAGGTGGCGGCGCCGACGAAGTGCAGCGCGGAGTCGGTCGGGACGACGCGGACCTCGTGGCCCGACTCGGTGAGCCGGCGCAGCAGCTCGCACGCCTTGTACGCGGCGATGCCGCCGCTCACGCCCAGCACGACCTTCGGCTTCGTCGTCACCACTGTCACTCCCCGCACTCGGATGCGTACGACCCTCCGTACGACTCCATGAGACACCACAGGCCCGGCGGATGTTCCGCCGGGCCTGGGTGACAACCGTAAACGTGGTTACTGAACCGGGCCCTCGATGGCCTCGGAGGTCAGCAGGCCCGCGTTGATCTCGCGCAGCGCGATCGAGAGCGGCTTCTCGTGGACGTGGGTGTCGACGAGCGGACCGACGTACTCGAGCAGGCCTTCGCCCAGCTGCGAGTAGTACGCGTTGATCTGGCGCGCGCGCTTGGCGGCGTAGATCACGAGGCTGTACTTGGAGTCCGTCGCCTCGAGCAGCTCGTCGATCGGCGGGTTGATGATGCCCTCGGGCGCGGTGATGGAAGAGGACACGCTCTACCTTCCGAAGATGGATATCCGGTCACGGATCATGACGGATAAAAGATCAGACAACGTGCATCAACGTTAGCAGCTCACGGGCGACGTCCTCGACCGAGGTGTTGACGAGCGTGGTGTCGAACTCCGACTCGGCGGCCAGCTCGACCTTCGCGGCCTCCAGGCGTCGCTCGATGACCTCCGGCGACTCGGTGCCGCGGCCGGTGAGCCGACGGACCAGCTCCTCCCAGCTCGGCGGGGCCAGGAAGACCAGCTGCGCCTCGCTCATCGACTCCTTGACCTGGCGGGCGCCCTGGAGGTCGATCTCCAGGAGCACCGGCTCGCCGGCCTCCAGACGGTCGAGGACCGCGCGCCGCGGGGTGCCGTAGCGGTTGCCCGCGAACTCGGCCCACTCCAGGAGCTCGCCGTTGGCGACCAGCTTGTCGAACTCGTCGTCCGTGACGAAGAAGTACTGGACACCGTGCTGCTCGCCGGGTCGCGGCTTCCGTGTCGTGGCCGACACCGAGAGCCAGACCTCGGGGTGGACCTTGCGCATATGAGCGACGACCGTGCTCTTGCCCACCCCGGAGGGGCCGGAGAGCACGGTCAGCCGCGGACGTACCTCTGCTGCCATGCAGCGATTATTCCAGCAATACCGGTGTGCCCGGGACGCCTGGTCCCGGGCACACGGCGCGGCCGGGACGCGCTCAGGCGCCGGTGCTGCCGAACTCGCGCTCCAGGGAGGCGATCTGGTTGGAACCGAGGCCGCGGACCCGGCGGCTCTCGGAGATGCCCAGCCGCTCCATGATCTGCTTGGCGCGGACCTTGCCCACGCCCGGCAGGGACTCGAGCAGGGCCGAGACCTTCATCTTGCCGATGACCTCGTTCTTCCGGCCCTGCTCGATGACCTCGTGGAGGGAGGCGCCGGAGTGCTTGAGTCGATTCTTGACCTCGGCCCGCTCCCGGCGAGCCGCGGCGGCCTTTTCGAGCGCGGCTGCGCGCTGTTCAGGGGTAAGGGGCGGAAGAGCCACGCCTACGTCACCTCGGATGTCGAACTGTCGGATACGGACCGGTGGGAAACGGCACGCACCGCGCGAGCGGGGCACGCCACACCAGTGGAGCAACGACCGACGTGGAGTACGCCGAACGCCGACTCTGTCCCGGAGACTAGCGGCCGAGGCCGCCTGAGTCAGCGAGAACAGACGAAAAGTCCTGGTCAGCATCGACCGACCAGGACATTCCCGACATAACGACGCCGTTTTGGGCCAAGTTTTGTCAAGGAGTGAGACGGCGCGGACACGCCGCCCCACCTGCGGATTGGCGAGAACCGGACGAAAGAGGCCGCCGGGGTGCCTCAGGCACCCACGGCCTCCCTGATCTCGTTCGCGTAACGTTCCGCCGCCGAGCGCAGCGCGACGGCGTCCGGACCCGCCTTCAGGACCCCGCGGCTGACGTTCGGGACGACATTGCGGACGGCCGCGCCGAAGACCCTCGGCAGGTCGGCCGGGGTCGCGCCCTGGGCGCCGATGCCGGGGGCGAGCAGCGGACCGTTGATGTCCAGGTCGAAGGAGGACAGGTCGCCGAGGGTGGCGCCGACCACCGCGCCGAAGGAGCCCATCGGGGTCTCCCCCGCGTTCTCCTCGGCCAGGTGGGCGAGCATCGTCGCGCCGATGGTCCGTCCGTCCTCGCGCACCGCCCGCTGGACCTCCGCGCCCTCCGGGTTGGAGGTGAGGGCGAGCACGAAGAGCCCGGCGCCGGACGCCCGGGCAAGCTCCACGGCCGGCTTCAGGGAGCCGTAGCCGAGGTACGGGGAGACGGTCAGCGCGTCGGAGAACAGCGGGGAGTCCTTGCGCAGGAAGGCCTCCGCGTAGGCGCCCATGGTGGAGCCGATGTCACCGCGCTTGGCGTCCATCACGACCAGGCCGCCGGCCGCGCGCAGATCGGCCGTGGCCCGCTCCAGGACGGCCACACCGCGCGAGCCGAAGCGCTCGAAGAAGGCGGCCTGCGGCTTGAAGACCGCGACCGTGCCGGCCAGGGCCTCCACCACGGTGTACGTGAAGCGCTCCAGGCCCGCGATGTCGTCGGCGAGGCCCCAGGAGTCGAGCAGCGAGGCGTGCGGGTCGATGCCCACGCACAGCGGTCCGCGCTCGTCCATGGCGGAGCGCAGGCGGGTCCCGAAGGAGAGAGTCACGCGGTGGCCTTTCCAGAGTCGTTGCGGGTGGCGGCGCCGACGGCCTCGGCGAGCGTGGCGTACGGGGAGGCCGCGAGCCGCGCGGCCAGGCCCTTGTGGATCGCACGGGCGTAGAACGGGCCCTCGTAGATGAAGGCGCTGTAGCCCTGCACCAGCGTGGCGCCGGCGAGGATCCGCTGCCAGGCGTCCTCGGCGTTCTCGACGCCGCCGACGCCCACCAGGACGATCCGGTCGCCCACGCGCGCGTACAGCCGCCTCAGCACCTCCAGGGAGCGCTGCTTGACCGGTGCGCCGGACAGTCCGCCGGTCTCCTTGATCAGCGCCGGGTCGGACTTCAGGCCGAGGCCCTCGCGGGCGATGGTGGTGTTGGTGGCGATGATGCCGTCGAGGCCGAGCTCCAGGGCCAGGTCGGCGACCGCGTCCACGTCCTCGTCGGCGAGGTCGGGGGCGATCTTCACCAGGAGCGGGACCCGGCGGTCGGTGACCGTGCGGTCGGCGGCCTCGCGGACGGCCGTCAGGAGCGGGCGCAGCGACTCGGTGGCCTGGAGGTTGCGCAGCCCCGGCGTGTTGGGCGAGGAGACGTTGACGACCAGGTAGTCGGCGTGGGCGGCGAGCCGCTCGGTCGACTTCACGTAGTCGGCGGCGGCCTCGGCCTCGGGCACGACCTTGGTCTTGCCGATGTTGACGCCCACGACGGTCCTGAAGACCGGGGTACGGGCGCCCAGGCGGGCGGCGACGGCGGCCGAGCCCTCGTTGTTGAAGCCCATGCGGTTGATCAGGGCGCGGTCCGGGACCAGCCGGAAGAGGCGCTTCTTGGGGTTGCCGGGCTGCGCCTCGCCGGTGACGGTGCCGATCTCGACGTGGTCGAAGCCGAGCATGGCCATGCCGTCGATGGCGATCGCGTTCTTGTCGAAGCCGGCGGCCAGGCCGAAGGGGCCGTGCATGCGCAGGCCCAGGGCCTCGGTGCGCAGCTCCTTGTGGCGGGGCGCGAGGACGGCCGCGACGAGGGTGCGCAGGACCGGGACGCGGACGGCCAGCCGGATCCAGCGGAAGGCCAGGTAGTGGGCCTCCTCGGGGTCCATCCGCTTGAAGACCAGATTGAAGAAGAACTTGTACATGGGGAGTGTCCTCAGCAAGAGGGGGACACCGTTTCCGGTGTCCCCCTTGTGGGCTGCTAGTCGCGGGCCGCGGTCAGGTGTGCCGCGTGATCCTGGAGCGAGCGGACGCCCACGTCGCCGTGGTTGAGTGCGTCGATGCCCTGGACGGCCGCCGCGAGCGCCTGGACGGTGGTCAGGCAGGGGACGGAGCGGGCCACCGCCGCCGTACGGATCTCGTAGCCGTCGAGGCGGCCGCCGGTGCCGTACGGGGTGTTGACGATCAGGTCGACCTGGCCGTCGTGGATGAGCTGGACGATGGTCTTCTCGCCGTTCGGGCCCTCGCCCTCGGACTGCTTGCGCACGACGGTGGCATTGATGCCGTTGCGCTTGAGCACCTCGGCGGTGCCGGAGGTGGCGAGCAGTTCGAAGCCGTGGGCGACCAGCTCACGGGCGGGGAAGATCATCGAGCGCTTGTCGCGGTTGGCGACGGAGATGAAGGCGCGGCCCTTGGTGGGCAGCGGGCCGTAGGCGCCGGCCTGCGACTTGGCGTAGGCCGTGCCGAAGACCGAGTCGATGCCCATGACCTCGCCGGTGGAGCGCATCTCCGGGCCGAGGACGGTGTCCACGCCGCGGCCGTGGATGTCGCGGAAGCGGCTCCACGGCATGACGGCCTCCTTGACGGAGATCGGCGCGTCCAGCGGCAGGGTGCCGCCGTCGCCGGTGGCCGGCAGCAGGCCCTCGGCGCGCAGCTCGGCGATGGTGGCGCCGAGCGAGATGCGGGCGGCGGCCTTCGCGAGCGGCACCGCGGTCGCCTTCGAGGTGAAGGGGACGGTGCGCGAGGCGCGCGGGTTGGCCTCCAGGACGTACAGGATGTCGCCGGCCATCGCGAACTGGATGTTGATCAGTCCGCGCACGCCGACGCCCTTGGCGATGGCCTCGGTGGAGGCGCGCAGGCGCTTGATGTCGAAGCCGCCGAGCGTGATCGGGGGCAGAGCGCACGCCGAGTCGCCGGAGTGGATGCCGGCCTCCTCGATGTGCTCCATGACACCGCCGAGGTAGAGCTCGGTGCCGTCGTAGAGGGCGTCGACGTCGATCTCGATGGCGTCGTCGAGGAAGCGGTCGACGAGCACCGGGCGGGTCGGGGAGATCTCGGTGGACTCGGCGATGTACGCCTCCAGGCGCGCCTCGTCGTAGACGATCTCCATGCCGCGGCCGCCGAGCACGTACGAGGGGCGTACGAGCACGGGGTAGCCGATCTCGTCGGCGATGGCCTTGGCGCCGGCGAAGGTGGTCGCGGTGCCGTGCTTCGGGGCGGGCAGGCCGGCCTCGGCGAGCACGCGGCCGAAGGCGCCGCGGTCCTCGGCGGCGTGGATGGCCTCCGGGGAGGTGCCGACGACCGGCACACCGTTGTCCTTGAGCGCCTGGGCGAGGCCCAGCGGGGTCTGGCCGCCGAGCTGGACGACGACACCGGCGACCGGGCCGGCCAGCGACTCGGCGTGCACGATCTCCAGGACGTCCTCCAGGGTGAGCGGCTCGAAGTAGAGCCGGTCGGAGGTGTCGTAGTCCGTGGAGACGGTCTCCGGGTTGCAGTTGACCATCACGGTCTCGTAGCCGGCGTCGCTGAGCGCGAAGGAGGCGTGGACGCAGGAGTAGTCGAACTCGATGCCCTGGCCGATGCGGTTCGGGCCGGAGCCGAGGATGATCACCGCGGGCTTGGTGCGGGCCGCGACCTCGGTCTCCTCGTCGTAGGACGAGTAGAAGTACGGGGTGTTGGCGGCGAACTCGGCGGCGCAGGTGTCGACCGTCTTGTAGACCGGGCGGACGCCGAGGGCGTGCCGGACCTCGCGGACGACGTCCTCGCGCAGGTTCCGGATCTCGGCGATCTGGGCGTCGGAGAAGCCGTGGCGCTTGGCCTCGGCGAGCAGCTCGGGGTCGAGCTTCTCGGCCGCGGCGAGGTCGTCGGCGATCTCCTTGATGAGGAAGAGCTGGTCGACGAACCAGGGGTCGATCTTGGTGGCCTCGAAAACCTCCTCGGGCGTGGCGCCCGCGCGGATGGCCTGCATGACCGTGTTGATCCGGCCGTCGGTCGGGCGGACGGCCAGGGCCAGCAGCTCGGCCTTGTCGCCGGGCTCGCCGGTGAAGGCGAACTGCGAGCCCTTCTTCTCCAGGGAGCGCAGGGCCTTCTGCAGGGCCTCGGTGAAGTTGCGGCCGATCGCCATGGCCTCGCCGACCGACTTCATGGTCGTGGTCAGCGTGGAGTCGGCGGACGGGAACTTCTCGAAGGCGAAGCGCGGGGCCTTGACGACGACGTAGTCGAGGGTCGGCTCGAAGGAGGCCGGGGTCTTCTCGGTGATGTCGTTCGGGATCTCGTCCAGCGTGTAGCCGACGGCCAGGCGGGCGGCGATCTTGGCGATCGGGAAGCCGGTGGCCTTGGAGGCGAGCGCGGAGGAGCGGGAGACGCGCGGGTTCATCTCGATGACGATGACCCGGCCGTCGTCGGGGTTGACGGCGAACTGGATGTTGCAGCCGCCGGTGTCGACGCCGACCTCGCGGATCACGGCGATGCCGATGTCGCGCAGGATCTGGTACTCGCGGTCGGTGAGGGTCATCGCCGGGGCGACGGTGATCGAGTCGCCGGTGTGGACGCCCATGGGGTCGAAGTTCTCGATGGAGCAGACGACCACGACGTTGTCGTGCTTGTCGCGCATCAGCTCCAGCTCGTACTCCTTCCAGCCGAGGATGGACTCCTCCAGGAGCACCTCGGTGGTCGGGGAGAGCGTGAGGCCCTGGCCGGCGATGCGGCGCAGCTCGTCCTCGTCGTGGGCGAAGCCGGAGCCGGCGCCGCCCATGGTGAAGGAGGGGCGGACGACGACGGGGTAGCCGCCGAGGGTGTCGACGCCCTTGAGGACGTCGTCCATGGAGTGGCAGATGACCGAGCGGGCGGACTCGCCGTGGCCGATCTTCCTGTTGACCTCCTCCACGACCTCCTTGAAGAGGTCGCGGTCCTCGCCCTTGTTGATCGCCTCGACGTTGGCGCCGATGAGCTCGACGCCGTACTTGTCGAGAGTGCCGGCCTCGTGCAGCGAGATGGCCGTGTTGAGGGCCGTCTGACCGCCGAGGGTGGGCAGGAGGGCGTCGGGGCGCTCCTTGGCGATGATCTTCTCGACGAACTCGGGGGTGATCGGCTCGACGTAGGTGGCGTCGGCGATCTCCGGGTCGGTCATGATCGTGGCCGGGTTGGAGTTGACCAGGATGACCCGCAGGCCCTCCGACTTGAGCACCCGGCAGGCCTGGGTGCCGGAGTAGTCGAACTCGGCGGCCTGTCCGATGACGATCGGGCCGGAGCCGATGACCAGGACGGACTGGATGTCGGTGCGCTTAGGCACGCTCGGCCTCCATGAGGGTCACGAAGCGGTCGAAGAGGTACGCGGCGTCGTGCGGGCCCGCGGCCGCCTCGGGGTGGTACTGGACGGAGAAGGCCGGCTGGTCGAGCAGCTGCAGGCCTTCCACGACGTTGTCGTTCAGGCACACGTGGGAGACCTCGGCGCGCCCGAAGGGGGTGTCGGAGACCTTGTCGAGGGGCGCGTCGACGGCGAAGCCGTGGTTGTGCGCGGTGACCTCGACCTTGCCGGTGGTGCGGTCCTGGACGGGCTGGTTGATGCCCCGGTGGCCGTACTTCAGCTTGTAGGTGCCGAAGCCGAGCGCGCGGCCGAGGATCTGGTTGCCGAAGCAGATGCCGAAGAGCGGCGTCCTGCGCCGCAGGACCTCCTGCATGACGGCGACGGGGCCGTCGGCGGTGGCCGGGTCGCCCGGGCCGTTGGAGAAGAACACGCCGTCCGGGTCGATCGCGTAGACGTCCTCGGCGGTGGCGGTGGCGGGCAGCACGTGGACCTCGATGCCGCGCTCGGCCATCCGGTGCGGGGTCATGCCCTTGATGCCGAGGTCGACCGCGGCGACGGTGAACTTCCTCTCGCCGATCGCGGGGACGACGTACGGCTCCTTGGTGGCGACCTCGGCGGAGAGGTCGGCGCCGGTCATCTCGGGCTGCTGGCGGACCTCGGCGAGCAGGGTGCCGTCGTCGGGCAGGGCGCTGCCGGAGAAGATGCCGACGCGCATGGCGCCGCGCTCGCGCAGGTGGCGGGTGAGGGCGCGGGTGTCGATGCCCTGGATGCCGACGACGCCCTGGTGGCGCAGCTCCTCGTCGAGGGAGCGCCTGGCGCGCCAGTTGGAGGAGACGCGGGCGGGGTCGCGGACCACGTAGCCGGAGACCCAGATGCGGGCGGACTCGGGGTCCTCGTCGTTGACGCCGGTGTTGCCGACGTGCGGGGCGGTCATGACGACGACCTGGCGGTGGTACGACGGGTCGGTGAGGGTCTCCTGGTAGCCGGTCATGCCGGTGGAGAACACGGCCTCGCCGAAGGTCTCCCCCACGGCCCCGTAGGCGCGGCCGCGGAAGATGCGGCCGTCCTCCAGGACGAGTACGGCGGGAGCCGCCCGGTGCCTCTTGGAGGCGTCTCCCTGGATGGAGGTCGTCATCGTGCGGTGCCTTCCGTCGTACGTGCGGTGTTCAGGTGGTTGATGGCCTCGACCCAGGCGGCGTGCTCGGCCGCGCGGTCGGAGCGGAAGCCGGAGTCGATCAGGGTGCCGCCGTGCTCCCAGGTGACGACCAGGAGGCCGCCCTCGGTGAGGACCTTGCCGGCGATGCCCTTGTCGAGGCGGGCCTCGCGCAGGGCGGCGGTCGGGATCAGGAAGTCGTTCGCCCCGGGGCGTACGACACTGATCCCCGCGTCCGTCAGGCTGAGCTCGGCGCGGCTGCGGGTGCCCAGGCCGTGGGCGACGATCCGGTCGAGCCACTGCCCGGCGGTGGTGGAGCCGTGGTAGCGGCCGCTCAGCTCCAGCGTGGTCTCGGAGGGGGTCTCCGGCACCTCGGGGAGGGGCGGGAGGCCGGACTGGAGGCTGCCGCGCCACTTCCATCCCTGGCGCATCAGCCAGTAGACGAGGGCGATGAAGAGCAGCAGTCCGGCGACCCAGCCGAGCCGGCCGGCCCAGTCGGTGACCTCGGCGGACTTCTGATCGGCCGCGGCGGCGGCTTCGGCCAGTTGAATGAGTGGTGTCACGCCAGCTTCCCGTCGACGAGCGTTGCCCGGCCCCGCAGGAAGGTGTGGGTGACGCGTCCCGGCAGCTCACGGCCCTCGTAGGGGGTGTTGCGGCTGCGGGAGGCGAAGTCGGCGGGGTCCACGACACCACGGTATGCCGGATCGACCAGCGTCAGGTTCGCGGGCTCACCAGCCGAGACGGGGCGTCCGTGGCCGGCCGCCTGGCCGATCCGCGCGGGCTTGACGGACATCCGGTCGGCGACGCCGGCCCAGTCGAGCAGTCCGGTCTCCACCATCGTCTGCTGGACGACGGAGAGCGCGGTCTCCAGGCCGACCATGCCCATGGCGGCGGCGGCCCACTCGCAGTCCTTGTCCTCGTGCGGGTGCGGGGCGTGGTCGGTGGCGACGATGTCGATGGTGCCGTCGGCGAGGGCCTCGCGCAGCGCCATCACGTCACGCTCGGTGCGCAGCGGCGGGTTGACCTTGTAGACCGGGTTGTACGAGCGGACCAGCTCGTCCGTGAGGAGGAGGTGGTGCGGGGTGACCTCGGCGGTGACGTCGATGCCGCGGGACTTGGCCCAGCGGACGATCTCGACGGAGCCGGCGGTGGAGAGGTGGCAGATGTGCACGCGGGAGCCGACGTGCTCGGCGAGGAGCACGTCACGGGCGATGATCGACTCCTCGGCGACGGCGGGCCAGCCGCCGAGGCCCAGCTCGGCGGAGACGACGCCCTCGTTCATCTGGGCGCCCTCGGTGAGGCGGGGCTCCTGGGCGTGCTGGGCGACGACGCCGCCGAAGGCCTTCACGTACTCCAGGGCGCGGCGCATGATCACGGCGTCGTCGACGCACTTGCCGTCGTCGGAGAAGACGGTGACCCCGGCGGCGGAGTCGTGCATGGCGCCGAGCTCGGCGAGCTTCCTGCCCTCCAGGCCGACGGTGACGGCGCCGATGGGCTGCACGTCGCAGTAGCCGGCCTCCTTGCCGAGCCGGTAGACCTGCTCGACGACGCCGGCGGTGTCGGCGACGGGGTGGGTGTTGGCCATGGCGAAGACGGCGGTGTAGCCGCCGGAGGCGGCGGCGCGGGTGCCGGTGAGGACGGTCTCGGAGTCCTCGCGGCCGGGCTCGCGCAGGTGAGTGTGCAGGTCGACGAGGCCCGGCAGGAGGATCTTGCCGTCGGCCTCGACGACCTCGGCGCCCTCGGCCGTCAGGCCCGTACCGACGGCCTCGATGACCTCGCCGTCGATGAGGACGTCCTGCGCCTCGCCGCCCAGCACCTTCGCACCGCGGATCAGGATCTTGCTCATGTTCTTACTTCTCCTCGGTACGGGTGGTGGTGGCGGGGGCGGCGGGCTCGGAGCCGCCGAGCAGCAGGTAGAGCACGGCCATCCGGATGGACACGCCGTTGGCGACCTGCTCGACGACCGTGCAGCGGTCGGAGTCGGCGACCTCCGCGGTGATCTCCATGCCGCGGACCATGGGGCCGGGGTGCATGACGATGGCGTGCTCGGGCATCTTCGCCATCCGCTCGCCGTCGAGCCCGTAGCGGCGCGAGTACTCGCGCTCGGTGGGGAAGAAGGCGGCGTTCATCCGCTCGCGCTGCACACGCAGCATCATCACCGCGTCGGACTTCGGCAGCACGTTGTCGAGGTCGTACGACACCTCGCAGGGCCAGGTCTCGACGCCGACCGGGACCAGGGTGGGCGGGGCCACCAGGGTGACCTCGGCGCCGAGGGTGTGCAGCAGGTCGACGTTGGAACGGGCGACCCGGCTGTGCAGCACGTCGCCCACGAGGGTGACGCGCTTTCCGGCCAGGTCCTTGCCGAGGCCGGCGTCCCGGCCGACCAGGCGGCGGCGCATGGTGAAGGCGTCGAGCAGCGCCTGGGTGGGGTGCTGGTGGGTGCCGTCGCCGGCGTTGATGACCGGCGCGTCGATCCAGCCGGAGGTGGCCAGGCGGTACGGGGCGCCGGAGGCGCTGTGCCGGATGACGACGGCGTCGACGCCCATCGCCTCCAGGGTCTGGGCGGTGTCCTTCAGGGACTCGCCCTTGGAGACGCTGGAGCCCTTGGCCGCGAAGTTGATGACGTCCGCGGAGAGGCGCTTCTCGGCCGCCTCGAAGGAGATCCGGGTACGGGTGGAGTCCTCGAAGAACAGGTTGCAGATGGTCCGGCCGCGCAGGGTCGGCAGCTTCTTGATCGGCCGGTCGGCCACCCGGGCCATCTCCTCGGCGGTGTCGAGGATCAGGACGGCGTCGTCGCGGGTGAGGTCGGCGGCCGAGATGAGGTGACGCATCATCGGGGTTTCGCTCCGTGGTGGGGAGGGTGAGGGCATGCGGGTGCGCAGGGCTGTGCCCCGGACCCGTCGGGGGTGCCGGTCCGGCTAGGAGGAGGCGGGCTTGCTGCCGAGCAGCACGGTGTCGCGACCGTCCTCCTCGGCGAGCAGGACCTTGACCGTCTCCCGCAGCGACGTGGGGAGGTTCTTGCCGACGTAGTCGGCGCGGATCGGGAGCTCGCGGTGGCCGCGGTCGACGAGGACGGCGAGCTGGACGGCGCGCGGGCGGCCGATGTCGCCGAGGGCGTCGAGGGCGGCGCGGATGGTGCGGCCGGAGAAGAGGACGTCGTCGACGAGCACGACGAGGCGGCCGTCGACGCCGTCACCGGGGATCTCGGTGCGGCCGATGGCGCGGGCGGGCTTCAGTCGCAGGTCGTCCCGGTACATGGTGATGTCCAGGGAGCCGACCGGGATCTTGCCGCCGGTGATGGATTCGAGCTTCTCGGCCAGCCGGGCGGCGAGGAACACGCCACGGGTGGGGATGCCGAGGAGGACCACGTCGTCGGCGCCCTTGGCGCGCTCGACGATCTCGTGGGCGATACGGGTCAGGACCCGCGCGATGTCGGGGGCCTCCAGAACGGGCCGCGCCGTCTCGCTGTACTGCTGCTGAGCGTCCATGTGAAAACGGACCTCCTTCTCCGCCTCACGGGACGGACCTTAAAGGACGTCGTAATTGCGCCATCCACCCTACCAGGGGCGGGCGGACCGCCCGCTCACCCCCCGTCCACCACACCGGGCGCCGTCCCCCGGGAGGGGGCGGTATGGACCATTCGGCTTGACGGGAGAGTGTCACGCTGCGTAACCTCACAGTGAGTTACCAGCCGCGCGGCGCAGCCGCAACGTCGTCTCAGCGTCCGGGAGCGTTATGTCCAGCGAATACGCAAAGCAGCTCGGGGCCAAACTCCGTGCGATCCGCACCCAGCAGGGCCTTTCCCTCCACGGGGTGGAGGAGAAGTCCCAGGGCCGCTGGAAGGCGGTCGTGGTCGGTTCGTACGAGCGTGGCGACCGCGCCGTGACGGTGCAGCGCCTGGCCGAGCTTGCGGACTTCTACGGCGTGCCGGTGCAGGAGCTGCTGCCGGGCACGACCCCTGGCGGTGCCGCCGAGCCGCCGCCGAAGCTGGTTCTGGATCTGGAGCGCCTGGCCCACGTCCCCGCGGAGAAGGCCGGCCCGCTCCAGCGCTACGCGGCGACGATCCAGTCGCAGCGCGGCGACTACAACGGCAAGGTGCTGTCGATCCGCCAGGACGACCTGCGCACCCTCGCCGTGATCTACGACCAGTCCCCCTCGGTCCTCACCGAGCAGCTGATCAGCTGGGGCGTGCTCGACGCCGACGCGCGCCGCGCGGTCGCCCACGAGGACAACAACTGAATCTGCGGGAAACAGCCGCAGAAACGTGCCGCCGGGGCCCCGGGAGTCACCTCGACTCCCGGGGCCCCGGCGTTCTCGGCCGCCATGGCCTCCGTACGACGAAGGGGCCCGCAGCACACGAGTGCTGCGGGCCCCTTTCGACTGCCTGAGAGGCGCGTGGACGGGCTGGGTCGAGCCTAGGCGTCCGCGTCCCGGCGCAGGCGCGGCTTCAGGTCCTTGAAGCGCGCGAGCAGGCCGTTGACGAAGGTCGGCGACTCGTCCGTGGAGAACTCCTTGGCGAGGTTCACCGCCTCGTCGATGGCCACCGCGTCCGGGGTGCCGTCCTCCCAGAGCAGCTCGTACGCGGCGAGGCGCACGATGTTCCGGTCGGCGGCGGGCATCCGGTCGAGGTCCCAGTCCACCGCATAGGTCGCGATGAGCTCGTCGATCCGCGCGATGTGCTGCGCGTAGCCCTCGACCAGCTGCATGGTGAAGTCGCTCACCGGCGGCTGGCGGTTGTCGGACCGGTGCAGCCGGACCTGGTCCGCGAGGACCTCCTGCACCGAGGCACCGCGCTGGTCGGCCTCGAACAGGATCTGGAAGGCCCGCTTGCGGGCCTTGCTCCGGGCAGCCACGGTTAGCTGTTCACCCGGCCGAGGTAGCTGCTGTCACGAGTGTCGACCTTGACCTTCTCACCGGTGGTGACGAAGAGCGGGACCTGGATCTCGTGGCCGGTCTCCAGGGTGGCGGGCTTGGTGCCACCGGTGGAGCGGTCGCCCTGGACGCCCGGGTCGGTGTGCTGGATGACCAGCTCGACGGCGGCCGGGAGCTCGACGTAGAGCACGGAGCCCTCGTGCTGCGCCACGGAGGCGGTGAAGCCCTCGATGAGGAAGTTGGCGGCGTCGCCGACGGCCTTCTTGTCGACGTGCAGCTGGTCGTAGGTCTGCATGTCCATGAAGACGAAGTACTCGCCGTCCATGTAGGAGAACTGCATGTCCCGGCGGTCGATGGTGGCCGTCTCGACCTTCACACCCGCGTTGAAGGTCTTGTCGACGACCTTGCCGGACAGCACGTTCTTGAGCTTGGTGCGCACGAAGGCCGGGCCCTTGCCGGGCTTGACGTGCTGGAACTCGACGACGGACCAGAGCTGGTCCCCGTCGAGCTTGAGCACCATGCCGTTCTTGAGGTCGTTCGTGGAAGCCACGGTTGCGGAATCTCCTGGTACTGACGTGGACCGAGAGGCACGGCGCGCGCTACAGCGCGAGCAGCTCCTTGGTCGTGATGGTGAGTAGCTCGGGTCCGCCGTCCGCCTCCTGGCGTACGACGAGCGTGTCATCGATCCGGACGCCGCCCCGGCCCGGGAGGTGGACCCCCGGTTCGACGGTGACCGGCACGCAAGCGTCCAGTTTACCCATGGCCGCGGGTGCGAGCTGCGGGTCCTCGTCGATTTCCAGGCCCACGCCGTGCCCGGTGAGCGGGGTGGTGGCGTCTCCGTGACCCGCCGCGGCGAGAATCTGCCGGGCCGCGCGGTCCACGTCCCGGTACTCGGCGCCGGGCACCAGCGCCTCGCGTCCGGCCCGCTGAGCGGCGAAGACGAGGTCGTACAGCTCGATCTGCCAGTCGGCCGGGGTGGTCCCGATGACGAAGGTGCGGCCGATCTCGCAGCGGTAGCCGCGGTAGTCGGCGCCCAGGCAGACGGTCAGGAAGTCTCCTTCCTCGACCCGCCGGTCGGTGGGCCGGTGCCCGCTCCGCCCGGAGTGCGGTCCGGTGGCGACGGAGGTCGCGAAGGCCGGACCGTCGGCGCCGTGGTCGACGAGCCGCCGCTCCAGCTCCAGGGCGAGGTGCCGCTCGGTGCGGCCGACCAGGATCGACTCCAGGAGCTCGCCGAGCGCCTGGTCGGCGATCTCCGCGGCGATCCGCAGACAGCCGATCTCGTCCTCGTCCTTGACGATCCTCAGCTGCTCGACCGCGCAGGACAGGTCGGCGAGCCGCAGCCCGGGGGCGGCCGAGCCCATGGCCCGGTGCCGGGCCACGGTCAGATGGTGCTCCTCGACGGAGAGGGCGTCCGCGCCGGCCTTGCGGGCGAAGTCGACACCGGCGACGGCCGGATCCCCGCCGCCGGTGGGCAGCACCAGCGTGCGCAGCAGCTCGTCGAGCCGCCCGTCGGCCGGATCGGCGCCGGGGGCGGTCGGGCAGAGCAGCACGTCCTCGTCGGGTCCGAGCAGCAGCACGGCCCCGGCGGGCGAACCGCCGCTGAGATAGCGGACATTGGCGGGGCGGGAGACCAGGGCGGCCGGGCTGCCCGCGGCCGCGCACCGGTCGCGCAGCCGGGTCCGGCGGTCGGCAAACACCTCTGACATGTTCCGAGCCTACGAGCGCCCGCGCGCCCCGGCCTGTTGTGCGCGCCCGACCGGGCGGCCGAGGAGCGACCGGAGCGACCGGAGCGACGCTAGGGCGTGTGTCGGAAGTCCCGTCTGCCGGGAGGCGCCCTAGGCCGTGTCTGACAAATCCCGCCTGGCGCGCGACGCCCGGCACGCACACGCGCTGCGGGCGGACGACGCTATTTGTCAGACACGGCCTAGGCCGGCGGTTGGCCGGATATCGCGCGGGCGAGGACGTCGTCCAGGACCCGGGCGGTGGTCTCCACGTCGTACGTGGAGTTGTCGATGATCGGCAGCCCGGAGCCGTACCAGCCGGCCATCCGGCCGTGGATCGCGGCGACCTCCTCGTCGGAGAGGCGCCGGTTGCCGCTGCGCTCGGCGTTGCGCTCCAGGACGACGTCGAGGCCGGGCAGCAGCACGACCGGGAGGAGTCCGGGGCCGACATGGCGCTTCCAGCCGCCGAGGCCGACGACCGGCCAGTCGGGGAAGACCGCGTCGTCGAGGATGCAGGAGATGCCGTTGGCCAGGAAGTTGCGGGCGGCGAAGCCGCAGGTGCGGCGGGCGAGCCGGTACTGCGCCTCGGAGTTCTCGTTCCAGCCGGACTGGGGGTCGGCGAAGCCGGAGCAGACCCATTCGCGGACGTCGTCGAGGCTGATGTGGGCCGTCGGCACGGGCCGTCGGCCGGCCCAGTGGCGGGCCACGGTGGTCTTGCCCGCACCTGCCGGGCCGATGAGCAGGACGGCGATGGTGGCGCCGCCGGTGCCGGTGACCGGGGGCGGCAGGGTGATGTGGCCGGTGGCCTGCCCCGTGGGGGCGGCGCCGCCCCAGCCGGGCGGCGGCGGGGCCTGCGGTGCCTGCGCGGCGGGCGGGCCGGGCGGCGCGGGCGGGCCCTGCGGTGTCGGCGGCACCGGGTAGGGCTGGTGGTGCCCGGGGGCGGGGTGGTGGCCGGGGACGGGCGGCGGCACGGGCGGGTGTCCGCCCTGGACCGGGGCGCCGGGGGCGTGGGCCTGCGGGCCCTGTGCCCAGCCGGTGCGGGCCGCGGGTTCCTGCGGTGGCAGCGGAGCCCCCATTCCGTGCTGCATCCGGTGCCCCACTCCGTTCCCTGCCGGCGATGTTTCCGTCGTTGCCGGAACGTTACCGCCCCCGACTTCCGGAGGGGAAACGGCCCGGGGGAATCGGCCGGGGGTGCGAGTCCTCACCCGATGGGGTGAGGACTCGCTCCGCCGGACCCGCTCACGCGTCCAGTTCCTCCGCGAGCGCCCGCAGCGCCAGCCGGTAGGAGCCGATGCCGAAGCCGGCCACCGTCCCGGTGGCCACCGCGGCGACCACGGAGGTGTGCCGGAACTCCTCACGGGTGTACGGGTTGGAGATGTGCACCTCGATCAGCGGCGCGGTGCGCTGGGCGGCCGCGTCGCGCATCCCGTACGAGTAGTGGGTGAAGGCACCGGGGTTGAGGACGACCGGGATCGAACCGTCGGCGGCCTCGTGCAGCCAGCGGATCATCTCCCCCTCGTCGTTGGTCTCGCGCACCTCGACGTCGAAGCCCAGCTGCTCGCCCAGCGCGCGGCAGGACTCCACCAGGCCCCGGTAGGAGGTGGCGCCGTAGATGTCGGGCTCGCGGGAGCCGAGCCGGCCCAGGTTCGGGCCGTTCAGCACGAGGACGCGGCGCGGCCCGCTCACGCGGACACCTCGCCGTACGCCGCGATCAGCACCGCCGGGTCGGGGCCCTCCATGACGGTGGGCTTGCCGAGGCCGTCGAGGACGATGAAGCGCAGCAGGTCGCCGCGGGACTTCTTGTCGACCTTCATGGTCTCCAGGAGCTTGGGCCACTGGTCGCCGCGGTAGGTGAGCGGCAGGCCGACGGACTCCAGGACGGCGCGGTGCCGGTCGGCGGTGGCGTCGTCGAGGCGGCCGGCCAGCCGGCCGAGCTCGGCGGCGAAGACCATGCCGACGGAGACGGCGGCGCCATGCCGCCACTTGTAGCGCTCGTTCTTCTCGATGGCGTGCGCGAGGGTGTGCCCGTAGTTGAGGATCTCGCGGCGCCCGGCCTCCTTGAGGTCGCCGGAGACGACCTCGGCCTTGACCTTGATCGAGCGGACGATCAGCTCGGCGGTGTTCGGGCCCGCCGGGGTGCGGGCGGCCTCCGGGTCGGCCTCGATCAGGTCGAGGATGACCGGGTCGGCGATGAAACCGGCCTTGATGATCTCGGCGAGCCCGGAGACGTAGTCGTGCACCGGCAGCGAGTCCAGCGCGGCCAGGTCGCAGAGCACTCCGGTCGGCGGGTGGAAGGCGCCGACGAGGTTCTTGCCCTCGGCGGTGTTGATGCCGGTCTTGCCGCCGACGGCCGCGTCGACCATGCCGAGCACCGTGGTGGGCACGGCGATCCAGCGCACCCCGCGCAGCCAGGTCGCGGCGACGAAGCCGGCCAGGTCGGTGGTGGCGCCGCCGCCGACGCCCACGATGACGTCGCTGCGGGTGAAGCCGGTCTGGCCGAGCGCCTTCCAGCAGTAGGCGGCGACCTCGGCGGTCTTCGCCTCCTCGGCGTTGGGCACCTGGATGGCGACGGCCTCGTAGCCCTGGTCGGCGAGGTCGGCGCGCAGCGCCTCACCGGTCTCGGCGAGCGCCTCGGGGTGGATCACCGCGACGCGCCTGGCCTGCGTGCCGATCAGCCCGCCGAGCTCGCCGAGCAGCTGCCGGCCGACCAGCACCTCGTACGGGTCCGTGCCCGCGGAGCCGCCGACCGGGATCCGGGTGACTTCCTGGTCCGTCATACGTCCTTCAACTCCAGTGCGTCGAGGACCGCCTCGGCGACCTCTTCGGGCGTGCGCTCGTCGGTGGCGACGACGACGCTCGCGACTTCTTCGTACAGGTGGCGGCGCGCGTCCATCAGTTCGCGCCACTGCCGGCGCGGGTTGACGGCGAGCAGCGGCCGGGCGGCGCCGAGGCCGACGCGGCGGACGGCGGCCTCGACGTCCATCGAGAGGTACGCGACGGGGCGCCCGCGCAGCAGGGCGCGGGTGCCGGCGTCGAGCACGGCGCCGCCGCCGAGCGCGAGGACGCCCTCGTGCTCGGCGAGGGCGGTGGCCACGGCCGCGCGCTCCAGGGCGCGGAAGTGTTCCTCGCCGTCCTCGACGAAGATGTCCGAGATCTCCCGCCCCTCGGCGGCGACGATGTCCGCGTCGGTGTCCCGGTAGACGGCGCCGAGCCGCTCGGCGAGCAGCGCGCCGACGGTGGACTTGCCGGATCCCATGGGTCCGACGAGGACGACCAGCGGGCCGCCGGTCACCGGATGTGCAGGTTGTCGAGGTACGACCGGACGTTGCGACGGGTCTCGGGGACCGAGTCGCCGCCGAACTTCTCCACGACGGCGTCCGCGAGGACCAGCGCGACCATGGCCTCGGCGACGATGCCGGCGGCCGGCACGGCGCAGACGTCGGAGCGCTGGTGGTGGGCGGCCGCGACCTCGCCGGTGGCGACGTCGATCGTGGCGAGGGCGCGCGGGACGGTCGCGATCGGCTTCATCGCGGCGCGCACTCGCAGCAGCTCACCGGTGGTGAGGCCGCCCTCGGTGCCGCCGGAGCGGCCGGAGGTGCGCTTGATGCCGTCCTCGGTGCGCACGATCTCGTCGTGGGCCTGCGAGCCGGGCACCCGGGCGAGCTCGAAGCCGTCGCCGACCTCGACGCCCTTGATGGCCTGGATGCCCATGAGCGCGGCGGCGAGCCGCGCGTCGAGCCGGCGGTCCCAGTGCACGTGCGAGCCGAGGCCGACGGGCACGCCGTAGGCGAGGACCTCGACGACGCCGCCGAGGGTGTCGCCGTCCTTGTGGGCCTGGTCGATCTCGGCGACCATCGCCTTCGACGCGTCGGCGTCGAGGCAGCGCACCGGGTCGGCGTCGAGCTTCTCGACGTCGGCCGGGGTCGGGTAGACGCCGTACGGGGCCTTCGCCTGGGCCAGCTCCACCACGTGCGAGACGATCTCGATGCCGGCCGCCTCCTTCAGGAAGGAGCGGGCCACGGCGCCGAGCGCGACGCGGGCGGCGGTCTCCCGGGCGCTGGCGCGCTCCAGGATCGGCCGGGCCTCGTCGAAGCCGTACTTCTGCATGCCGGCCAGGTCGGCGTGCCCGGGCCGGGGGCGGGTCAGCGGCGCGTTGCGGCCGGTCTCCTTGAGCTCGGAGGCGTCGACCGGGTCGGCCGACATGACCTTCTCCCACTTGGGCCACTCGGTGTTGCCGACCATGACGGCGATCGGCGACCCGAGGGAGAGACCGTGCCGGACGCCGCCGAGGAAGGTGACCTCGTCCTGCTCGAACTTCATGCGGGCACCGCGTCCATAGCCGAGCCGCCGCCGTGCGAGATGGTCCGCCACCAGCTCCGTGGTGACCGGAACACCGGCCGGAAGTCCCTCAAGGGTTGCAACCAGCGCGGGGCCGTGCGACTCCCCCGCCGTCAGCCAACGCAACCTGCTCAACGATGCTCCTCATGCTCGCGCCTGGGCACTGCGACGGCACGACCTGGGTGCGCGGCCCGGGTCCGCCTCCCCCGATCCTCCCACGTCCGGGCGGCCGATCGATCGCCGGTCCACGAGTCGGGACGCCCGTCTCACGCGTCGGGTGGGGCCGGACGGCTGCTCCGCCGGCGGCACGGTGCTCAGCGCCGGGCGAGCGCCTGCTCCCCCGCCGCCCGCATCGCGGCCAGCGGCCCCGGCGTGCGGCCGGTCATCTGCTCGACCTGGAGCACCGCCTGGTGGACCAGGAGGTCGAGCCCGCCGACGATCTTCCCGCCGCGCGCCGACCAGGCGGCGGCGAGGCGGGTGGGCCAGGGGTCGTAGAGCACGTCGAAGAGCGTGCCGGGGGCGTCGGGTACGGCTCCGGCCAGGGCGTCCGTCGTCCCGGCCGGGGTCGTCGCGATCACCAGCGGCGCGGCGAAGGCCTCCGCCGCGTCGTCCCAGGCGGCCGTGCGCACGTCCACGCCGAGCCGCTCGCCCCAGCCACGCATCTCGCCGGCGCGGGCCTCGCTGCGTACGTACGCGGTGACGGGGCCGGCGCAGACCCGGGCGAGGGCGGCGAGCGCCGAGGAGGCGGTGGCGCCCGCGCCGAGGATCGCGGCCGAGTCGACCTTCTCGACGCCCCGCTCGCGCAGCGCGGCGATCATGCCGGGGATGTCGGTGTTGTCGCCGACCCGGCGCCCGTCGTCCGTGAACACCACCGTGTTGACGGCCTCGACCGAGGCGGCCGTGTCGGTGATCTCGTCGAGCAGCGGAATGATCGCCCGCTTGAGCGGCATGGTCAGCGAGAGCCCGGCCCACGACGCGTCGAGCTCGCCGACGAACCCGGGCAGCGCCGCCTCGTCGACCTCGAACCGGCCGTAGGACCAGTCGTCGAGGCCGAGTTCGGCGTACGCGGCCCGGTGCAGGACCGGGGAGAGCGAGTGGGCGATGGGCGAGCCGAGGACGGCCGCCCGGTGTCGTGTACTCACTGCCCGGACTTCTCCCGCTCCTTCTCGTACTCCGCGACGTTCTTGTTGTGCTCCGCGATCGTCACGGCGAAGACCGTCTTGTTCTCGTTGATCGACACGAAGTAGTACCACGGGCCCGGCGTCGGGTTCATGGCGGAGTTGACCGCGTCGAGGCCCGGGTTGCTGATCGGGCCGGGGATGATGCCCTGGACGCGGTACGTGTTGTACGGGTCCTTGATCTGCCGCAGGTCCTTGACCGCGCCGACGTCGAGAGTGCTCTCGCCGCGCAGGTAGTTGACCGTGGAGTCGAATTCCAGCCGGCCGACGGTCTCCATGTTGCCCGGCTTGAGGCGGTTGTAGACGACCCGCGAGACCTTGTCGAAGTCGTGCTTGTACTTGCCCTCGACCTGCACGAGGCTCGCGACGGTGACGAGTTCCCACGGGCCCTTGAGACCGAGTTCCCTCGCCTTGGCGTCGAGGTCGAGCTTGCCGTACTCGGCGGCCGACCGGGACACCATCTTGCGCAGCACGTCCTCGGGCTTCGCACCCTTCGCGACCGGATAGCTCGCGGGGAAGAGGAAGCCCTCCAGCGGGTCCTTGACCTCGGCGTGGTTCTTGGCCCAGTCGGGCAGGCCCAGGTCGTTCGCCTGCTTGTGGGCGATGTCCTTGGTGGTGCCGGGCTTGAGTTCGAGGCGCTTGTCGATCTGCTCGTAGACCCAGGCGTTGCGCTTGCCCTCGGGAATGACGAAGTTGGCCTGGCTCGCCGGATTCAGCATCAGCGCCACCGCGCTCTCCGCCGACATCTCCTTCTTCAGCGTGTACACGCCGGCCTGGATCAGCTGACCCCTGGGGTTCTTCTGCTGCGCCGAGACGAACGCGTCGACGCTCTTCACGACGCCGCTCTTCTTCAGGATGTTGCCGATGTCGTAGCCCAGCGCGCCGCGCGGGATCTCGACCTGGACCTCGCCCGTGCCGCTGCCGGTGTAGTCGGGCGCCTCGGCGAAGCGGCCCTGCCAGAAGGTGTAGCCGACATAGCCGAGGCCGCCCACGCCGCCGACCAGGACGAGCGCGACGACCAGGCAGGCGACGCCGTTCTTGGCCTTCTTGCCCTTCTCGCCCTTGCCGCCCCGGCCGTTCTTTCCACCGCGGCGGCCCGAGCGACGGCCGTCCGGCTCGTCCTCGTAGTCGTCGTCGTACGCGTCCTCGTCGTCATAGCGGTCGGACCCGGCATAGCGCTCGGACTCGTTGCCGGGAGCGTCCTCACCGGTGAAGAAGGGGTGGTTCTCCTCCTCGGGCTCCGCGTCCCAGTCGGTCACCGGCTGCGGCGGGACCTGGCGCCGGCCGGGGGGCTGCGGCGGGGGGTAGGCCTCGGGGGTGCCGTAGAGGTCGGGCTGCTGGCCGCCGTACGGATCCGCGGGCGGGGCGTTGTACGGCATCGCCGCCTGACCCGTCTCCCAGTTGCCGTCGTACTGCTGTGCGGGATACCCGGGCGTGTCGTAACCGGCCGGGTTCCCGTACTGCTGTTCGCCGTACTGCTGGCCGTAGGCCTGCGGGTGCTGCTGCTGAGGGTGCTGCTGATGCTGCTGCGGCTGCTGCTCGTACGGTCCGCCGGTGTACGTCTGCTGCTGGGCGTACGGGTCCTGGTGGCCGTACGGAGCCTGCTGCTGGTACTGCTGCTGCGGGTACTGCTGCTGGCCCTCCCACCCCTGGTCCCCGTACAAGGGGTCCGAGGGGTGCCACGGTTCGGAGCCGGGGCTCCGGCCATAATCAGTCATCGATCCCCAAACAGCCGCGAGGCTTCCGGACGTTCCGCCTCTACGTTGTGCGGCAGCTGTTCGAACACCGCCGCATCGCGCGGAACGTTACCGTATCGCGATCAGATGACCACTTCGACGCCCTCACCGGGCGGATTACCTGATACCCGTTCGGACTCAAGAGCGTTCTGCAGGATGATCACAGCGGCGGCCTGGTCGATCACGGACCGCCCCTTCTTGGACTTCACGCCCGAGGCCCGCAGGCCCTGCGTCGCGGTCACCGTGGTCATCCGCTCGTCGACGAGCCGGACCGGGACCGGGGCGATGCCCTTGGCCATCTCCCGGGCGAAGGCCCGGACCTTGGTCGCGGCCGGGCCCTCCCGCCCGCTGAGCGAGCGGGGCAGGCCCACGACGACCTCGATCGGCTCGTACTCCTCGACGATCTGGCGCAGCCGCCGGTGGGCGGCCGGGACGTCACGCCCCGGCACGGTCTCCACCGGCGTGGCCAGGACCCCGTCGGGGTCGCACGAGGCGACCCCGATGCGGGCGTCCCCGACGTCGACGGCGATCCGACGTCCTCGGCGCATCGTCACGCCGTCTCCGTCACGAGACGCTCGACGGCGGCCATGGCCTCGCCGACGGCCTCCGGGTTCTGGCCTCCGCCCTGGGCGACGTCCGGCTTGCCGCCACCGCCGCCGCCGAGGGTCTTGGCGGCCGTGCGGACCAGCTCGCCGGCCTTGAGGCCGCGCTCGCGGGCGGCCTCGTTGGTGGCGATGACCGTGAGCGGCTTGCCGTTGGCCGTGGTGAACAGGGCCACGACGGCCGGGCGGTCCGAAGGGATGCGGCCGCGCACGTCGAGGACCAGCTTGCGCAGGTCGTCGGCGCCGGTGCCGTCCGGGACCTGACCGGTCACCAGGGCGACGCCGCGGATGTCGCGGGCGGAGTCGACCAGACCGGCGGCGGCCTGCAGCACCTTCTCGGCGCGGAACTTCTCGATCTCCTTCTCGGCGTCCTTCAGCTTGCCGAGCATCGAGGAGATCTTCTCCGGCAGCTCCTCCGGGCGGCCCTTGACCAGCTCCTGGAGCTGGGCGACGACCGTGTGCTCACGGGCCAGGAAGTTGTACGCGTCGACGCCGACGAGGGCCTCGATGCGGCGCACGCCGGAGCCGATGGAGGACTCGCCGAGCAGCTTCACCAGACCGAGCTGGGCGGTGTTGTGCACGTGGGTGCCGCCGCACAGCTCCTTGGAGAAGTCGCCGATGGTGACGACGCGGACCTGCTCGCCGTACTTCTCGCCGAACTCGGCGATGGCGCCCTGGCGCTTGGCCTCGTCGATCGGCATGACCTCGGCGTGCACGTCGAGCTCGCGCGAGAGCACCTCGTTGATCTTCTGCTCGACGTCGGTGAGGACGGCGCCGGGGACGGCGTTCGGCGAGCCGAAGTCGAAACGGAAGCGGCCCGGGGAGTTCTCCGAACCGGCCTGGGCGGCGGTCGGGCCGAGGGCGTCGCGCAGCGCCTGGTGGGTCAGGTGGGTGGCGCTGTGGGCGCGGGCGATGGCCCGGCGGCGGCGCACGTCGATGGCGGCGTAGGCGGTGGCACCCACGGTCACCTCGCCGACCTGCACCGAACCCTTGTGCACGGAGACGCCGGGGACCGGCTGCTGCACGTCGCGGATCTCGATGACGGCGCCAGAGTGCAGCCTGATCCGGCCGTGGTCGGCGAGCTGGCCGCCGCCCTCGGCGTAGAACGGGGTGCGGTCGAGGACGACCTCGACGTCGTCGCCCTCGGAGGCGGCCGGCGACGGGACACCGTTGACGAGCAGGCCGACGACCGTGGTCTCGCCCTCGGTGTTGGTGTAGCCGGTGAACTGCGTGGCACCGGCGGTGTCGGCGATCTCGCGGTACGAGGTGACGTCGGCGTGGCCGGTCTTCTTGGCCTGGGCGTCGGCCTTGGCGCGCTCCCGCTGCTCCTTCATCAGGCGGCGGAAGCCGTCCTCGTCCACGGAGAGGCCCTGCTCGGCGGCCATCTCCAGGGTGAGGTCGATCGGGAAGCCCCAGGTGTCGTGGAGCAGGAAGGCCTTCTCGCCGGCGAGGACCGTGCCGCCGGCGGCCTTGGTCTCGGTGACGGCGGTGTCGAGGATGTTGGTGCCGCCCTTGAGGGCCTTGAGGAACGCGGCCTCCTCGGCGAGGGCGACGGTCTCGATGCGCTTGCGGTCGGTCTCCAGCTCCGGGTACTGCTCGCCCATCGTCTTGATGACCGTGTCGACGAGCTCGCCGACGACCGGGCCGGTGGCACCGAGCATGCGCATGTTGCGGACGGCGCGGCGCATGATGCGGCGCAGCACGTAGCCGCGGCCCTCGTTGCCGGGGGTGACGCCGTCGCCGATGAGCATGACGCTGGTGCGCATGTGGTCGGCGACCACGCGCAGCGAGACGTCCGAGTCGTGGGCCTTGCCGTAGGCGACGCCGGTGAGCTCGGTGGCCTTGTCGATGACGACCTTGAGGGTGTCGGTCTCGTACATGTTCTGCACGCCCTGGAGGATCATCGCCAGGCGCTCGAGACCGAGGCCGGTGTCGATGTTCTTGGACGGCAGGTCGCCGAGGATCTCGAAGTCCTCCTTGCCGATGCCCTGGCCCCGCTCGTACTGCATGAAGACGAGGTTCCAGATCTCGACGTACCGCTCGTCGTTGACGGCCGGGCCGCCCTCGACGCCGAACTCGGGGCCGCGGTCGTAGTTGATCTCGGAGCAGGGGCCGCAGGGGCCGGGGACGCCCATGGACCAGAAGTTGTCCTTCTTGCCCAGGCGCTGGATGCGCTCGGCGGGGACGCCCACGACGTCGCGCCAGATCTGCTCGGCCTCGTCGTCGTCCTGGTAGACCGTGATCCAGAGCTTCTCCGGCTCGAGCCCGTAGCCGCCGTGCTCGACCGGGGTGGTCAGCAGCTCCCAGGCGAGCTTGATGGCGCCTTCCTTGAAGTAGTCGCCGAAGGAGAAGTTGCCGCACATCTGGAAGAACGTGCCGTGGCGGGTGGTCTTGCCGACCTCTTCGATGTCGGGCGTGCGCACGCACTTCTGCACGCTGGAGGCGCGCGCGAAGGGCGGCTTGACCTCACCCAGGAAGTAGGGCTTGAAGGGCACCATGCCGGCCGGGACGAGGAGCAGAGTCGGGTCGTCCGCGATGAGCGACGCCGAAGGGACGACGGTGTGCCCGCGCTCCTCGAAGAAGCTCAGCCAGCGGCGGCGGATTTCAGCCGACTCCATCAGTGGTCCTCATTCCGGTTGTGAGACTTGTGCGAAAACGAATAGGTGGTGGTCGTGTCTTCGGCGGCGCGGCCGCCGAGCTCCGCGCGGCGGCGCGGGCCGGGCAGTTCGCGCTCCTGCTCCACGGGCGGCGGGGCGTCCAGGCCCAGGGCCGCGCCGAGCTCGGCCTCCCGCTGGAGCATGGTCGCCCGCACGTCGAGGGCGAAGTCCTTGAGCCGGTGGCCGGTCTCGACGGCCTTGTTCGCCGCCTGTGCGGCCAGGCTCTCCGGGGTCAGCTGCTTGAGCTTCCGGTTGACCTTGGTGGTGGCCCACACACCGGCGGCCGCGCCCGCGGTGAACCAGAACGTACGGCGGAACATCGTGCTCAGCCCTTCTGCTTCCGGCGTCTCGCGGACGGCACGGTACGACCGACGATCACAGTACGCCGGTCGGCCTCGGGGGGCGCGTCCTGGCGGTCCCGGTCCCGGTCCCGGCCCAGCGCCCGGCGCACCCCGTAGCCGAAGGCCGCGACCTTGACGAGCGGGCCGCCGAAGGTGGAGGCCACGGTGCCGGCCAGCGCGGAGGCGTTGGAGGTGACCTCCTGGACGTCGGACGCGATGGCGTCGACCTTGTCCAGCTGGGTCTGCGCGGAGCGCACGGTCGCGGAGGCGTCGGCGAGCAGCGGGACGGCCTTCTCGGTCACGTCCGCGACGAGCCTGGTGGTCGCCCGGAGCGTCTGCGCCAGCCTCACCAGCACCACGGCGAGGAAGGAGACGAGGATCGCCCAGAACACGGCCACCAGGATCCCGGCAACCTCACCACCGGTCACGCTGCACCGCTCTCTGCTGTCGTCGGGTCCCGGACGGTCGTCGGACCCGTGTGTACACGTCCTCCGACCCTATCGCGCCCGCGGTCCGCGACCGCACCGCATTACCGCCTGTGGGAGGGGAGTTGCGCAGGCCGATTGTACGGAGTGCGCGCGGATGAGTACGCTCCGTGTGCCATGCGACGGAGCGATCTCCCGGCGGAGCTGAACCGGTTCGTGGGCCGGACCGCCGAACAGGACCGACTGGCCCGGATGCTCGCCGAGTTCCGGCTGGTCACGGTGGTCGGAGTGGGCGGGGTGGGCAAGACACGCCTTGCGGTGCGGGCTGCCGCGGCGTCGCAGAAACGCTACGTCGACGGGGTGCGGCTCGCGGAGCTGAGCGCGCTGCGCGGCCCGGGCCTGGTCGCCCACGCCCTGGTGGAGGCGCTCGGCCTGACCGACCACACGGCGCGCCCGCCGCGCGAGGTGCTGCTCGAGCACCTGGCGGAGCGGCGGCTGCTCCTCGTGGTGGACGGCTTCGAGCACCTGGTCGAAGAGTGCGCGGGGCTGCTGCGGGAGCTGCTCGCCCGGTGTCCGGGGCTCACCGTGCTCGCGGCGGGCCGCCGGCCGCTGCGGGTGGACGGCGAGGCGGTGTGCACGCTGGCGCCGATGGGCGCGGCGGACGCGATGGAGCTGCTCGCGGGGCGGGCCGCGGAGGCGGGTGCGGGCCCGGACGCGGGCGGGGACCCGGAGACCCTGCGGGAACTGTGCCGGCGGCTCGACGGGATCCCGCTGGCTCTCGAACTGGCGGCGGCGCGGCTGCCGCTGCTCACGCCGGAGCAGCTGCTCCGGCGTCTGGAGGACCGTTTCCGGCTGCTCGACGGCGGGCGGCGCGGCGCACTCCCCCGGCATCAGACGCTGCGCACGGCGATCGGCTGGAGCCATGAGCTGTGCACGCCGGAGGAGCGGCTGCTGTGGGCGCGGCTCTCGGTCTTCGCCGGTCCCTTCGACCTGGAGGCCGTGGAGTACGTGTGCGGGGGCCCCGAGCTGCCGGCGGACCGGGTGCTCGACGTGCTCGGCGAGCTCCTCGCACAGTCCCTGGTGACCCGCGAGTCCACGGCGGCGGGCCCGCGCTACCGGATGCTCGACACGGTCGGGGCGTACGGGGCGGAGTGGCTGGCGGCGCTCGGCGACACCGAGCGGATGCGGCGCCGCCACCGGGACTGGTACATGGGCCTGGCCACTTGGTGCGAGCTGGAGTGGTTCAGTCCCCGGCAGGCGGAGGTGGCGGCGGCCACGGACGTGGCGCTGCCGAATCTGCGGGCGGCGCTGGAGTTGTGTCTGGAGTCGGCGGAGGACTCTGCGCTCGCCCAGCATCTGGCGGGCACGCTGTGGTTCTACTGGGCGGGCTGCGGGCGCCTTTCAGAGGGCCGGCACTGGCTGGACCGGGCGGTGACGGCCTGCGCGCACCAGCCGGTGGCGCTGCACGAGGAGGCGCGGCTCAAGGCCCTGTGGGTGCTCGGGTACGTGGCGATCCTGCAGGGCGATCCGACGGCGGCGGTGGCGGCGCTGCACGAGTGCGGGGAGCGGGCCCGGATCACCGGGAACGCGCTGGCGGAGGCGTACGCGACGCACCGGATGGGGTGTCTGGCGCTGATCTCGGACGAGCTGCCGCGGGCCGAGGAGCTGATCGGTCGGGCGCTCGACGCCTATCGCGAGCTGGGCGAGCTGAACAGCAATGTGCTGATGGGGCAGGTGGAGCTGGCGATGGCGCGGGCCTTCCAGGGGGATCTGGAGAGTGCGGTCGCGCTGTGCGCCGAGGTGCGGGAGGTCTGCGAGGAGCGCGGGGAGCGGTGGACCCGGGCGTACGCGCTGTACGTCCTGGCGTACGCGGCGCTGACGGACGGCGATCCGCTGTCGGCGCGGGAGCTCCTCACCGAGTGCGTGACGATCAACCACGCGTTCCACGACCTGGTGGGTCTGGTGCTCGGGATCGAGCTGCTCGCGCTGGTGACGGCGGTCGAGGGGGATCCGACGGAGGCGGCGCTGCTGCAGGGGGCGGCGGCACCGGTGTGGCAGGCGGTGGGGTTGCCGCTGTTCGGTTCGAGCAACTTCAACGGGGCCCGGGCGCTGTGTGCCCGGCAGGCGGGCGAGCTGCTCGGCGGGGAGGCGTACGGCGCCTGGTACGGCGAGGGCGAGCGGTTGTCGCTGGACGCGACGGTGGACCGGGCGCTCGCCGAGCGCCGGGATCCGGCCGCCGGGGAAGGGGCGGGCGCGGCGGCCCCGCGCCCCTTCCGTACCGGACGGGCACCCGTCCCGGACACGCGGAAGCCCGCCGGCTCCCCCACCGTGTCGGGTGGGGAAGCGGCGGGCTGAACACCGCGGAGGTGGTACTAGCGCTCGCTGAAGATCAACGGGCGTAGTACTCGACGACCAGCTGCTCGTCGCAGACGACCGGGATCTCCTTGCGGTTCGGGTCGCGGTCCAGGCGGAAGGCCAGGGCCTTCAGGTTGACCTGCAGGTAGCGCGGGGTCTCGCCGTCGGGGGCGAAGCCACCCTCGCGGGCCACCTGGAACAGGGTCTTGTTGCGCGACTTCTCGCGGACCATCACGACGTCGTCGGGACGGACACGGAAGGACGGCTTGTCGACCTTGCCACCGTTGACCTGGATGTGGCCGTGGACGACCATCTGGCGGGCCTGGTAGATGGTGCGGGCGATGCCCGAACGCAGGACCAGGGCGTCGAGGCGACGCTCGAGCTCGACGACCAGCGCCTCGCCCGTCTTGCCCTCGGCCTTCTTGGCGCGGTCGTAGGCGCGGGCCATCTGGCGCTCGCTGATGTCGTACTGGGCGCGCAGACGCTGCTTCTCGAGCAGACGGACCTTGTAGTCCGAGTTCTGCTTGCGGCCACGGCCGTGCTCGCCCGGCGGGTAGGGGCGGGCCTCGAAGTACTTGACGGCCTTCGGGGTCAGCGCGATGCCGAGGGCACGCGACTTCTTGACCTTGGGACGGGACTGGTTCGGCATGAACCAACCTCTCTCACTGTTTCGAATACGGCTTCACCAGGGTTAGGGAGGTCGCAATCCGCAGCCGGGAAACCCGTCGGGTCCGCAAGGGACCTGCCGGGCAGCCGCTCCCAGGTCTGGGCACATACGTGCAGCACGCGAACGACCCACCGCCCGCTCCGGGAATCCCGGTGGTGGTGGGTTGCCCGCGACACCTTCGAAGGTGCGCGACGCTCCTGGAGACCCCGCCCGAAGACCGGGACTCCGGCTGTCCGTCCTGTTCTGGTGATGCCGGCCGGAGCCGGACACAGGACGCAGCACTTCGGATCAGTGTACCGGGTCCGCCGGGCGCCTCGCGCCGGGCCCTCTCAGCCGCCCTCGCCCCTCAGGCGCTCCCGCACCTTCTCGACCACGTCCGCGTAGCGCGCCTCCGCGCCGTAGCGCGTCGGCTCGTAGTACTGCTTCCCGTGGACCGAGTCCGGCGCGTACTGCTGGCTGGCGATGGCCCCCGGCACGTCGTGCGGATACACATAGCCCTGGGCGTGGCCCAGCTTGGCGGCGCCCTTGTAGTGGCCGTCGCGCAGATGGGGCGGTACGGGGCCGGCCAGACCGCCCTGGACGTCCGCGCGGGCGGCGAAGATCGCGTTCGTCGCCGCGTTGGACTTCGGGGCGAGCGCCAGGGCGATGGTGGCGTGGCTCAGGGTCAGCGCCGCCTCGGGGAAGCCGATCATGGCGACGGCCTGGGCGGCGGCGACGGCCAGCGGCAGTGCGTTCGGATCGGCGAGGCCGATGTCCTCGCTGGCCGAGATCATCAGGCGCCGGGCGATGAACCGCGGGTCCTCCCCCGCCTCGATCATCCGGGCCAGATAGTGCAGCGCCGCGTCCACGTCGGAGCCGCGGATCGACTTGATCAGCGCGCTCGCCACGTCGTAGTGCTGGTCGCCGTCCCGGTCGTACTTCACGGCCGCCCGGTCGACGGTCTCCTCGACCGTCTCCAGGGTGATGGTCTTCTCCTGCTTGGCGAGGGCCGCGCCGGCCGCCGCCTCCAGGGCGGTCAGGGCACGCCGGGCGTCCCCGCCTGCGATCCGCAGCAGGTGCGCCTCGGCGTCCTCGTCGAGCCCGACGGCCCCGCCGAGCCCCCGCTCCTCGTCCAGGGCGCGGTGCAGCAGTCCGCTCAGGTCGGCGTCGGTGAGCGGCTCCAGGGTGAGCAGGAGGGAGCGGGAGAGCAGCGGGGAGATCACCGAGAAGTACGGGTTCTCGGTGGTGGCGGCGATCAGGGTCACCCAGCGGTTCTCGACGGCCGGGAGGAGGGAGTCCTGCTGGGCCTTGGAGAAGCGGTGGATCTCGTCGAGGAAGAGGACGGTCTCCTTGCCGAAGCCGCCGACGGCACGGCGGGCCCCGTCGATGACGGCCCGGACCTCCTTGACGCCCGCGGTGATCGCGGACAGCTCCACGAAGCGCTTGTCGGTGGCCTTGGAGACCACGTAGGCGAGGGTGGTCTTGCCGATGCCGGGCGGGCCCCAGAGGATCACCGAGGACGCGCCCGCCGGTCCGCCCGAGCCGTCGCCGACCAGGCGGCGCAGCGGGGAGCCGGGCTTCAGCAGATGGCTCTGCCCCACGACCTCGTCGAGGGTGCGCGGACGCATCCGCACGGCCAGCGGGCTGCTGGCCGGGTCCTTCTCCTGGCGTTCTTCGGCTGCTGCGGTGAAAAGGTCGGGCTCCACGGAAGAGAAGCCTAAGTCAGAGCACTGACAGTCCGTGTGGCTCGGCCCGGGCTCAGCCGGTCGCTCAGCTGGTCCAGAAGTCCCACCAGCGGGTCAGGATCAGCATGCCGATGATGCCGATGTGCAGCACCGGGAGCACCCAGGTGAACTCGGCGAAGAAGGTGCGCAGGCCGGCCGGCGCGGGCAGCACCCCGCCCAGCACGTTGTGCGAGGTCACGTACCAGAACATGACGATGGTGGCGACCCAGGCGAGAACGCACCACAGGCACAGCGCGTTGATCTCGTACAGGGACTGCTGCATCAGCCAGGTGCAGAAGCCGACGCCGAAGAGGGTGCCGGCGTTGAGCCCGAGCCAGTACCAGCGGCGGTAGCGGGCGCCGGCGAGGAGGCCGACGCCGATCGCGATCACCACGGAGTAGGTGACCAGGCCGAGCATCGGGTTCGGGAAGCCGAAGACCGAGGCCTGCTCGCTCTTCATGATGTTCCCGCAGGACACGATGGGGTTGAGGCTGCACCCGGGGACGAAGTTCGGGTCTTCCAGGAGCTTGAACTTGTCGATGGTGATGACCCAGGCGGCGAGCAGTCCCGCCGCCCCGGTGATCACCAGGAGCCAGGCGAAGGCACGGCTCGCGCCGATGGTGCGGGAGTCCTCCCGCCCGGCGGTCCCGCTCGCGGCCGCTGCGTTGGTCATGTCGCTCACTCGCTCTTCGTCGATTCCGCTGACGGGGCATGGCCTGGGCACGGCCGGGGGTACGGACATTCTGCCGCACCCGGCCGTACGGACGGTGTGAGCGAACGCGGAGGGCCCCCGGCACACGGCCGGGGGCCCGCTCGCACGTACAGCGCTTCCGGATCAGGCGAGCTTCGCCTTCACCGCGTCGACCAGCTCGTCGAGCGCGACCGCCGTCTGCTCGCCGGACTCCATGTCCTTGAGCTGGACGACGCCCTCGGCGAGGTCGCGCTCGCCGGCGACGAGGGTGAAGCGGGCGCCGGAGCGGTTGGCGCTCTTCATGTGGGCCTTGAGGCCCTTCGCGCCATAGCTGAAGTCCGTGGCGACACCCTCCTTGCGGAGCCGCGTGACGAACCCGAACAGCACCTTGCGCGCCTCGTCGCCCAGCGCCACCGCGAAGACGCTGGTGGCCGGCGGGATGTCGAGCTCGATGCCCTCGGCCTCCAGCGCCAGCACCGTGCGGTCCACGCCGAGCGCCCAGCCGACGGACGGCAGCGCGGGGCCGCCGATCATCTCCGACAGACCGTCGTAGCGACCGCCGCCACCCACCGCGGACTGCGAGCCGAGACCGTCGTGGACGAACTCGAAGGTGGTCCGGGTGTAGTAGTCCAGGCCACGGACCAGCTTGTCGTCGTCCTCGAAGGTCACGCCGGCCGCGGTGAGCAGCTCACGCACCTCGGAGTGGTACGCCTTGCACTCCTCGCACAGGTAGTCCTTCAGGAGCGGGGCGTCGACGAGCTGCTTCTGGACGTCGGCGCGCTTGTCGTCGAGCACCCGCAGCGGGTTGATCTCGGCGCGGCGCAGCGTCTCCTCGTCGAGGTCGAGGCCGCGCAGGAAGGTCTGCAGGGCCTCGCGGTAGACGGGACGGCACTGCTTGTCGCCGAGCGAGTTCAGCAGGATGCGGAACTCACGCAGCCCGAGCGAGCGGTAGGCCTGGTCGGCCAGGATGATCAGCTCGGCGTCGAGCGCCGGGTCCTCGGCGCCGATGGCCTCGGCACCGACCTGGGAGAAGTGGCGGTAGCGGCCCTTCTGCGGACGCTCGTAGCGGTAGTACGAGCCGCTGTACCAGAGCTTGACCGGCAGTCCGCCGGCCTTGTGCATGTTCGCTTCCAGAGCCGCCCGCAGCACGGAGGCCGTGCCTTCGGGACGCAGGGCGAGATTGGAGCCGCCCTTGGTCGTGAGGGTGTACATCTCCTTGGTCACGATGTCGGTGGACTCGCCGACACCGCGCGCGAACAGGTTGACGTCCTCGAAGCCGGGGGTCTCGACGTAGCCGTATCCGGACTTCCGGAGGGGCGCGGAGATCGCGTCGCGGACAGCGAGATAGGTCGCCGAGAACGGCGGGATGAGATCGAAGGTGCCCTTGGGGGCCTTGAAGGTGCTCACGAAAGTCTTGTCACATTCCTCGTCGGGGAGCCTGGGTCTCGCTCCCGAGACCGGAGGCCACCTGCCGCAGATACGGGTTGGTGGCGCGCTCCTGGCCGATGGTCGTCTGGGGACCGTGGCCGGACAGGACGACGGTCGAGTTCTCGAGCGGCAGGACCACGCGGGTCAGCGATGCGAGCATCTCGTCCATGTCACCGCCGGGCAGGTCGGTGCGTCCGATGGAGCCGGCGAACAGCAGGTCGCCGGAGAAGAGGACGGAGGGGATCTCCGTGGTCTCCGGCGTCCGGAAGGTCACCGACCCCTTGGTATGGCCGGGCGCGTGCGCGACGGAGAAGTCGAGGCCCGCGAGCTTCAGCGCGGCACCGTCGGTGAGCTCGTGCACGTCGTCCGGCTCGCCCACGGTCAGCTCGCCCATGAGGGGCATCCCGATGGAGCGGCCGAGGGCCTTCTCCGGGTCGCTCATCATGTACCGGTCGGCAGGGTGGATCCACGCGGGTACGTCATGGGCGCCGCAGACCGGGACGACGGAGGCGACGTGGTCGATGTGGCCGTGCGTGAGGACCACGGCGACGGGCTTGAGCCGATGCTTCTTCAGCGTCTCCTCGACTCCCTGGGCCGCCTGGTGGCCCGGGTCGATGATGACGCACTCCTCGCCCGCGGCGGGGGCGACCACATAACAGTTGGTCCCCCAGGCCCCGGCGGGGAACCCGGCAATCAGCACGATCGTCCTTATTTGTCGTCCGGCAGTTGGCTGCGCCGGCGCGGAACGCAGCGGAATGCAGCAGATCAGAGCCTACCGGCGGTGCGTATTCCACAGCCAACCCGTATACGGTACGGGCACATCCGACCAGGACAGGAACACCCGATCGAAAGGGAGCGGACCCGGTGGTCACCAGCGATCAGCGGCGGCGGCAGCTCGCCAGGGAGAAGTACGCGCGGCAGCAGCAGCGGCGTGCCGAGGCGCAGCGCAAGGCGCGCCGGAACACCGTCATCGCCTCGTCGCTCGCGGTGGTGCTCGCCGCAGGCCTCGCCGTATGGGCCTCGGTGGCCCTGACCGGCGACAACGACGCGAAGAGCGACAGTGCGGCGACCGCGAGCGACACCCCGAGCGCGGAGCCGACGCCCTCGGCGCAGCCCGAGCCGGCGATGTCGATCGACCAGAAGGCCACGTACACGATGGCCCTCAGCACGAACGTCGGCGACATCAGGGTCACGATGGACGCGGCGAAGGCCCCGCACACCGTGAACTCCTTCAAGCACCTCGCCGACAAGAAGTACTTCGACGGGACCAAGTGCCACCGTCTCACCACCTCGGGCATCTTCGTGCTCCAGTGCGGCGACCCGAAGGGCGACGGCACCGGCGGCCCGGGCTACTCGATCCCGGACGAGAACCTGAACGGCCTCGGCAAGGCGGGCCAGGACGGCTCGGTCACCTTCCCGAAGGGCACCGTGGCGATGGCCAACGCCGGCCCGAACACCGGCGGCAGCCAGTTCTTCCTCGTCTACAAGGACACCAAACTCCCGCCGAACTACACCCCGTTCGGCACCTTCGACGCGGACGGCCTGAAGGTCGTCGAGGACGTGGCGAAGGCGGGCGTCCAGGGCGGTGCGGGCGACGGCGCGCCGCAGAAGGCGGTCACGATCGAGAAGGCCACCGTCGCCAAGAAGTGAGTGCGGAGGCGGCCCGGCGACCACACCTGCGTACGACCGTTGAATTTCGGTCGCGCTGAGTGCGGACAGCCGGGCCGCCGTTCGCCTAGATTGGCGTTGTGCAGCGCAGGCCGACGGCCGCGCTGTGGAGGGCGGGCGAGACCCGCCGGGAAACCGTGGACGATGCCCGGGGGCCGAGGCCCCCGCGACGGCATCATGTGGAGGAGGCGCTGTGAGCAGCGACCCGTGGGGCCGCGTCGACGAGACGGGCACCGTGTACGTGCGTACGGCCGAGGGCGAGCAGGTCGTCGGATCGTGGCAGGCCGGCACCCCTGAGGAGGCGCTGGCCTACTTCGAGCGCAAGTACGAGGGGCTGGTGGTCGAGATCGGCCTCCTCGAGAAGCGGGTGCGGACCACCGACCTGTCGGCCAAGGACGCCACGGCGGCCATCGAGCACATCCGGCAGCAGGTCGAGGAGCACCACGCGGTGGGCGACCTCGCCGCGCTGAAGGTCCGGCTCGACAAGCTGACCGAGTCGGTGGAGTCGCGCCGCGAGGAACGCAAGGTCCAGAAGGCGAAGCAGGCCGACGAGGCGCGCTCCGCCAAGGAGGCGCTGGTCACCGAGGCCGAGGAGCTGGCGCAGAGCGAGCAGTGGCGCGCCGCGGGCGAGCGGCTGCGGGCCCTGGTGGACACCTGGAAGGGTCTGCCGCGGCTCGACCGCAAGTCCGACGACGAGCTGTGGCACCGCTTCTCGCACGCCCGCTCGGCGTTCTCCAAGCGCCGCAAGGCCCACTTCGCCGCGCTCGACGCGCAGCGCGAGGACGCCCGTAAGACCAAGGAGCGTCTGGTCGCCGAGGCCGAGTCGCTGTCGAACTCGACCGACTGGGGTGCGACGGCCGCCCGCTACCGCGAGCTGATGGCGGACTGGAAGGCGGCGGGCCGGGCCCAGCGCGAGCACGAGGACGACCTGTGGAACCGCTTCCGCGGCGCCCAGGACGTGTTCTTCGCGGCCCGCAGCGAGGTGTTCGCCGAGCGCGACGCCGAGCAGGTCGAGAACCTCAAGCTGAAGGAGGAGCTCGCGGGCGAGGCGGAGAAGCTGGTCCCGGTCTCGGACCTGAAGGCCGCCCGGGCCGCCTTCCGCTCGATCAACGAGCGCTGGGAGGCCATCGGCCATGTGCCGCGCGACGCCCGCCCGAAGGTCGAGGGCCGGATGCACGCGGTGGAGCGCGCCATCCAGGACGCCGAGGAGAACGAGTGGCGTCGCACCAACCCGGAGGCCCGCGCCCGTGCGGCCGGTCTGACGGGCCAGCTCCAGGACGCGGTCGACAAGCTCCAGAAGCAGATCGACACGGCCCGCGCCGCCGGCAACGACGCCCGGGCCGACAAGCTCGCCAAGGAGCTGGAGGGCCGCCAGGCCCTGCTGGACCAGGCGCTGAAGGGCCTGCAGGAGTTCGGCGGCTGACGCCGGCCCCGTAGCGGTACGAGGAGGGCCCCCGGCACACGCTGTGCCGGGGGCCCTCCTCGTACCTGCTCGTACGACGCGTACGCCGTTACGGCCTGCGCGCGCTGGTCACGCGGTACACGTCGTACACGCCCTCCACGCCCCGTACCGCCTTCAACACGTGCCCCAGGTGCTTGGGGTCGCCCATCTCGAAGGTGAAGCGGGAGGTGGCCACGCGGTCGCGGGAGGTCTGGACGGCGGCCGAGAGGATGTTGACGTGCTGGTCCGAGAGGACCCGGGTGACGTCCGAGAGGAGGCGCGAGCGGTCCAGGGCCTCGACCTGGATGGCGACCAGGAAGACGGAGGACTGGGTAGGGGCCCACTCGACCTCCAGGATCCGCTCGGGCTCCCGGGACAGGGACTCCACGTTGACGCAGTCGCTGCGGTGAACCGATACGCCGCTGCCGCGGGTGACGAAGCCGATGATCGGGTCGCCGGGCACCGGGGTGCAGCAGCGGGCCAGCTTCACCCAGACGTCCTCGACGCCCCTGACCACCACGCCCGGGTCGGCGTTGGAGCGGCGCTTGGCGCGGCCGCGGGTCGGCGGGGCGGCCTCGGCGATGTCCTCGGTCGCGGCCTCCTCGCCGCCGAGGGCCTGGACCAGCTTCTGCACGATGGACTGGGCGGTGACATGGCCCTCGCCGATCGCCGCGTACAGGGACGAGATGTCGCTGTAGCGCAGCTCGTGGGCGAGGGTGACGAGCGAGTCGCCGGTGAGGATGCGCTGGATCGGCAGGTTCTGCTTGCGCATGGCCCGCGCGATGGCGTCCTTGCCCTGCTCGATGGCCTCGTCGCGGCGCTCCTTGGAGAACCAGGCGCGGATCTTGTTGCGGGCGCGCGGCGACTTGACGAAGCCCAGCCAGTCCCGGGAGGGCCCGGCGCCGGCGGCCTTGGAGGTGAAGACCTCGACCAGGTCGCCGTTGTCGAGGGTGGACTCCAGCGGCACCAGGCGCCCGTTGACCCGGGCCCCTATGGTGCGGTGTCCGACCTCGGTGTGGACGGCGTAGGAGAAGTCGACCGGGGTGGCGCCGGCGGGCAGCGCGATGACATCGCCCTTGGGGGTGAAGACGAAGACCTCGTTGCGCGAGAGGTCGAAGCGCAGCGACTCCAGGAACTCGCCCGGGTCCTCGGTCTCCTTCTGCCAGTCGAGCAGCTGGCGCAGCCACGCCATGTCGTTGAGGTGGTCGTCCTTGCCGGCGTTCTTCGGCACGTCGGTGCGCACCTTGGAGGCGCCCGCGACGGCCTCCTGCTTGTACTTCCAGTGCGCGGCGATGCCGTACTCGGCGCGGCGGTGCATGTCGAAGGTGCGGATCTGCAGCTCGACCGGCTTGCCGTTGGGGCCGATGACCGTGGTGTGCAGCGACTGGTACATGTTGAACTTCGGCATCGCGATGTAGTCCTTGAACCGGCCGGGGACCGGGTTCCATCGCGCGTGGACGGTGCCGAGGGCCGCGTAGCAGTCGCGGACGGTGTCCACGAGCACGCGGATGCCGACCAGGTCGTAGATCTCCGCGAAGTCCCGGCCGCGGACGATCATCTTCTGGTAGACGCTGTAGTAGTGCTTCGGCCGGCCGGTGACGGTGGCCTTGATCCGGGCGGCCCGCAGGTCGGCCTGGACCTCGTCGGTCACTATCGCGAGGTACTCGTCCCGCTTGGGGGCGCGCTCGGCGACGAGCCGGACGATCTCGTCGTACATCTTGGGGTAGAGGATCGCGAAGGCGAGGTCCTCCAGCTCCCACTTGATGGTGTTCATGCCCAGCCGGTGCGCCAGCGGGGCGTAGATCTCCAGGGTCTCGCGGGCCTTCTTCTCCTGCTTCTCCCGCTTGAGGTAGCGCATGGTGCGCATGTTGTGCAGGCGGTCGGCGAGCTTGATGACGAGGACCCGGGGGTCCTTGGCCATGGCGACGACCATCTTGCGGACGGTCTCGGCCTGCGCGGCCTCGCCGAACTTGACCTTGTCGAGCTTGGTGACGCCGTCGACGAGGAGGGCGACCTGGTCGCCGAAGTCGCGGCGCAGGTCCTCCAGGCCGTACTCGGTGTCCTCGACGGTGTCGTGGAGGAGTCCGGCCATCAGGGTCGCCGGGTCCATGCCCAGCTCGGCGAGGATGGTGGTGACGGCGAGCGGGTGGGTGATGTAAGGGTCGCCGCTCTTGCGCTTCTGGCCGCGGTGCCAGCGCTCCGCGACCTGGTAGGCGCGCTCGATCTGGCGCAGGGTCGCCGTCTCGATCTTCGGGTCGTTGGAGCGGACGATCCGCAGCAGCGGTTCGAGGACCGGGTTGTACGGGGAGGAGCGCTGGACGCCGAGCCGGGCGAGCCGGGCGCGGACGCGGCTGGAGGAGCCGCCGGAGCGGGCGGGCGGGGCCGGCGTGGGCCGGGCGGACGGGGCCGGAGCCGGCGCCGCGGGACGGGGCTTGGTCTCCGCGGGCGGGTTCTTGGGCGCGGCGGTGCCCGGCGCGGCCTGGTCGGCCTGCTTGTCGGGCTGCGCGGCGGAGAGTGGCTGGGCCTCGTCTGGCAAGAGCGCTCCTCTGGCGGTACCCCCGGACGGAGTCTGGGGGAGCTTCCGGGTCCCCCGGTCAGGCCCGGAAAGGCCATCGTATCGACCTGGGAGCGCCGGTGCTCACGCGCCTGAGAGCTGAGACGGCACCGGGACCCGTTCCGGGCTCTGTCCGAAAAACGACGGGGGCGGCCCGGGGATTCCCCGGGCCGCCCCCGTCGTCCGGGTCCGGCGCCGTGCGGACGCGCCGGTCGCGACGCGAAGCCGCCCCGGCGGGAGGCTGTGGGCCTCGGCCGGGGCGGCTTCGGTGCGTTCGGTGCGGGTCGGACGTGGCCCGTCAGACCGTGATGAGCGCGGTGAGCGGCGCGCCGCCGAGGGCGGGCTCCAGACGGGCCCGGCCCGGCAGGAAGCCGAGCTCCATGAGGACGGCGACGCCGGCGACCTCGGCCCCGGCGCGCCGGATGAGCTCGATGGAGGCCTCGGCGGTGCCTCCGGTGGCGAGGACGTCGTCGATGACCATGACGCGGTCGCCCGCGGCCAGGTCCTCGGCGTGCACCTCGATCTCGGCGGTGCCGTACTCCAGCTCGTACGCCTGCCGCAGGGTGGCCCCGGGCAGCTTGCCGGCCTTGCGGACCGGGATGAAGCCCAGGCCCGCGCGGACGGCGACGGGCGCGGCCAGGATGAAGCCGCGGGCCTCCAGGCCCACGATCTTCGTGGCGCCGTGCGCGGCGCACAGCTCGGCCAGCTCGCCGGTGAGCGCCGTGAACGCCTCCGGGTCCGCGAGCAGCGGGGTGATGTCCTTGAACAGCACCCCGGGCTTCGGGTAGTCGGGGACGTCCCGGATACGGCTGAGGAGCAGCTCGGTGATGCTCTGCGCCTCGGCCGTCATCCGCGCCGCCCGGAGGACCGGCCGCGGCGGCCGTGCTGGCCGACGACGGCCGGCTCGGCGCCCGTGTCGTCCGCCAGGTCGGCGCCGTCGGGCTCGTCGCCCTTGGCGGCCGCGGCGGCCCGCTTGGCGAGGACGCGCTTGCGCAGGGCCTTCATCGCCGGCTCGCGCTCCTTGAGGTCGGCGACGAGCGGGGTGGCGATGAAGATCGAGGAGTACGCACCGGCGGCGAGACCCACGAACAGCGACAGCGAGATGTCGTTCAGCATGCCGGCGCCGAGGACGCCGCCGCCGATGAACAGCAGGCCGGCGACCGGGAGCAGGGCCACGACCGTGGTGTTGATCGAACGGACCAGGGTGCCGTTGATCGAGCGGTTCGCGACGTCGCTGTAGGTCCAGCGGGTCTGCTTGGTGATGTCCTTCGTCTGCTCCTTGAGCGAGTCGAAGACGACGACCGTGTCGTAGAGCGAGTAACCGAGGATCGTCAGCAGACCGATGACCGTGCCGACCGTGACCTCGAAGCCGACCAGCGAGTAGATGCCGACGGTGATGGTGAGGTCGTGGATCAGCGCGACGAGCGCCGCGACGGCCATCCGCCACTCGAAGGCGATCGCGAGGTAGATCACCACGAGGATCATGAAGATCCCGAGGCCGGTCCAGGCCTTGTTGGCGATCTGCTCGCCCCAGCTCGGGCCGACGAGCTCGGCGGCGATCTTCGGCTCGGGGACGTTCAGGTCCTTGGCGAGCTCGGCGCGGACCTGGTCGGACTTGGCGGTGTCGAGGCCGCCGACCTGGATGCGCAGGGCGCCGCTGCCGAGCTTCTGGACGACCGCCGGGTGGCCGGAGGCCTCCTCGGCGTACTCCTGGGCCTGCGAGACGGAGACGGGCGTCTTCGGGGTGGTGAAGACGGCGCCGCCCTGGAACTCGATGCCCATGTTCAGGCCGCGCACCGCGAGGGCGACGATGGCCGTGATGGTGATCAGGATCGAGATGCCGTACCAGATACGGCGGTTGCCGATGAAGTCGTAGCCGACCTCACCGCGGTGCAGTCGGGCGCCGAGATCGCCGAGCTTCGACATCTCACGCCTCCTTCGGGTCGACAGGGCCGGCGGCATTGACAGAGGTACGGCGCGTGCGGCGCAGCGGCGGCTTGGCACCGAGGCTCTTCGGGTCGAGGCCGGACAGCTTGTGGCCGTTGCCGAAGAACGTGGTGCGGGCCACCAGCGTCATCACCGGCTTGGTGAAGAGGAACACCACCACGATGTCGAGCAGCGTGGTCAGACCGAGGGTGAACGCGAAGCCCTGGACCTTGCCGACGGTGACGATGAAGAGCACCGCAGCGGCGAGGAACGACACGAAGTCGGAGACCAGGATGGTGCGGCGGGCCCGCGGCCAGGCGCGCTCGACGGCCGGGCGCAGGGTCCGGCCCTCGCGGATCTCGTCGCGGATGCGCTCGAAGTACACGATGAACGAGTCGGCGGTGATACCGATGGCCACGATGGCGCCGCAGACGGCCGGCAGGTTCAGGGCGAAGCCGATGGCCGGGCCGAGCAGGGACATGATCACGTAGGTGAGCAGGGCCGAGACGCCGAGGCTGGCGATCGCGATGAGCGACAGACCGCGGTAGTAGACCACCAGGTAGATGATGACCAGGGCGAGGCCGATGGCGCCGGCGATCAGACCGGCCTGCAGCTGCTCGCCACCGAGGGCGGCGGTCACGGTGTCGACGCTCTGGGTCTCGAAGGACAGCGGCAGGGCACCGTAGGACAGGATGTTGCCCAGGTCCTGGGCCGACTGCTGGTCGAAGCTGCCGGAGATCTCGGCGCTGGCGCTCAGCGTCTGGCGCACGGACGGGGCCGAGACGACCTCGCCGTCGAGGACGATCGCGAACTGGTTCTGCGGCTCGGTCTGCGTCGACAGCTTGCCGGTGATCTTCTGGAACTTCTTCGAACCGGCGTCCGTGAAGTCCATGGTCACGATCCACATGCCGCGCTGCTGGTCGAAGACGCCGGCGGCGTCGTCGACGTCCTTGCCGTCGACCTCGGCCGGACCGAGCAGGTACTTGGCGTCACCCTCGGTGCTGCACGCGACGGTCGGCTGGTCCGCCGGAACGGTGCGGGCCGGGTTGGGCACGACCTTCTTGTCGCCCTCGGTCTTGGGGGTGCAGTCGAGCGTGGCGAACTGCTGCTCCAGCTTCGCGGTGGCCGGGTCGGCCGGCGGCGTCGCGGCCGGCGGCGTGGTGGCCTTCGGCGATGCGGAGGAGCTCGCGGTCGGCGTCGGGCTCGGGGCCTTCAGGGCCTCGGAGACCGCGCGGCCCTGGCTGGAGGCGGTCGCGGTCGGCTTCGCCGACGCGTCGCCCTTGGGCTTGTCCGCGGTGGCGCCGGAGGGCTTCGCGGACGGGGTGGCGGAACCGCTCGGCGTGGCGCTCGGGTTCGGCGTGGGCTGGCCGGCGGCGACGGCCAGGACCGGCCGGAAGTACAGCTGGGCGGTGGTGCCGACCTGCTCGCGAGCCTGCTTCTCGTTCGCCCCGCGCGGGACGTTCACGATGATGTTCTCGCGGCCCTGCGTCTGGACCTCGGCCTCGGAGACACCCAGACCGTTGACACGGCGCTCGATGATGCCGACCGCCGTGTTCATGTTGGTCTCGTTGACGGCGGACTCCTTGCCGGGCTCCGCCTTCGCCTTGAGTGTGATCGACGTGCCGCCGGCGAGGTCGATGCCCAGGCGCGGGGTGGTGTGCCCCGACCAGAACATGCCGCCGGTGAGCGCGACCATGGCGATCACAATGAGTGCCAGGGCACGGCCCGGCCGGCTCTGGCCCCCCGCCGGCCTTCGGCCCTTCTTCGGTGCTGCCACCTGTCGTTTCTCCCTGTCCAAACCGCCCCGCGCCGGGTGGGCGCGAGACGGCCACGAAGTGTGTGTGGGGACCTGCCCCCGCAGACGTGGAACCGTTCCGGGGCGGCGGACGCCGGTGGGCGTCCGCCTTCGCCCCGGAGGCGATTACTTCGCCTCGGTCTCCCCGTCGGCCTTGCCGTCCTTCTCGACCTCGGAGTCCGCCGCCGGAGCGGCGTCCTTCTTGGTCAGGTCGGCCTTGGCCGCCCCCTCCTGGTCCGCAGCGGTGTCGGCGTCCCCGGTGAGCGAGGAGGCGTCGTCCGGCACGACGGTGTCGGTCTCGGTGTCGTCGTCACCATGGACGATCCGGTTGTACTCGGAGTCCTCGAGCACCGCGCCGATCGCGTTCTTGGCGTAGACGGCGTGCACGCCGGGCGCGACCTCGAGGAGAACGGTCTCGTCGCCGATCTCCTTGACGGTGGCGTACATCCCCCCGATGGTGCGTACGCCGGTGCCGGGCTGCATCTCGTTCCGCATCTGAGCCGCCTGCGCCTGCTTCTTCTTGGCAGAGCGGGTCATCAGGAACATGGCCCCGATGAGGACGATGAAGGGGAGGAGGGTCACGATGTTCACGGGACGGGTTTCCTTCGCACGGTCGCGGAGGAACCGCGGCCTGATCTTCGGGGGTGGGTACGCCGACCAGAAAGGGCGGCATCGGCGGAGTCTAGGCGAGTCCGCATCGATGGAACAACGCCCAGCATGGCACCGTGGTTCCTGACCGGGCGACTATCCGCGCCGTCACCCCGTCGTCACATCCCGAACAGCCCCGCTTGTCCCTTTCCCCCACCGCTTCCGGCCCCTCCCGGGCCCGCTGCCTGCGGCGGAACCAGTCCGAGGTGGTTCCAGGCGGCGGGCGTGGCGACCCGACCACGGGGCGTGCGCGCGAGCAGTCCCTCCCGTACGAGGAAGGGCTCGGCGACCTCCTCGACGGTCTCGCGCTCCTCGCCGACGGCGACCGCGAGGGTGGACAGGCCGACCGGTCCGCCGCCGAAGAGCTTGAGCAGGGCCTCCAGGACCGCGCGGTCGAGGCGGTCGAGGCCGCGGCTGTCCACCTCGTACACGCCGAGGGCGGCGGCGGCGATCTCGCGGGTGATCATGCCGTCGGCCTTGACCTGGGCGTAGTCGCGGACGCGGCGGAGCAGCCGGTTGGCGATGCGCGGGGTGCCGCGGGAGCGGCCGGCGATCTCGGCCGCTCCGGCCGGGTCGACGGCGACGTCCAGGAGTCCGGCGGAGCGGGTGACGACCCGCTCCAGCTCGTGCGGCTCGTAGAACTCCATGTGGGCGGTGAAGCCGAAGCGGTCGCGCAGCGGGGGCGGCAGCAGACCGGCCCGGGTGGTGGCGCCGACCAGGGTGAAGGGCGGCAGGTCGAGCGGGATGGCGGTGGCGCCGGGGCCCTTGCCGACGATGACGTCGACGCGGAAGTCCTCCATCGCCATGTAGAGCATCTCCTCGGCGGGCCGGGACATCCGGTGGATCTCGTCGAGGAAGAGGATCTCGCCCTCCTGGAGGGAGGAGAGGATCGCGGCGAGGTCGCCGGCGTGCTGGATGGCGGGGCCGGAGGTGATCCTGATCGGCGCGTTCATCTCGGCGGCGATGATCATCGACAGGGTGGTCTTGCCGAGGCCGGGAGCGCCGGAGAGCAGCACGTGGTCGGCGGTGGCGCCGCGCTGGCGGGCGGCCTTGAGGACCAGGTCGAGCTGTTGGCGCACCTTCTCCTGGCCGATGAACTCGCCCAGGTCCTTGGGGCGCAGCGCGGCCTCGACGGCCTGGTCGTCGCCTTCGGCGGCGGCGCCGACGAGGCGCGCGTCCGGCTCGGCGGTGCTGTCGTCGTCCCAGTTCACGGTGGTGGTCGCCTTTTCGCTCGTACGGGGAGGGGGGCGGGCGGCTCAGCGCGCCCGGTTCAGCGTCTGGAGCGCCGCGCGCAGCAGCTGCGGCACGGGCGCGGAGCCGGTGTCGGCGATCGCGGCCTCGGCCTGCGGAGTGACGGCGGCGACGGCCTCCTCGGCCTCGCGGCTCGCGTAGCCCAGGCCGACGAGGGCGGCGGAGAGCTGCTCGGTCCAGGGGGCGGGGCCGGTGGCGACGGCGCGCTGCTGGCCGACCAGGCCGCTGCTGCCGAGCGGGGCGCCGAGCTTGTCCTTCAGTTCGAGGAGGAGCTTCTGGGCGCCCTTCTTGCCGATGCCGGGAACGGCGGTGAGTGCCTTCTCGTCGCCGGTGGAGACCGCGAGGCGCAGCGCGTCGGGGCTGTGCACGCCGAGCATGGCCTGGGCGAGGCGGGGGCCGACGCCGCTGGCGGTCTGCAGCAGTTCGAAGACCTGCCGCTCGTCGTCGTCCGCGAAGCCGTACAGGGTGAGCGAGTCCTCGCGGACGACCAGGGAGGTGGCGAGGCGCGCGTGCTCGCCGATCCGGAGGCCCGCGATGGTGTTCGGGGTGCACTGGACGGCCATGCCCACGCCCCCGACCTCGACGACGGCGGTCGTGGGGGCGAGGGCGGCCACCGGGCCGCTGACGAAGGCGATCATGACGTGCGGCCTTTCGAGGCGTGCAGGGCGACGGCCTGCTGGAGGCGGTTCTGGGCGGGGGCGCGCCAGATGTGGCAGATGGCGAGGGCCAGGGCGTCGGCGGCGTCGGCCGGCTTCGGCGGCGCGGAGAGCCGCAGCAGCCGGGTGACCATGGCGCCGACCTGGGCCTTGTCGGCGCGGCCGCTGCCGGTGACGGCGGCCTTGACCTCGCTGGGGGTGTGCAGGGCGACGGGCAGTCCGCGGCGGGCGGCGCACAGCATGGCGACGGCGCTGGCCTGTGCGGTGCCCATCACCGTACGCACGTTGTGCTGGCTGAACACCCGCTCCACGGCGACGAGTTCGGGCTGGAAGCGGTCAATCCACTCCTCGATGCCGCGCTCGATGCCGACCAGGCGGACGCCGATGTCGGCGTCGGCCGGGGTGCGGACGACACCGACGCCGAGCATGGTGAGCGGCCGTCCGGCGACGCCCTCGACGACGCCGACGCCGCACCGGGTGAGCCCCGGGTCCACCCCGAGTACGCGCACGCCCCGCCCCCTCCCCTTTTGCGGCCAAACCGCCGCCGCTCTCGCGGAGGTGGCATTCGCCGTCGTGGTTCCTCGATTGATGGTTGCGGCCTCAGGCTAATCGGCGCCACTGACAACGACGGCGGGCCGACGGGGTGTGTCCCGTCGGCCCGCTGCGGAAGGCGCCCTGGATCAGGCGTCGGTCAGGCGCCTGATCAGGCGTCGACCTTCTCCATGATCTCGTCGCTCACGTCGAAGTTGGCGTAGACGTTCTGCACGTCGTCGCTGTCCTCGAGCGCGTCGATCAGCTTGAACATCTTGCGCGCGCCCTCCTCGTCCAGGTCGACCTGGAGGGTCGGGACGAAGCTGGACTCGGCCGAGTCGTAGTCGATGCCGGCCTCCTGGAGCGCGGTACGGACCGCGACCAGGTCGGTGGCCTCGCTGATGACCTCGAAGCTCTCGCCGAGGTCGTTGACCTCCTCGGCGCCCGCGTCGAGCACGACCTCCAGGACGTCGTCCTCGGTCCGCTCGCCCTTGGGGACGATGACGACGCCCTTGCGGTTGAACAGGTACGAGACCGAGCCCGGGTCGGCCATCGAGCCGCCGTTGCGGGTCATGGCGACACGCACGTCGGAGGCGGCACGGTTGCGGTTGTCGGTGAGGCACTCGATGAGCACCGCGACACCGTTCGGGCCGTAACCCTCGTACATGATCGTGGCGTAGTCGACGCCGCCGGCCTCGAGGCCGCCGCCGCGCTTGATCGCGGAGTCGATGTTCTTGTTCGGGACCGACTGCTTCTTCGCCTTCTGGACGGCGTCGAACAGCGTCGGGTTGCCGTCCAGGTCGGCACCGCCGGTGCGGGCCGCGACCTCGATGTTCTTGATCAGCTTCGCGAAGAGCTTGCCGCGCTTGGCGTCGATCACGGCCTTCTTGTGCTTCGTCGTAGCCCATTTAGAGTGGCCGGACATCTGCCTGTCTCCTTCGCGTAACCAATTTCTGAACGAACCCCAGAGATCCTACAAGGATCGGGTCACCGCTCGGTGCGCACCATGTCCACGAAGAGTTCGTGGATGCGGTGGTCGCCGGTGAGTTCGGGGTGGAACGAGGTCGCCAGGACCTTGCCCTGTCGCACGGCGACGATGTGGCCCTCGTGCTCGGCGAGCACCTCGACCTCGGCGCCGACGGACTCCACCCAGGGGGCGCGGATGAAGACGCCCTCGACGGGAGTGTCGATTCCGGCCACGGTGACACCGGCCTCGAACGACTCGTTCTGCCGCCCGAAGGCGTTGCGGCGCACGATCATGTCGATGCCGCCGAAGGTCTCCTGGCCCGAGCGCGGGTCGAGGATCTTGTCGGCGAGCATGATCAGGCCGGCGCAGGTGCCGTAGACCGGCAGGCCCGCGGCGATCCGCTCGCGCAGCGGCTCCATCAGGCCGAAGAGCACGGCCAGCTTGGAGATGGTGGTGGACTCGCCACCGGGGATGACCAGGCCGTCGACCTCGGCGAGCTCCTCGGGGCGCCGGACCGGCCTGGCCACGGCGTCCGCCGCGGCCAGGGCGATCAGGTGCTCCCGTACGTCGCCCTGGAGGGCCAGGACACCGATCACGGGTGTGCTGCTCATCGGTGCTTACCAGCCACGGTTCGCGTAGCGCTCGGCCTCGGGCAGGGTGTCGCAGTTGATGCCGACCATGGCCTCGCCCAGGTTGCGGGAGGCGTCCGCGATGACCTTCGGGTCGTCGTAGAAGGTGGTGGCCTTCACGATGGCGGCGGCGCGCTTGGCCGGGTCGCCCGACTTGAAGATGCCGGAGCCGACGAAGACGCCCTCGGCGCCGAGCTGGCGCATCAGCGCGGCGTCGGCCGGGGTGGCCACACCACCGGCGGAGAACAGCACGACGGGCAGCTTGCCGAGCTCGGCGACCTCCTTGACGAGCTCGTACGGGGCGCGCAGCTCCTTGGCGGCGGCGAAGAGCTCGTTGTGGTCGAGGGCGCGCAGGTGGCCGATCTCGTTCTTGATCTGGCGCAGGTGACGGACGGCCTCGACGACGTTGCCGGTGCCGGCCTCGCCCTTGGAGCGGATCATGGCCGCGCCCTCGGCGATGCGGCGCAGGGCCTCGCCCAGGTTGGTGGCGCCACAGACGAAGGGGGTGGTGAAGGCCCACTTGTCGGAGTGGTTGACCTCGTCGGCCGGGGTGAGGACCTCGGACTCGTCGATGTAGTCGACGCCGAGGGACTGCAGGACCTGGGCCTCGACGAAGTGGCCGATGCGGGACTTGGCCATCACCGGGATGGAGACCGCGCCGATGATCTCCTCGATCATGTTCGGGTCGGACATCCGGGCCACGCCGCCGTCCTTGCGGATGTCCGCGGGGACCCGCTCCAGGGCCATGACGGCGACGGCGCCGGCGTCCTCGGCGATCTTCGCCTGCTCGGCGTTGACCACGTCCATGATCACGCCGCCCTTGAGCTGCTCGGCCATGCCGCGCTTGACGCGGGCGGTGCCGGTCTCGGGGGACTGGGCGGTGGTGGAAGGCGTGCTGGACACGGGTACCTCACATGTGACAACGGGGTTGACGACAAGAGTGAGGAAACAGGCCGCGTGCGGTCCACATCAAGGGCCAATATGCAGCCGGTGGATCGTTTTCTCAGGTTCCGAAGGTGATCAATGCTCAGGCCGGACGATCCGCAAGTGCGACGGGCGGTTCGTCGTCCATTTCGAAGGCCATGGGGAAGGGGGCGTGGCCCGCGAGCCGGAACCAGCGGACCTTGCGGTGCCGCCGCAGCGCCCGGGCCGCCCGTACGGCGTCGTTGTGGAAGCGGCGGGCCATCGGCACCCGGCGCACGGCCGCCGCGAGCTCCCCCGCGGCCTCCTCGCCGCCCGGCGCCGCCCGCACGAGCTCGACCTGCTCGGGCTCCCCGAACACGGCCCGCAGCGCCTGGCTGAGCTCGCTCTCGGCGACCTCCCGCTGGTCCTCCTCGGCCTGCCGGGCCGCGTGCGCCGCCTCGTACAGCACGATCGAGGCGGCCGGGTCGAGGACGCCGGAGGTGGCGAGCTCCTGGGTGACCGAGGCCCGGCGCAGCAACTGCGCGTCCAGCGCGGCGCGCGCCGCGTCGATGCGGGTGTGCAGCCGGTCGAGCCGGCCGGCCGTCCAGCTGAGGTAGACGCCGACGAGGATCAGCGCGGCGACGGTCCAGATCAGGGTTTCGGTCACGGGCGCACAGGCTACCGGGGCGCCGGCAGCCTCCTCTCCCGCACCTCGCGCTCAGGGCGCGGTGCGCGCGGTCTACAGCCCCAGCCGCGCCCGCAGCCCCCCGCTCGCGCGTTCGTCCGTCGCCACCGAGGCCGCGCCGTCCGTCACCGTCTCGTAGACCGCGAGGATGTCCGCGCCGACCGTCGACCAGTCGAAGCGGCGGACGTGCGCCGAGCCGCGCTCGCGGAGTTCCTCGCGGCGGGGGGCGTCGCCCAGGAGGGCGACGGCCCGGGCCGCGAGGTCGTCGGCGTCCTCGTTGGCGAAGAGCTCGCCCGCCGCGCCCTGGTCGAGGACCTGGGCGAAGGCGTCGAGGTCGGAGGCGAGCACCGGGGCGCCCGCCGAGAGGGCCTCGACGAGGATGATCCCGAAGCTCTCGCCGCCGGTGTTGGGCGCCACGTACACGTCGACGCTGCGCAGCAGCCGCGCCTTGTCCTCGTCGCTGACCATGCCGAGGAACTCGACGCGGGAGCGCATGTCCTTCGGCAGGGAGGCGACGGCCTCCTCCTCGTCGCCGCGGCCGGCGACCAGGAGCCGGGTGTCCGGCCGCTCGGCCAGGATCTTCGGGAGGGCGCGCATGAGGACCGGCAGGCCCTTCCGCGGCTCGTCGATCCGCCCGATGAAGCCGAGGGTCCCGCCCGTCCACTCCTTCTTGGGCTCGGCACGCGCGAAGAAGTCGACGTCGACACCGTTGGGGATGACCACCGCGTCGCCGCCCAGGTGCTCGACCAGGGTGCGGCGGGCGTACTCGCTCACCGCGATCCGCGCGCTGATCTTCTCCAGGGCCGGCTGGAGGATCGGGTACGCGGCGATCATCGCCCGCGAGCGCGGGTTGGAGGTGTGGAAGGTGGCCACCAGCGGCCCCGTCGCCGCCCAGCAGGTGAGCAGCCCGAGCGAGGGCGAGGCCGGCTCGTGGATGTGGACCACGTCGAAGGTGCCCTCGTGCAGCCAGCGCCGCACCCGGGCCGCCGACAGGAAGCCGAAGTTGAGCCGGGCGACGGAGCCGTTGTACGGCACCGGGACCGCGCGGCCCGCCGACACCACGTACGGCGGCAGCGGCGTCTCGTCGTCGGCGGGCGCGAGGACGGAGACCTCGTGGCCCAGCCGGATCAGATGCTCCGCGAGGTCGCGAATGTGGAACTGGACGCCGCCCGGCACGTCCCAGGAGTACGGGCAGACGATCCCGATCTTCACGCGGTCCGCTCCCCCTCCGGGCGCTGTTCCTCCGGGCGCTGTTCCTCCGGGCGCCCCTCTCCCGGCCGCTCCTCCAGGTCCGCGAGCCACAACCGCTGCAGCATGTGCCAGTCCTCCGGGTGCTCGGCGATGCCCCCGGCGAAGACGTCGGCGAGGGTCTGCGTCATGGAGGACGTCTTCACGGCGCGCGTCCCTGACTCCGGTACCTCGATCGGCGCGTGCACCTGGCCCTTCATGACCTCGGTCTCGTCGTACCAGAGGGTCACGGGCAGCAGCAGCGCACCGGTCTGCTGGGCGAGTATCGCGGGCCCGGCGGGCATCCGCGCCTTCTCGCCGAAGAAGGAGACCTCGACGCCCGAGGCCGACAGATCGCGGTCGGCGACCAGACAGACCAGGCCGCCGGCCCGCAGCCGGCGGGCGAGCGTGCCGAAGGCGGAGCCGCCGGTGTGCGGCAGCACCTCCATGCCCAGGGACTCGCGGTAGGCGACGAACCGGTCGAAGAGGGTCTCCGGCTTGAGCCGCTCGGCGACGGTGGTGAACGGCACGCCGAGCGCCCGGGTCACCCACACCCCCGCGAGGTCCCAGTTCGCCATGTGCGGCAGGGCGAGGATGACGCCCCGGTCCGAGGCGAGCCCGTCGGTCAGGTGGTGGACGTCCTTGGGGTCGAAGCTGCCCGCCGCCCGCTCCTTGCTCCAGGTGGGCAGCCGGAAGGACTCCATCCAGTAGCGCATGTACGAGCGCATGCCGGCCTTCGACAGCTCCTGGAGCCGCGCCGGCGTCGGGTCGGGCACCACGCGGGCGAGGTTCGCCTCCAGGCGCAGCACGCTCTTGCCGCGCCGCTTCCACGCGGTGTCGGCGATACGCCGGCCGAGGCCCCTCGCCACCGGCTCGGGCAGCTTCTTCACGGTGGTCCAGCCGAGCCCGTACAGGCCGTCGACCACCCGGTCCTTCAGACCGCTCATGACGTCGCCTCGCTCCCCCGGGCGGCGGCGTCCGCCTCCGCCGACTCCCTGCGCACGGTCACGACCCGCTGGCCGAGCGTCACGGCCGAGCCGACCGCCACGATCCACAGGGCGATCGGCAGCAGGACCTGGATGCCGGGCACGCCGAAGCCGTGCAGTCCGGCGAGGCCGGCCGCGACCAGCGAGATCACCAGGCGCTCGGCGCGCTCGACGAGACCGTTGACGGCCACCGGCAGGCCAATCGATTCGCCGCGCGCCTTGGTGTAGGACACCACCTGGCCGCTGGCCAGGCAGAAGATCGCGACCGCGCACAGCACGTTGTCGTCGCCCTTGCCCGCGTACCAGAGCGCGAACCCGCCGAAGATCGCCCCGTCGGCGACCCGGTCGAGGGTCGAGTCGAGGAAGGCGCCCCAGCGGCTGGACACCCCGGCCTGCCGGGCCATGTTGCCGTCGACCAGGTCGGAGAAGACGAACAGCGTGATCACGATCGTCCCCCAGAAGAACTCTCCGCGGGGGAAGAAGACCAGGGCGCCGACGACGACACCGGCCGTGCCGATGAGCGTGACGGTGTCGGGGCTCACACCCCGGCGGAGCAGAAACGCGGCGAACGGTGTGAGGACACGCGTGAAGAACGCACGCGCGTACTTGTTCAGCATGGCCTTGTGGCCTTCCCGATGTTCGTGGGCCGCGCGGCCCCTACGGCCACCGGCCCGCCCATCGTAGCCACGCGGGCCCCCGCCGCAGCGGCGGCACCCGCCCGCCGCGTCGCCCCCGCCGTGCGGTGGCCGGCCGCCGGCCACCGCACGTACGACGTATGGACGCACCGTGACGTCGGTGCAAAGCTCGAAGGACAACCGCGGGCGTCGGCCGGAGCCGAGCCGCACGCGACGGGCGGTGCCGTGCGCCGCCCGCCGGGCCGGAAGACACGGCCCGGGTGCCGCCGCTCCCCCGGGGCCCGCGCCCCGCCTCACCGTACGAGCAGTCGGGAGGAACATCATGGGCGACAAGGCGAACCCCCGCTCCGGAGCCGCCGGCAGGGCTCCAACGGCCGACCGGCCCTCGGCCGTGCGGAACGTGGTGCTGGTCGGCCACAGCGGATCGGGAAAGACGACCCTCGTCGAGGCACTGGCGCAGACCGCGGGCGCGGTCAACCGGGCAGGCCGCGTCGAGGACGGCGGGACGGTCTCCGACTACGACGAGATCGAGCACCGCCAGCAGCGCTCCGTACAACTCTCGCTCGTCCCGGTCGAATGGGGCGGCTACAAGATCAACATCCTGGACACACCCGGATACGCCGACTTCGTCGGGGAACTGAGGGCCGGTCTGCGCGCGGCGGACGCGGCCCTCTTCGTCGTCTCGGCCGCCCAGGAGGCCGACGCCGTGGTCGGCTCGACCCGCGCCGTGTGGGAGGAGTGCGCGGCCGTCGGCATGCCCCGGGCGATCGTCGTCACCCACCTGGACACGGCCCGCACCGACTTCACCCGGCTCACCGAGCTCCTCGGGCAGCACTTCGGCGGCGACGACCCGGACGCCGTGCTCCCGCTCTACCTGCCCGTGCGCGGCGCCGAGGGCGCCGACGGGCACGCCCCGGCCACCGGCCTGGTGGGACTGCTCACGGAGCGGATCTTCGACTACTCCACGGGGGTACGGCGGGAGGACCCGCCCGACGCGGCGCAGCGGCCGCTCATCGAGGAGGCCCGGGGCCGGCTGATCGAGGGGATCATCGCCGAGAGCGAGGACGAGACCCTGATGGACCGCTACCTCGGCGGCGAGGCGGTGGACCTGAAGACCCTGATCGCCGACCTGGAGAAGGCCGTCGCGCGCGGCTCCTTCCATCCGGTGCTCGCCGCGGCCCCGGCGGCGGACGGCGGCAAGCAGGGCCTGGGCACGGTCGAGCTCCTGGAGCTGATCACCGGCGGCTTCCCCAGCCCGCTGGAGCGCGAGGCACCGGCCGTGACCACCCCGGAGGGGCAGTCGCGCCCGGCGGTGGTCTGCGACCCGGCCGGGCCGCTGGTCGCCGAGGTCGTGAAGACCTCCTCCGACCCCTACGTGGGACGGCTCTCCCTCGTCCGGGTCTTCTCCGGGACGCTGCGGCCCGACGAGACGGTGCACGTCTCCGGGCACGGCCTGGCCGACCGGGGCCATGAGGACCATGACGTGGAGGAGCGGGTCGGGGCGCTGACCGCCCCCTTCGGCAAGCAGCAGAACACCCTCGCCCACTGCGTCGCCGGCGACCTCGCCTGTGTCGCCAAGCTGGGCCGCGCGGAGACCGGCGACACCCTGTCCGGCAAGGACGCCCCGCTCCTGATGGAGCCGTGGCGGATGCCCGAGCCGCTGCTGCCGCTGGCGATCGAGGCGCACAGCAAGGCCGACGAGGACCGGCTCTCGCAGGGGCTCGCCCGGCTCGTCGCCGAGGACCCGACCATGCGGCTCGAACAGAACCAGGACACGCACCAGGTGGTGCTGTGGTGCCTCGGCGAGGCACACGCGGACGTGGCACTGGAGCGGCTGCGCGGCCGGTACGGCGTCCAGGTCGACACCGTCCCGCACAAGGTCTCGCTACGGGAGACCTTCGGCGCGGGCGCCGCGGGGCGCGGCCGGCACGTCAAGCAGTCCGGCGGCCACGGCCAGTACGCCATCTGCGAGATCGACGTGGAACCGCTGCCGCCGGGCAGCGGCATCGAGTTCGTGGACAAGGTGGTCGGAGGCGCGGTGCCGCGCCAGTTCATCCCGTCCGTCGAGAAGGGCGTCCGGGCGCAGGCGGCCCGCGGGGTCGCGGCCGGCTATCCGCTGGTCGACATCCGGATCACCCTGCGGGACGGCAAGGCGCACTCGGTGGACTCCTCCGACGCGGCCTTCCAGACGGCGGGCGCGCTCGCCCTGCGGGAGGCGGCGGCCGAGGTGCCGATCCACCTCCTGGAACCGGTCGCCGAGGTCACCGTCCTCGTTCCCGACGACTACGTGGGCGCGGTGATGAGCGATCTGTCGACCCGGCGCGGCCGGGTGGTCGGCACCGAACAGGCCGGTCCCGGCCGGACCGTGGTGCGCGCCGAAGTGCCGGAGATCGAGATCGGACGGTACGCGGTGGACCTGCGGTCCGTCTCCCACGGCACGGGCACCTTCGACCGCTCCTACGCCCGGCACGAGGCGATGCCCCCGCACCTGGCGGAGAGGCTCCGCGCGGAGTCCGCCGCCTGACGCGCCGGATCCGGACGCCGACGTCCGGATCCTGACCCTCCGACAGCCGGTGCCGCCCGTCAACTCCCCTCCGGCGGGCGGCATTCGGCCGCCCCTCGTGCATTCGGCCGCCTCCGCGCGCTCCGGTGACGCATCCGTCGCCACCCGGTTACGCTGTGGTGCCCAGCTCAGAAGGTGTGCGGGGCGCGGCAGTTGGGAACAGCCCGCACAGGAACCGTGGCGATGGGGGCGGCAGTGACGATCGGCAGTTTCGGACCCGGGGCACAGATTCCCCTCCAGGGCTCGGACGCGACTACGGCGGCGACCCATGCCCTCGCCTCCGCCGCGTACCGCGACAGCCCGGTCGAGGCGATCCTCGACGCCAACAACGACCTGCACAAGTCGACGGTCAAGGAGGGCAAGGCGTCCACGCTCTTCCGTCCCGACCTCGGCGAGGCCTTCTCCCGCGCCGTCCAGGTGCGGATGCTGGGCGGCGCCCGCAAGCCGCTCATCCAGTCCTTCGGCGCCGACCCCCAGCCCGTCGTCGAGCACTGCCTCGCCGCCAACGGCATCCGCAAGCGGCGCGACATCCGGCTCACCCTGGTCACCGTCGTCTTCGGCGTGCTGTTCCTGCCCGGTCTGCTGATCTGGCTCGGCGTCATCTGGCTGCGCCGCACCGCCGCCGGATCCGCCAACAAGCGCACCAGCGCCATCGGCACCGCCCTCCTCGTCGCGGCCGGCCTCTTCGCCCTGCTCGTCCTGGTCAAGCTGCCCTTCGACGGCGTGCTGCCCAACTACCTCCGCGCCATGATCGTGGCCCCGGTCGTCGGCTGGTACCTGGCCCGGCAGATCTGCGAGAACACCGCCAAGGACCTGCGCGAGCGCTGGACCACGCTGCTCAGCGGCGGCGGCCTCGGCGCCGCGATCCCCGAGGCCGTGCCCAAGGACCCCACCGAGAAGACCGCCGAGGAACTGCGCCTCAACCTGGAGAAGCTGGGCGCCGAGCAGCAGTCCAACGTCGTCTTCTACGCGGGCCCCAAGGGAATACTGGGCATGGGCACCCGCTGGGGCAGCTGGACCATGGCCGAGGAGCTGCTCCCGCGCGAAGGCAAGGAGATCCACGACTTCCGCGCCTGGGACGTGGTCCGCCAGATCCACACCGAGCTGACGCTGCTCGAACGCGGCTCGCTCAAGACCGGCTTCCCCAAGCCGACCGTCAAGCACTGGATCGTCTCCCCCGTCGGCGAGGGCGCCGACGAGGTCGCCCGCCCCGACGGCGAGAACATCGTGCACTTCCAGGTGAAGCCGCACGAGATACAGCGCATCTGCAACGACCAGCAGTTCGGCAGTGGGAACCGCCACTATCTGGGAGTCCAGTTCACCCTCTGGGACGGACAGCTCGTGCTCACCATGATGGTGACGGTCACCTCCCTCCACCACACCCTGCGCGTCGAGGTCACCGGCCACGCCCTCGGCCCGGTCCACGGCCTCTTCACGACGAAGCCGAAGGCGAAGACCAAGGAGGTCTCCAAGACCGTCCGGTTCTGGGAGACCCGCGAGATCAAGCTGCCGCTGACCGACACCGACGACGTGGTCCGCCAGGCCGTCCGCGCTCCGCTCACCTGGTTCCCGCCGATCCTGGACTTCCTCGGCGGCAAGCTCGTGCTGCCCGAGCCCTTCGGCCTCCGCCACGCCTGGGCCGGCCAGCCCTGGCGCCACCGCTTCATGGCCGACGACGCCATCCGTACCGCCACCCCGGTGCTCCGCGCGGTGCACGCGGCGACCCTCCGGGTCCTCGACGAGCACAACGTCGACACCGAGCGCTTCGCCGCCCGCTCGCTGGTCCTCAGCGGCGGCATCCAGGACCCGGGCCCGAAGAAGGCCGACGTCTACGACGCGTAGCGCGCCGTACGGCAGTGAGGGGAGCCCCGGACGGGGCTCCCCTCACTGCCGTACGGTCCAGGCTCAGAGGCCGGCCGGCCAGGCGTCGGCCAGCATCTTCCGGGTGTCGGCGAGCAGCTGCGGAAGCACCTTGGTGTGGCCCACCACCGGCATGAAGTTGGTGTCGCCGCCCCAGCGGGGCACCACGTGCTGGTGCAGATGGGCGGCGATCCCGGCGCCCGCGACCGTGCCCTGGTTCATGCCGATGTTGAAGCCGTGCGCGCCCGAGGCCGCCCGCAGCGCCACCATGGCCCGCTTGGTGAACTCCCCGAGCTCCGCCGTCTCGGCCGCGTCGAGGTCCGTGTAGTCGGCGACGTGCCGGTACGGGACCACCATCAGGTGCCCGCCGTTGTACGGGTACAGGTTGAGCACCGCGTACACGCTCGTGCCGCGCGCGATCACCAGACCGTCCTCGTCCGACTTCGCCGGGATCGTGCAGAAGGGACAGCCGTCCTCGGCACCCGGCCCGGTCGGCTTGTTCTCGCCCTGGATGTACGCCATCCGGTGAGGCGTCCACAGGCGCTGGAACGCGTCCTGCGTCCCCACTCCGATCTGCTGCTCCGGCTCAGTCGTCATGCTGTGCAGCATATTGCTTCGCCCGTTCGGAACGTGTCGCCGGGGCGGAAGATCGCTGCACGGGCCATGCTGGTCCGATGAAGGACAGGCCGCCGACTCCTCCGAGGCAGGAGCGCTGGGACCGTCGGATGGAGATCCCCCTGACGGTGACGTCCCTCGTCTACCTCGGCAGCTACGCGATGCGGATCCTCGGCCGCGACCTGCCCACCGGCTGGCGCGACTTCTGTCTCGCCCTCATCTTCGCGTCCTGGGCCGTGTTCGTCGTCGACTACGCGGTACGCCTCAGGCTCAGCGGCCTCGGCCCGCTGCGCTTCGTGCGCCGGCACTTTCTGGACACGGTGGTGCTGATCCTGCCGCTGCTGCGGCCGTTGCGGGTGGTGACCGCGTACGACCGCGCCCAGCGCCGACATCAGGAGCCCCGGCTCACGCTCTACGCCCGCGTCATGGCGTACGCGGGAATCTCCGCGATCCTGCTCGGCTTCGCGGGCGCGCTCACCGTCTACGACCTCGAGTACGGCGCCCCGGGCGCGTCCATCGTCACCTTCGGCGACGCGGTGTGGTGGGCCTGCGCGACGCTGGCGACCGTGGGCTACGGGGACGTGGTGCCCGTGACGCCGGCGGGACGGATGGTCGCGGTGGGCATCATGGCCTGCGGCCTGGCCCTGCTCGGCGCGGTGACGGGCTCGTTCTCGTCCTGGCTGATCCAGGTCTTCCGCCGGGAGGGCGACGAGGACTGACCGACGGAGCAGGCCCCCGGGGAACCCCGGGGGCCTGCTGACCGACTCGTCAGACCTCGTCAGGCCTGGTCAGACCTGGACGCGGCGCTCCACCACGTCGGCCAGCTTCGCCAGCGCGTCCTCGCGCGGAATGCCGTTCTCCTGCGAACCGTCGCGGTAGCGGAAGGAGACCGTGCCCGCGTTCATGTCCTCGTCACCGACGATGATCATGAACGGCACCTTCTGGCGCTGCTGGTTCCGGATCTTCTTCTGCATGCGGTCGGACGAGGCGTCCACGTCGACCCGCAGACCCCGCTTCCGCGCGTCCGCGGCGAACTCCTGCAGGTACTCGACGTGCGCGTCGCCGATCGGGATGCCGACCGCCTGCACCGGGGCCAGCCACGGCGGCATGGCGCCCGCGTAGTGCTCCAGGAGCACCGCGAAGAACCGCTCGATGCTGCCGAACAGAGCGCGGTGGATCATGACCGGGCGCTGGCGCGAGCCGTCCGCCGCCGTGTACTCCAGGTCGAAGCGCTCCGGCAGGTTGAAGTCCAGCTGCACGGTCGACATCTGCCAGGTACGGCCGATGGCGTCGCGCGCCTGCACCGAGATCTTCGGGCCGTAGAACGCGGCGCCGCCCGGGTCGGGGGTCAGCGGGAGGCCCTGCTTCTCGGCGACCTGCTGGAGGACCGCGGTGGCCTCCTCCCACACCTCGTCCGAGCCGACGAACTTGTTCGGGTCCTTGGTCGACAGCTCCAGGTAGAAGTCGGTCAGACCGTAGTCGCGCAGCAGGTTGAGGACGAAGGTGAGCGTCTTGTCGAGCTCCTCCGCCATCTGCTCGCGGGTGCAGTAGATGTGCGCGTCGTCCTGCGTGAAGCCGCGGGCCCGGGTCAGGCCGTGCACGACGCCGGACTTCTCGTACCGGTACACGGTGCCGAACTCGAACAGGCGCAGCGGCAGCTCACGGTAGCTGCGCCCGCGCGCGTCGAAGATCAGGTTGTGCATCGGGCAGTTCATGGGCTTGAGGTAGTAGTCCACGCCCTCGTCGAGCTGCATGGGCGGGTACATGCCCTCGGCGTACCAGTCGAGGTGGCCCGACTTCTCGAAGAGCTTGCCCTTGGTGGCGTGCGGCGAGTAGACGAACTCGTAGCCCTCCTCCTCGTGCCGCTTCCGGCTGTAGTCCTCCATCGTCCGGCGGATGATGCCGCCCTTGGGGTGGAAGACGGCGAGGCCTGAGCCGATCTCGTCCGGGATCGAGAAGAGGTCGAGCTCGTTGCCGAGCTTGCGGTGGTCGCGCTTCTCGGCCTCGGCGAGGAAGTCGAGGTGGGCCTTGAGCTCCTCCTTCGACGGCCACGCGGTGCCGTAGATGCGCTGGAGCATCGGGTTCTTCTCGCTGCCGCGCCAGTAGGCGGCGGCGTTGCGCATGAGCTTGAAGGCCGGGATGTTGCGGGTGGTGGGCAGGTGGGGACCGCGGCAGAGGTCCTTCCAGCACAGCTCGCCGGTCTTGGCGTCCAGGTTGTCGTAGATGGTCAGCTCGCCGCCGCCCACCTCGACGTCCGCACCGTCGTCGGTCGACGCGGAGCCCTTGATGCCGATGAGCTCCAGCTTGTACGGCTCGTCGGCGAGCTCCTCGCGGGCCGCCTCGTCCGTGACGACACGGCGGGCGAACCGCTGCCCGCGCTTCTGGATCTCCTGCATCTTCTTCTCGATGGTCTTGAGATCCTCCGGCGTGAACGGCTTCTCGACGTCGAAGTCGTAGTAGAAGCCGTCCCGGACCGGCGGGCCGATGCCCAGCTTGGCCTCGGGGAAGATCTCCTGCACGGCCTGCGCCATGACGTGCGCGGTGGAGTGGCGCAGGATGTTCAGACCGTCCTCGGAGGAGATCTCGACACCCTCGACGACATCGCCCTCGGCGAGCTCGTACGACAGGTCCTTCAGCTCGCCGGCCACGCGGGCGGCGATGACGGTGCGGTCGTCGGCGAACAGCGCGCCGGCCGTGGTGCCCGCGCTCACCGTCCTCTCCTCGGGCCCGGAGGCGGACTGGACGGTCACACGGACTTCAGACACGGATGCTCCATACATAGGGGCGCGGGCAGACACGAGGTGCCGGCGCCAACGGTGCGCGGCAGAGACGAGGTGCCGCGCGTCACCGATCCTACGGGCTCGCGTGCGGCCCGGTCGCGCCCCGAGGAGCGTTCCTCCGGCTCACGTCTCCTCCGCGTCGCCCCCCTCGTCGAAGAACCCGCCGCCCTCGCCGCTGTCGTGGACCGCCTTCATCAGCCGGTCCCGCTCGGCCTCGTCGACCTGGACGGGGACGACCCCGGTCGCGTCGGTCAGCCGGCGGAAGCCGCCGCGGCTCTCCAGGCGCCCGACGACCCGGATGGGCAGCCCGACCAGGTGGGCGTGGCCGGCGGTGCGGTAGGCCTCCTCGTCGAGGGTGGCGCGGACATGGCCGACCTCGGCCCCGGCCAGGACGCGGAGCCGGACGGTGCCCTCGCCGCGCGGGCCGGAGCGGCGCATGCGGACGACGGTGCCGGTGATGCGTACGGGTACGGAGGGCTCGTCGTTCAGATAGCGGGCGCCGGCCTCGCGCAGGGCGGGCAGGTCGCCGGGCGAGAACTCGACGGGCTCGGGGCGCGCGGCGCAGCCCGCGGGGGTGCCGGCGGCCGGGGACCACTCCAGGGTGATGCCGGCGCCCTCGGTGCCGCGCACCAGGGCGACCAGGGCCTCGGTGAGCTCGCGGCTGACACCGGCCTGCACGGCGGTGTCGAAGGCCTCCATGCCGCCGGTGGCCCGCTGGTAGTCGACGGCCTCCCGGGTCGCGTACAGCGCGTGGTAGAGCCGGACGGAGACGGCGCGGCCGGGGTCGACGGGCAGGAAGGCGGTGAGGCCGCGGCCGCCGGGGGCGGCGCCGACGACGACGGACTCCAGGGATGCCTGGGCCTGCCGCTTGTGGCGGGCGCCGTGGTAGCCGGCGCGGTCGCGGACGGCGAGGGCGCCGGCGAGGAGCAGTCCGCGGGCGGCGCTGCGGAGCTGTTCCTGCACGGGCCAGGGCACGGCCCCGGCGGGTCCCGGCGGCACGTCGCGCCACCAGCGGATCTCGTCGCTGGGGACGGCGAGGCCGGTGAGCACCTCGCGGGCGGAGGGGTCGGCGCTGTGGGCGAGGGCGGCGAGGGCCTCGCCGATGAGGTCGTCGGAGTCGGGGAAGGCCCGGTTCTCGGGGACGAGCAGGCTGGTGCCGCGCCCGCCGGTGCCGGGTCCGGGCGGGGACCAGCGGCTGTAGCGGCCGGCCGCGCCGCCGCGGCGGCGCCAGCCGTGGCGGGCGAGCAGCGCGCCGAGCACCCGGGGGTCGACGCGGCAGGGGTCGGGGGCCTCCCCCGCGTCGGCCCAGGGGCCGACGGGCGCGGCGGGCACGCCGGTCCAGTGGCCGGGGAACTCGCCGGGCGCCGGGTGGGGCTGCGGCCGGAGGGGTGGGGGCACGGTGTGGCCCGGTGGGAGCAGTGGGTCGGGGCCGTGTCCGGCCCCGTTCTCCGGTTCGTCGATCGGCCGGTGCATCAGGGTCTCCCTCCCACGCCGACCCGCGCCATGATCTCGCAGAGCGCCCGGTCGTCGAAGATCCGCGTCGTCGGGATGCGCACGGTGGTCCTGCGGCGTCCCGTGACCGGGTGGCCGGCCAGGTTGATCCAGTAGCAGCAGTGCCGCAGGTCGAGCCGCTCGTGCCCGGCCCGCAGCCAGTCCTCGCGGTCGCGGGGCACGAGCATCACGACCAGGATCTTGTGGACCGCGACGGGGGTGCGGGCGAGCTTCACCAGGTGCTCGTTGTCGAGCGTGAAGGAGAAGGCGCCGCTCGCGTCCCGCCGGGTGCGCGGCGGTAGCTGGTAGGTGCACTTGAGCTGCACCTTGATGGTCACCTCGTCGTCGACGGTGTGGTCGGGAGCGCTGTGGCTCACGTGCCAGTCGATGCCGTTGTCCGGAAACGGCTGCGACAGCGAGCAGCCGGCCGCCGCCGCGACCGCGTGGAGGTATCCGACCTGGAGGGTCTCCATGCAGGCGGTGGTGGCGAGCGAGCCGCGCAGCGGTGCCGCCCGCTGGGGCGGCAGCCCGTCCGACGCGGGCTGGGCGAGCGCCATGTCAGTTCCCTTCCCCGTCACCTGTGTTGTCACCGGCCCGCGTACGGCGCAAACAGCCCGGGTATCAACGATTCGGGCAGGGGGCTGGCCATCTGCCGTGCATGTGCGAGGAGTTCGGGATGACGACGCACTGGTTCGACGGGCCCCTGGCCGCGTTCGACACGGAGACGACGGGAGTCGACGTCGAGGAGGACCGGATCGTGTCCGCCGCCCTCGTCGTCCAGGACGCGGCGGGCATGCGGCCGCGGGTGACACGCTGGCTGGTGAACCCCGGGGTGCCGGTGCCGCCCGGGGCCACCGCGATCCACGGCCTGACGGACGATCATCTGCAGCGCAACGGGCGGTGGCCGTCGCCCGTGATGGAGGAGCTGGCCCGGGCGATAGCCGAACAGAGCGCGGCGGGCCGCCCGTTGGTGGTGATGAACGCGCCGTTCGACCTGACGATCCTGGACCGCGAGCTGCGCCGGCACCGGGCGTCCTCGCTGGGCCGCTACACGGAGCACGTGCCGCTGTGCGTGCTCGACCCGCGGGTCCTGGACAAGCACCTGGACCGCTACCGCAAGGGCCGGCGGACGCTGACGGATCTGTGCGAGCAGTACGAGGTGGTGCTCGACGGCGCGCACGACGCGGCGGCGGACGCGAAGGCCGCGCTCGAGGTCGTACGGGCGGTGGGGCGGCGGTTCGCGTCCCGCCTGGAGCGGCTGACCCCGGCGGAGCTGCACACCCTGCAGGCGGTGTGGCACGCGGCGCAGGCGCGCGGTCTTCAGGCCTGGTTCGCCCGGCAGGGCACTCCGGAGACGGTGGACCCGGCATGGCCGCTGCGTCCGGAGCTGTCGACGGCGGCGTGAGCGGGGCGCGAACGACGGCGGGACGACGACCGGAACGGCGAAGGCCGGTCCGTCGTGTGACGGACCGGCCTTTTCCCGGTGGGCGATACTGGGATCGAACCAGTGACCCCTTCGGTGTGAACGAAGTGCTCTCCCGCTGAGCTAATCGCCCGGGCAACGGGTGAAACCATACAGGCCCGGACGGGCTTCGTTCAAACCGGATCAGGCGGGGCGCGCGTGGGGTGCGCCCTAGGTACGCAGGTGGGCGGCGAGGCCGCGGCGGCCGCCGCGCATCATCAGGGCGTGGTTGGCCCGGAAGAAGGGCCGGCCGGGGACGGCGAGGGCGCGCATGAGGGGGCTGCGGACCTCGACCTCCTGCTCGTAGACCGCGCGGGTGCCGGCGCCCTCGGCGCTGAGGGTCCAGCGGGCCCAGCCGTCCAGGTCTCCGGACATGCCGACCTCCAGCACCCCGGCGTCGGGGTCGCGGCGCCGGGCCTGGGCGGTGACCACCAGGTCGTACGGCAGCAGGGAGCGGAAGCGGGCGGTGCCGGTGTGCTCGTCGAGCGGGACGACCTCGCGGACCTGCGGCCACCAGAGCGGGTAGTCCTCGGCCCGCTCCAGGACGCCGTAGACGGCGGCGGGCGGGGCGGCGAGACGCCAGACGCTGCGGAAGCGGTAGCGGCACCAGTCCATGGGCCCAGTGTGGGCTACTCAGGGCCGGATCTGAGTATCCGAGCGCATCCCCTTTCGCCGTGCCCGGCGCCACACTCCGGCTATGAACACCTCCCTGCCTCCCGCGGAAGAGCTCGCGCTCGTCGACCGCGAACTGGCCCGACTCGACACCCACCGGGCGCAGTTGCTGCTGCGCCGGGACTGGCTGGTACGGGTTCTCGACGCGCAGCGGGCCGCGTCGGCCCTGCCGGCGGCCGCCCCGCGGCCCTGGCCGACGCCCGGCACGGTTCCCGGTGCGGTGCCGCGCCCGCCCGAGGCGACCCCGCGCAGCACCCAGAACGTGCTGCTCACCCTCGGCGGCGTGCTGCTGACCGTGGCCGCGCTCGTGTTCACGCTGGTCAGCTGGGGCACGATGGGCATCGGCGGCCGGTCCGCGGTGCTCGCGGTGGTGACGTCGGGCGCGCTGTTCGCGCCGGTGGTGCTGCTGCGTCGCGGTCTGGTGTCCACGGCGGAGTCGGTGGCGGCGCTCGGTCTGGTCCTGACGGTCCTCGACGCGTACGCCCTGCACCGGGTGGCGCTGCCGGAGACCGGCGGTCTCGGCTACACGGCGGCCGCCTCGGCGGTCCTGGCCGGCGCCTGGGCGGCGTACGGCTCCGCCCTCCCCCGCCTGCGCACCCCGCTCCCGGCCGCCGTGGTGGCGGCCCAACTGCCGCTGACGCTGGGGGTCCTGGCGGCGGACGGCGGGATCACCGCGTTCGCCTGGGCGGCGCTCGGCACGGCCGCCCTGGACGTGGCGGCGATGGTGTGGCTCAAGGTTCTGCCGGTGCGGGTGACGGCCGGGGTGGGTGCGGCGGGTCTGGGCGGCTGGGCGCTGCTCGCCGGCCTGGGGCTCTCGCTCACCTCGCCGGTGAGGGCGCTGCCGCTGCTGCTCGCCTGCGCCGTCGTGCTGCTGTTCCTCGCGGTGCGCCACACCCCTTCGGCGCTCGCCTCCGCCTCGGTGGCGGGTCTGGCGGGGATCGCCGCGCTCGGCGGTCTGCTGCGGTCCGGGGTGCCGGAGGCGTGGATCGTCCCGGGGTACGCGCTGTGCGCGCTGGCGCTCACGGGCGCCGCGGTCTGGCACCGGGGTCCGTGGGCGGGCCCGCGGACGGCTCCGGTGGCGCTTGCGCGGCCGCGTGACGGTCTGGCGCTCGCGGGCGCCGGGGTGCTGGGCCTCGCGACGCTGTGGGCGCTGCCGCCGACCGTCCTGGCCCTGCTCGACCCGCGGGTGCGCTCGACGGCGGTCTGGTCCGGGGAGCACGCGGAGCGGACGCTGTCCGGCTACCCGGCGACGGCGTCGCTGGTGCTGCTTGTGGTGACGGCCGCGCTCGTGGCCGTGCCGCGTCTGTGGGCGAGGGGGGCCGCGCTCGGGCTGGCGTGGGCGCTGGTCGTCGGCCTGCCGGTGGCGTTCGGCCTGCCGTACGGGGCGTCCCTCGCCGTCCAGCCGGCGGCCGCGGCGGCGGCCCTGGCGGTGGCGGTGCGCCCGGCACCGGTGGCGCGCCGCCTCGACGGTGCGACGGAGGTCCTGGCCTGGCTCGGCTTCGGGTTCGGCATGGCCTCGGGCCTGGCCGCGGTGGCACCGGCGCTCGACTCGCGGGCGGCGACGTTCGCGGTGCTCGGGGTGCTGGCGGCGCTGTTCGGCGCGGTCGCGGTGTTCGGCGACGGGCTCCGGCGGACGATGGCGGCCTGTGCGGCCGTTCTGACGGTGGCGGGCCTGGTGGGGGCCGGGTCGGCGGCCGGGGGCCTGTCGGAGCCGGTGACGGGTCTGCTGCTGCTCGCCGTGCCGGCCGGGACGGGCGCCCTGGGCGCGTGGCTGCGCCGCCGTCCGGTGTCCGTGGCGGTGGAGGCCACCGGCGCGGCCGTGGGGCTGTTCGGGGTGGCGCTGACGGCCGAGCGCCCGGCACTGCTCGCGCTGGGTCTGGCGCTGGCCGGGGTGCTCGCGGCGGCGACGGCGGTACGGCCGGAGCGGCGCCCGGTGGCCTCGTGGGCGGCGGCGGTGCTGTTCCTGCTCGCGACCTGGGTGCGCCTCGCGGTGTGGGAGGTCACGACCCCGGAGGCGTACACCCTGCCGGTGACGGTGCCGGCCCTGGCGGTCGGCGTGCTGCGGCGACGCCGGGACCCGGAGGCGTCCTCGTGGACGGCCTACGGGCCGGGGCTCGCGGCCACGCTGGTGCCGAGCCTCTTCGCGGCCTGGGCCGACCCGCACTGGACGCGTCCGCTGCTGCTCGGCCTGGGAGCGCTCGCGGTGACGCTGCTCGGCGCGCGGTTCCGGCTGCAGGCGCCCTTGCTGCTCGGGGGCTCGGTGCTCGCCCTGGTCGGACTGCACGAGCTCGCGCCGTACGTGGTGCAGGCGGTGGGCGCGCTGCCCCGCTGGCTGCCGCCGGCCCTGGCCGGTCTGCTGCTGCTCGCGGTGGGCGCGACGTACGAGCAGCGCCTGCGCGACGCACGCCGACTGCGCGAGCGGCTCGGCCGGATGCGGTGAACGCCGAAGGCCCGGAGACGGATTCCGTCTCCGGGCCTTCGGTCCGGGTGGGCGATACTGGGATCGAACCAGTGACCCCTTCGGTGTGAACGAAGTGCTCTCCCGCTGAGCTAATCGCCCGGGTGCACCGCAAACATTACCGCATGTCAGCGGTGCTTCCGAACCATCACCGGCTCACTCGCTCACTCGTCGATCTTCCACGGCATGACGAAGCCGAACTTCCACAGGTAGATGGCGAGCAGCACGCCGATGATCACCAGGCCGATGCTGGTGAGGATGATGTTCCGACGGCGGACCCTGGGGTCCAGGGCGCGCTGGGCGGCCTCGGTGACCTTTCGCTTGGTCCAGCGCAGCACCAGCTGGGCCCAGACGAACTCGGTCGCCCAGATCGCCATGCCGGCGAAGATCACCAGCCAGCCGGGGCCGGGCAGCGGCAGCATCACGATGCCGGCGCCGACGACGGCGAGGCCGACGACGAAGACGCCGACCTGCCAGCTCAGATGCAGGGTCCGGCGGGCCTTGATGAACTCCGGCGCCCGGGAGCCGAGCGGCGCCCCTTCGGCACCCCCGGTCGTGTCCGGGGTGGTCTCCTGCCGCGCACCCTTGTCCCCGTCGGCCGCGGACTCCCCGGTGCGCTCGTCACTCTCCGCATTCATGACCCCAACTTACCGGACCGCCTCCGACTGTCGAAATGGAGCTATTACCCAAAGTCACACGCGCCCATACGAGCTACCTGAACGATCACAAAACAGACAGAGGGGTTTACAACGGCACCGTAGGTGGCATGTCGATTTCGCCGACGTGCGAATCCCCGAGCGCACACTGAGCGAAAGGCCCTGGCGCTTATGAACACCACGGTCAGCTGCGAGCTGCACCTGCGCCTCGTTGTGTCGAGCGAGTCCTCACTGCCTGTACCCGCGGGCCTGCGGTATGACACGGCCGATCCGTATGCCGTGCACGCCACCTTCCACACCGGAGCCGAGGAGACGGTCGAGTGGGTCTTCGCCCGCGACCTTCTCGCCGAGGGGCTGCACCGGCCCACCGGCACGGGCGACGTCCGGGTCTGGCCGTCCCGCAGCCACGGTCAGGGAGTCGTCTGCATCGCACTGAGTTCCCCCGAGGGCGAAGCCCTGCTCGAGGCCCCGGCGCGGGCCCTGGAGTCGTTCCTCAAGCGGACCGACGCTGCCGTGCCACCGGGCACCGAGCACCGCCACTTCGACCTCGACACGGAGCTCTCCCACATCCTGGCCGACAGCTGAGGCCAGGCCTACAGCCGCACGGCGCCGTCCGACTCGGGGAGACGGCGCCGCGCGGACAACCGTGCACGTCCCTCATCGGCGCTCCCACCGCGCAGCCGGCGCGGTGGGAGCGCCGATGCCCGTTTCCGGGTCCACGCTAGAGTCAGCGCAATTCGCGGGCACCCGCCCGCAGCCGGCCAGGGAGCGAATCGTGCTGATCCCTCACGACACCCGGATCGCCCTCGACACCGTCGTCGATCTGATGAACACCGCCCCGGAGGGGGACCGCGACGACGCGCTCGGGGACATCCAGGCGCTGCAGTCCTTCGTGCACGCCCACAAGATCAGTGACGTGGGCCAGCTCGGAGCGGCCGACCTGCGCGCGGTGCGCGAGGTGCGCGACCGGTTCGCGGCGGTCTTCTCCGCGCCCGACGCCCGGATCGCCGCCACGCTGATCAACCAGCTGGTCGCGGCGGCCGGCACCACCCCGCAGCTGACCGACCACGACGGCTACGACTGGCACGTGCACTACTTCGCGCCGGGCGCCTCGGTCGCCGACCACCTCGGCGCGGACTGCGGCATGGCACTGGCCTTCATCGTCGTCGCGGGCGAGCAGGAGCGGCTGCGCCGCTGCGAGGCGCCGGACTGCGGCCGGGCCTTCGTCGACCTCTCCCGCAACCGCTCCCGCCGCTACTGCGACAGCCGCACCTGCGGCAACCGCCTGCACGTCGCCGCCTACCGCGCCCGCCGCAAGGAGGCCGCCGGCTGATCCCGGGAACGGGCTCGGGCGCCGGCCCGCTCACAGCAGGAACAGGTCGTGGACGGCGGCCATGAGCAGCAGCGCGCCGATCACCGCGAGGAAGATCATCAGCGGCGGCTGGGACAGCGCGAACAGACAACCGCGCGGCTCCTCGGCGACGGGCACGGCGGACGCGGGCGGCGCCGCACCGGGCACAGGGGCAGGGGCGGGGACGGGGGCGGTGTCCCCCGAGGTCTCGAGCATCTCGGGGGGATGATGCAGCACGCCCGGCCCCGAAGATCACGCAACACCCCCGCGCCCGGCCGTGTTCACCCCATCCCGTGGACCACGGAATCGAGAAGCGTCAGAACCGGTCGGACCGCGGTCCGATCCCGGTCATATTCCGTGCTTCTTCAGAATCGCCTCGATGTCGCTGAAGTCCTCGTCCGCCGGCTTCGCCTGCTGCTTCGCGGCCGGAGCGGGCCGACCGGCTCCCAGCGACGGCGCCGGCGCGGCGGGCGCCACGGCCTGCGGGGCCTCTCCCCCGGCCACCGCCTTCCCCCCGGCCCTGCGCCGCTCGATCGCGCGCGTGCTCATGAACAGCAGCCAGGACAGACCGAGCACGCCGAAGCCGGCCCACACGGTCAGGTTGAACGTCAGGGCCTCGAAGAGCCAGTCGATCGCGCCCGTCATCACCAGACCCAGCGGCACCAGCGCATAGGCCGCGATCCGGGCCGCGGTCAGGAACCTCCTCCGCCAGGCCGTGATCGCGGCGATGCCCAGGCCCGCCGCGGCCACCGCGGAGCAAACGGTCTCGGCAAGCATGCGATCCTCCAGGTCCCGGGCGATACGTCCCTTCCATCCTGCACCGCACCCACCCCGCCGGGCCATGCCTCGGGCCCGGGATCAGGGAGATCTCCGGGTCGTCCCCCAGGGAGGACCGGATGGGAGACTCTTCCCATGAGTGAGTCCACCACCCCCGCCTCCCCGGTCGTCCTGGAGGCCTGGTTCGACCTGCAGTGCCCCGACTGCTTCCAGGCCCTCGACGACGTCCGCGCCCTGCGCGCCGCGTACGGCGACCGCCTCGACGTGCAGCTGCGCCACTTCCCGCTGCCCAAGCACAAGCACGCGTACGCCGCTGCCCAGGCCGCCGAGGAGGCCTTCGCCCAGGGGCAGGGCTGGCCGTACGCCGAGGCCCTGCTCGCCCGGACCGCCGAACTCGCCGACCGCGGCGAGCCGGTGCTCCTGGAGGTGGCGGGCGAACTCGGCCTGGACGCCGAGGAGTTCGACACCGCCCTGATCGACGGCCGGCACCTCCTGACGGTCGACGCCGACGAGGCCGAGGGCAAGGCGATCAAGGTCACCGGGACCCCCACGTACGTCATCGGCGGCGAGCGCCTCGACGGCGGCCAGAGCCAGGACGGTCTGCGCGAGCGCATCACGGAGATCGCCGACCGTCTCCTCGGCGCCTGACCCCACCCCTCTGCCGGGGAGATCGTCAGCGCAGTTCCTTCGCGCTGTTCACGAAGGTCGTGCGGTAGCCCAGCGACTCGTAGAGCCGGATCGCCGGGGTGTTGCCCGCGAAGACATGCAGTCCGATCCGGGTCTCCCCGGCCTCCCGCGCGACCCGCTCGGCGAGCAGCATCAGCGCCCGGCCGCAGCCGCGCCCGCGCTGCGCCTCGTCGACCTCGATGTCGTACACGAAAGCCGCCCACCGCCCCGGTTCGAGCTCGATCCGGCCCGTCCACAGATGGCCGGCCGGCCGCCCGTCCTTCACGATCACGTGGAAGGCGACGCCGGGCGAGGCCAGGCCGTCCGGGAGATACCTCCGGTGGCTGTCCTCGGACTTGGCGCGGGCCTGGTCCTCGGGGACGCCCCGGTCGATCCAGTCCTGCGCGAAGACCTCCTTGGACCGCGCCGCCCACACCACGAACTCGGCCTCGGTCATCGGCCGGACCTCGACACCGTCCGGCAGTGCGGGCGGCTCGGACGGCAGTGCCTTCACCATGTTCCGGCTTCGCTCGGTGTAGCCGAGCGAGTCCGCCATCCGGAGCGCGACCGCCGCCTCCGCGGGCACCGATATCCGCACCTGGACACAGCCCCAGCTCCGCAGCACCTCCTCGGCCGCGAGCGCCGCGACCGTGGCCCGGCCGCGCCCACGGTCCGGCTGGTGGACCCCGAGGTGGTCGATCACGCCCGAGGCCGCCCCGAAGGCGGGGTCCGTGGAGAGCCGGACGGAACCGACCCGGCGGCTGTTCACGCAGATGTCGTACGTGCGCGAACGGCTGCCGTCGGCGGACTGCTGAAGCGGCTCGGACGGCCGCAGGGTGGTGGTCATCACGGGTGTTCTACCCGCGCCGGCCCCACCCGTCATCCGGATTTCGGCCGGGATCCGGTCTCAGCCGAGCTTCGGGTCCCGGTCCCGGGCCGCCCGCTCCTCGAAGATCCGCATCGCCTTGGCCGTGACCGGCCCCGGCGCCCCGGCGAGCTCCCGGTCGTCCACCCGGTGCACGGCCTGCACGTCGCGCAGGGTCGAGGTCAGGAAGATCTCGTCGGCGCTCTCCAGGACGTCCAGCGGCAGGTCGGCCTCCTCGGCGCCGGTCCACTCGGCGGCCAGGGCGCGGGTGATGCCCGCGAGGCAGCCCGAGGACACCGGCGGGGTCAGGATGCGCCCGTCGATCACCACGAAGACGTTGGAGCCGGTGCCCTCGCACAGCTGCCCCACGGTGTTGGCGAACAGCGCCTCGGAGGCGCCCCGCTCGTGCGCGCGGGCGAGCGCGACGACGTTCTCCGCGTACGAGGTGGTCTTGAGGCCGGTGAGGGCGCCGCGCTCGTTACGGGTCCAGGGGACCGTGATCACGGCGGTGCCGTCCGGGCGGCGGCGGGTCTCGCCGAGGGCCACGACCAGGCCGGGGCCGGAGTCGCCGCGCTCGGAACCGAGCGGGGAGAGCCCGCCGGTGTACGTGATGCGCAGCCGGCCGAGCTCCATCGGGTTGGCGTCGAGCACGGCGGCGACCGCACGCCGGACCTCGTCGAGGTCCGGGTCGGGCAGCCCGAGACCGCGCGCGGAGCGGGTCAGCCGCTCCAGGTGGAGGGTGAGGGCGAACGTTTCACCACGCTCGGCCTTGACCGTCTCGAAGATGCCGTCGCCGACGGTCAGCCCGTGGTCGAGGACCGAGACCCGCGCGCTCTCGGCGTCGTGCAGCGCGCCGTTGACCCACAGTTTCATCGAGATATGACCCTTCCAGTCGCCTCGTACGCGCCCGACGCTATCGCGACCAGGCGGGCGGCCTTGAGCTCGGTCTCGGCCCATTCGCGCTCGGGGTCGGAGCCCCAGGTGATGCCGGCGCCGGTGCCGAAGCGCAGCACGCCCTCGGCCCGGTCGATCCAGAAGGTACGGATGCCGACGGCGAGCTCGGCGGCGCCCCGGTCGGCGTCGACCCAGCCGATGCCGCCGCAGTAGGGGCCGCGCGGCACGGTCTCCAGGGCCTCGATGATCCGCAGGGCGCTGGACTTGGGGGCGCCGGTCACGGAGCCGGGCGGGAAGGTGGCGTCGAGCAGCTCGCGCCAGCCCGCGCCCTCGCGCAGTTCGCCGCGGACGGTGGAGACCAGGTGGACCAGGCCCGGGTGCGGCTCGACGGCGCACAGCTCGGGCACGGTGACGGAGCCGGTGGCGCAGACCCGCCCGAGGTCGTTGCGGACCAGGTCCACGATCATCACGTTCTCGGCGTGGTCCTTCTCCAGGAGGTCGTCGGCGGTCCGGCCGGTGCCCTTGATGGGTCCGGACTCGACGACGGCGCCGGTGCGCCGCAGATAGAGCTCGGGCGAGGCGGTGGCGATCTCCACGCCGTGCGCGGGCAGCCGGACGGTGCCGGCGTACGGAGCGGGGTTCCCGCGCGCGAGGAGGGCGGTGAGGGCGTCGACGTCGGCGCCGGCCGGGTCGGGCAGCGGCGCGGACATCACACGGCAGAGGTTCGCCTGGTAGACCTCGCCGCGCGCTATGTGGTCGCGCACGCGGCGTACGCCCGCGGTGTACGCGGCGCGGTCGAGCGAGGACGTCCAGTCGCCGGCCGCCGGTCCGCGCCAGGCGCCCGGGACGGGCGCGGGGACGGGATCGGGCCGCACGTCGCCGAAGCGCGCGCAGGTCAGCCGGCCCTCGAAGTCCGCGACGACCGCCCAGAAACCGGAGGAGTCCAGGGCCTCGGGGTCGCGGGTGACGTCCCGGAGGTCGGTGGCGAGGAGGCCGCCGAAGCGGGCCAGAGGAGCGAGGGGGTGCACAGAGCGAGTCTAGGTCGGCGGGAGGAGGGCGGGAGGGGAGCGGCCGGGGCCGCGGGAAGTCCCCTGGGAAGGAGGGGGGTGTGGGGCGGCAGAGGTGCGAGGGGGCGCTGGGAGCCACCTCGGGGACACATGGAGTGAACGCCGTACGAACGCTCCCGGACGCCCTCGCGGGGGCGCAGGTCAGCACGCTGCGGAAACGCGTTTTTGTGCTGGCCCAGGAATCCGCTAGAGTTCAACACGTCGCCGGGACGCGCAAGCGAAACGGAAACGACAAGCGGACGTGGCTCAGTTGGTAGAGCATCACCTTGCCAAGGTGAGGGTCGCGAGTTCGAATCTCGTCGTCCGCTCGATGTGGGGGATCTTCCCGAACCCCCGAATCACACTCCTGGTGGAGTGGCCGAGAGGCGAGGCAACGGCCTGCAAAGCCGTCTACACGGGTTCAAATCCCGTCTCCACCTCCAAGGACGATTAGCTCAGCGGGAGAGCGCTTCCCTGACACGGAAGAGGTCACTGGTTCAATCCCAGTATCGTCCACTGGACCTTCGGGTCCCGGATCTTCGGATCCCCCGCGCGATTAGCTCAGCGGGAGAGCGCTTCCCTGACACGGAAGAGGTCACTGGTTCAATCCCAGTATCGCGCACTGGACCTTCGGGTCCCGGACCTTCGGGTCGTCCCGCGCGATTAGCTCAGCGGGAGAGCGCTTCCCTGACACGGAAGAGGTCACTGGTTCAATCCCAGTATCGCGCACCAGACACAAGCCCCCGGTCGCACTGGCGACCGGGGGCTTCGTCGTGCCGCGAGAGGTCCGGCGTGGGGCCAGGCCCCGGAGGGCCCGGCCGCGCGCTCGGGCGAGGCTCAGGAGGAGAAGAGCATCCGGCCGAAGCCGCGGTGGCCGTGGTGCCCGTGGTGACCGCCGTGGTGCGGGGCGCCCCAGGCCGGGGCGGCGGGCTGCGCCGGGTAGGCCTGCGGCGGCGGCGCCTGCTGGACCCACTGGGACTCCAGGCGGGTCAGGGCCTCCAGCTCGCCGTAGTCCAGGAAGATGCCGCGGCAGCCGCTGCACTGCTCGATCTGGACGCCGTTGCGGTTGTACGTGTGCATGGCCGCGTGGCACTTGGGACACTGCATGCGGACTCAACTCCCTGCCGTTCGAATGGGGCTCTCACATTACGTGGACGCCGGCGGCGGCAACTCGGTTCGGAGCGAACCGATTCGGGCACAGGTGTCGATCATCACGTCCTCCACCTCGTCCAGCGGGCGCCCCTCGGCCGTGGACTTGGCGACGGCCAGCGCCGCCGTCTGCACGGTGAGCGCGCGGGCCGGGACGTCGAGCCGCGCCCACGGGTCGGCGTCTCCGCGGCCGGGGCCGCGGGTGGCGGGGCCGCCGGCCGTCTCGTACGCGGCCAGGAAGCGCGACCAGACCTCCGGGGCCAGCAGTCCGGCCGCGAACCAGGCGGCCGGCCGGGCCAGGTCCCAGGCCGGATCCCCGAGGCCGAGGTCGTCCAGGTCGATCAGACGCCAGCGGACGTCCGGACCCGGCTCCCCGAGTCGTACGAGCTGGCCGAGGTGGAAGTCGCCGTGGCAGAGGGCCGGCGGCGCGGCGGGGCCGGCGGCGAAGTCGGGGAGGGTGACCCAGGCGCGCAGCACCACGGCGGTCGCGGGGTGGTCCGGGGCCGCGCGGCGCATCCGGTCCACGGCGAGGGCGGCCTTCAGCGGCGCGCGCATCGGCGGCGTGCCGGGCGGGGCCGGGGCGCGGTGCAGCCGGGCGAGCAACCGGCCGGCCGCCTCCCAGGGGGCGGCGCCGGGGTCCTCGGGGTCGACGGGGCTCCCGTACGGCCACAGGCTCAGCGGCCGGTCGGCGTGCGGTGCGCGAGGTGCGCGAGGTGCGGGAAGCGGCGGCAGCAGGACGTCGGCGAGGGCCGGGAGCGCGGCCACGGATATCCGCGCCCGCAGGTCTGCCGGGTCTCCGTCGGGCCCGTGCGCCTTCAGGACGAGCCGCCCGTGCCGTACGACGGTGCCGTCGGCCCGGTCGGCGAGCAGGCCCGCCCGGCACGGGCACGGCGCCCCGTCGGGCTCGCCGGGATGCGCGGCGGCGCGGGCGAGGCTGTGCAGTTGGCGCAGGGCGGTGTCGTCCACGGCCTGGAGCCTACGCGGCGGCGTGTGGCGGCGGCCGGTCGGCGTAAGGGGGCGGGCCCCGGGAAAGCGCGAGGGCCGGTCAGCTCCCCAGCTGACCGGCCGCACGCTGCCGTCCGCCGCACCCCCGTCCCCACGGGGTTGTTGGCCGGATGTCCCCGACCCGGGCCGCTCTCCCGGGTCCGGGGCGCTGTTCAGCGCCCCAGCATCACGCCCACGGACGACGCCTGAGTGACCACCGCGTCCCAGCCGCCGAAGACGACCACGAGCAGGGCCGCGAGAGGGAGGACCATGGCGGTCGCCACCAGCGGGTGACGGCGGCTCGAAGGGCGGGTGGTGTGCATCCGCGGGGCCGAATACGCCATGGTTCCTCTCCTGTCGTGTCGGAGGCGGCGGGTGCGGTGACCTCGGGGGACGAGTGCTGCACCCGCCGCTCGACAACCAATCTAGGCAGCGGGCGGACTTCGGGCGTCATGCCCGCGTACCGACTTCCGGGCCTCCCGGAGGATGACGGGCCTCCGAACGGCGTACTCCCCTGGGTGGAGACGGATCGTCCGCACTGGGGGTCTTCCCGGAGGGGATGCCCGGACGCCGCTCCGGTGCGGCCGTGTGAGCTGTCCCACGTTCGGCGCGGCCCGTCGGGGTGTCGCACTCGCCTTCAGTCAACGCCCTTGATATGAGGGAGTGTTGGCGAGTGGTACGGCTGACCCGGCCTCAAGTGTCCCCCTCAGCACTGACAATCGATGCCGCCCCGAGGGCGCGGCCTGTGAGCGGGCCGGGGCAGGGGTACGTAAGCTGTGCCACGTCGAACGGACGAGGGGACGGACATGGCGATGATGCGGCTCCGGCGCGAGGACCCGCGGATCGTCGGGTCGTTCCGGCTGCACCGCCGGCTGGGCGCCGGCGGGATGGGGGTCGTGTACCTCGGTTCGGACCGGCGCGGACAGCGCGTGGCGCTCAAGGTGATCCGCCCCGACCTCGCCGAGGACCAGGAGTTCCGCTCCCGCTTCGCCCGTGAGGTGTCCGCGGCCCGGCGGATCCGCGGCGGCTGCACCGCCCGCCTGGTCGCCGCCGACCTGGAGGCCGAGCGCCCCTGGTTCGCCACCCAGTACGTGCCCGGGCCCTCGCTGCACGACCGGGTCGCCGAGGAGGGTCCGCTGCGGGCCGCCGACGTGGCCTCGATCGGTGCCGCGCTGTCCGAGGGCCTGGTCGCCGTGCACGAGGCCGGGGTCGTGCACCGCGACCTCAAGCCGTCCAACATCCTGCTCTCGCCCAAGGGCCCCCGGATCATCGACTTCGGGATCGCCTGGGCGACCGGCGCCAGCACCCTCACCCATGTCGGCACCGCCGTGGGCTCCCCCGGCTTCCTCGCGCCCGAGCAGGTCCGGGGCGCCCCCGTCACCGCCGCCACCGACGTCTTCTCGCTCGGCGCGACCCTCGCGTACGCGGCGATGGGCGACTCCCCCTTCGGGCACGGCAGCTCCGAGGTCATGCTCTACCGGGTCGTGCACGAGGAGCCGCAGCTGCACGGGGTGCCGGACGCGCTCGCGCCGCTGGTGCGGGCCTGCCTCGCGAAGGATCCGGAGGAGCGGCCCAGCACCCTCCAGCTCTCCATGCGGCTGAAGGAGATCGCCGCGCGGGAGGCACAGGGGCTGCCCGCCGCCGCCCGGCCGCCCGGCCAGCGCGAGCGGACCGAGGAGCGCAGCCCCGTCCGGCCCACGGAGCGGTACACCGAGCGGTCGCTCGACCGCGGCGCGGAGGGGGCCGGCGAGCGCCCGGCGACCGACCGGCCCACCGGCGGTGGCCGCGCCTCCGCGTCGGCCCGCCCCTCGGCCGCCCGGCCGTCCTCGTCCCGTACGGGTGCCGGCGCCGGCGGCGGCGCCCGTGGCGGGCAGTCCCGGCCCGGCACCCGACCGGGCACCCGCACCGGGGCCCGCGGCACCTCCACCGGGCGCCGGCCCGCGAACCCGCGGCTGCTGCGTCAGCGGCTGTTCGTCTTCGTCGTCGTCACGCTGGTGGTGGCGCTGGGGATCGCGGCGGCGCAGGCGCTCCAGGGGTAGGGCCGGAGATCCCCTGGGAGCTCCCCCGTCTGCTTACGCCTGCGGGCGGCCGCTCGTCACCGCATAGAAGGCGACGGCCGCCGCGGCGCCCACGTTCAGCGAGTCCACGCCGTGCGCCATCGGGATCCGCACCCACTCGTCCGCCGCGCGCAGCGCCTGCGTCGAGAGGCCCTCGCCCTCCGCGCCCAGCATCAGGGCCACCCGGTCCAGCTTGTGCGGGGCCGCGTCGTCGATCGACGCCGCCCGGTCCGCCGGGGTCAGCGCAAGCAGCTTGAAGCCCGCCTCCCGCACCGCCTCCAGACCGCGCGGCCAGGTGTCCAGGCGGGCGTACGGGACCGAGAACACCGCGCCCATCGACACCTTCACCGAGCGGCGGTACAGCGGGTCCGCGCAGTCCGGGGACAGCAGCACCGCGTCCATGCCGAGCGCGGCGGCGCTGCGGAAGATCGCGCCGATGTTGGTGTGGTCGTTCACCGCCTCCATGACCGCGACCCGGCGGGCCGTCGTCAGCAGGTCCGCCGCGGACGGCAGCGGCTTGCGCTGCATCGAGGCGAGCGCGCCGCGGTGCACGTGGTAGCCGGTGACGCGCTCGGCCAGGTCAGGGCTCACCGCGTACACCGGGGCCGGGAGTTCGTCGATGACGTCGCGCATGACGTCGACCCACTTGGCGGAGAGCAGCATCGAGCGCATCTCGTAGCCGGCGTCCTTGGCGCGGCGGATCACCTTCTCGCCTTCGGCGATGAACAACCCCTCGGCCGGCTCGCGTCTGCGCCGCAGTTCGACGTCGGTCAGTCCGGTGTAGTCGCGCAGGCGCGGGTCGTCGGGGTCGTCGATCGTGATGAGTTCGGCCACGGGGTGATACTGCCTTGTCCGGTGGGTGGTGCCAATGCGTGCGGGTGGGGTGGGCGCATCCGGGTTACTCCGGGTACGCCCCGCGTCAGTGGGTCGGCTTGGCCGTCGGGTTCTTGGCCGGGGACTCGTGGACCACGTCGCCGATGACGATGACGGCCGGGGGGCGGACGTCCTGGGCCGTGACGGTCTCGGCGACCGTCGCCAGCGTCGCGTCCACCCGGCGCTGGGTGGCCGTGGTGCCCTCCTGGATCAGCGCGAGCGGGGTCTGAGGCGCCTTGCCGTTCGCGATCAGCGCCTCCGCGATCTTGCCGATCTTGTCGACGCCCATGAGGATGACGAGCGTTCCGGTGAGCCGCGCGAGCGACGCCCAGTCGACCAGCGAGCGCGGGTCGTCCGGCGCCACATGGCCGCTGACCACCGTGAACTCGTGCGCCACCCCGCGGTGGGTGACCGGGATGCCGGCCGCGCCCGGGACCGAGATCGAGCTGGAGATGCCCGGGACCACCGTGCAGGCGATGCCCTCGGCGGCCAGCGCCTGGGCCTCCTCCATGCCGCGGCCGAAGACGAACGGGTCGCCGCCCTTCAGGCGGACGACGGACTTCCCGGCCTTGGCGTGCTCGATCAGCGCGTTGTTGATGGCCTCCTGGGCCATGAACCGGCCGTACGGGATCTTCGCCGCGTCGATCACCTCGACGTGCGGGGGGAGCTCCGAGAGCAGGTCGCGCGGGCCGAGCCGGTCCGCGATCACCACGTCCGCCTCCGCGAGGAGACGGCGGCCGCGGACCGTGATCAGGTCCGGGTCGCCCGGGCCGCCGCCGACGAGCGCGACGAACGGGGTACGGGCGCGCTGCGCCGGAGCCGCGATCGAACCGTCGTGCAGGCCCTCGACGATCGCGTCCCGGACGGCGGCCGAGCGGCGCGGGTCGCGGCCGGTGAGCACGGCGACCGTCACGCCCTCGCTGTGGCCGGTCGCCGGGGTCCACGCGGTGGCCGCCTCGGCGTCGTCGGAGCGGACGCACCAGGTCTTCGTGCGCTCGGCCTCGGCGGAGATGGCGGCGTTCGCCGCCGGGTCCGTGGTCGCCACCAGGGCGTACCAGGCGTCGGCGAGGTCGCCCTCCTCGTACCGTCGCCTGATCCAGGTGATCTCGCCGGTCTCGGCCATCGCGTCCACGGAGGGGGTCGCGGAGGGCGAGATCAGGGTCACCTGGGCGCCGGCCGCGATCAGGGCGGGCAGCCGGCGCTGCGCGACCTGGCCACCGCCGAACACGACGACGCGGCGGCCGGCGAGGCGGAGTCCGACGGGGTAGGCGGGGTGCTCTGCGGTGTCGGCGTGCTCGGCCATGGTGCGGGCGGCTCCTCTGGAGGGGCGGTGCTGTTGGCACCTCACGATATCGGTGACCTGCGGGTCTCTCGCTGTGATCGATGTCCCTCGCGTCGGTGGGAGGGTGCGTGTGGAACGTTCCGGGCACCGCATTCGGGACTGCATGATTTACGGCGCGGTCAGGTCCGACCAGCGCGGAACGTCCTTGTTCCGCGCCACAAATCACGCTTCACGTCCCGAACGTCGGTGCCCTGCACGTCCCCCACTTCCGTCCGTGGACCGTGGGGGCGTGCGGGCCGCGGGACTACTTCTCCGTGACGCCCGCCGAGTCGAACGTCGCCACCTCGTGCATCGCCCGCGCGGCGCTCTGGACCACCGGGAGGGCCAGGAGCGCACCGGTGCCCTCGCCGAGGCGGAGGTCCAGGTCGACCAGGGGGCGCAGGCCCAGCTTGTTGAGGGCCGCGACATGGCCCGGCTCGGCGCTGCGGTGGCCCGCGATGCAGGCCGCGAGGGACTCGGGCGCGATGGCGCGGGCGACCAGGGCCGCCGCGCCGGTGGAGACGCCGTCGAGGATGACCGGGGTACGGAGCGAGGACGCGCCCAGGATGAGGCCGACGAGCGCCGCGTGCTCCAGGCCGCCGATGGCTGCGAGGACACCGATCGGGTCCGCCGGGTCCGGCTTGTGGAGGTCGAGCGCTCGGCGGACCACGTCCACCTTGCGGGCGTGCATCTCGTCGTTGATGCCGGTGCCGCGGCCGGTGACCTCGACCGGGTCGACACCGGTGTAGACCGAGATCAGCGCGGCGGACGCGGTGGTGTTCGCGATGCCCATCTCGCCGGTGAGCAGCGCCTTGTTGCCGGCCGCCACCAGGTCACGGGCGGTCTCGATGCCGACCTCGATCGCGGCGACCGCCTCTTCGCGGGTCATGGCCTGGCCGATGGTGAAGTCGGCGGTCCCGGCCTTGACCTTGCGCGGGAGAAGACCGGGCGTGGAGGGCAGGTCGGAGGCCACGCCGACGTCGATGACGCAGACCTCGGCGCCCACCTGGTTGGCGAAGGCGTTGCAGACCGCGCCGCCGCCGAGGAAGTTCGCGACCATCTGGCCGGTCACCTCCTGGGGCCAGGCGGTGACGCCCTGGGCGTGCACCCCGTGGTCGCCGGCGAAGATCGCGACGGCGGCCGGCTCGGGGATCGGCGGCGGGCAGACCCGGGACAGGCCGCAGAGCTGCGCGGAGATGATCTCCAGCATGCCGAGCGCCCCCGCGGGCTTCGTCATGCGCTTCTGGCGCTCCCAGGCCTCGCCGAGCGCCTTGGCGTCCAGCGGGCGGATGTTGGCGACGGTCTCCTGGAGCAGGTCGTGCGGCTCCTCGCCGGGCAGCGCGCGGCGGCCGTACGTCTCCTCGTGGACGACCCAGGACAGCGGGCGGCGCTTGGACCAGCCCGCCTGCATCAGCTCGGGCTCCTCGGGGAACTCGTCGACGTAGCCGACGCAGAGGTACGCGACCACTTCGAGGTGCTCGGGCAGGCCGAGGGCGCGGACCATCTCACGCTCGTCGAAGAAGCTGACCCAGCCGACGCCGAGGCCCTCGGCGCGGGCGGCGAGCCACAGGTTCTCGACCGCGAGGGCCGAGGAGTACGGGGCCATCTGCGGCTGCGTGTAGCGGCCGAGGGTGTGCCGGCCGCCGCGGGTCGGGTCGGCGGTGACGACGATGTTCACCGGGGTGTCGAGGATGGCCTCGATCTTCAGTTCCTTGAACTGCTTCGCCCGGCCCTTCGGCAGCGACTTGGCGTACGCGTCGCGCTGGGTCTGGGCCAGCTCGTGCATCGTCCGGCGGGTCTCCGCGGACCGGATGACGACGAAGTCCCAGGGCTGCGAGTGGCCGACGGACGGTGCCGTGTGGGCCGCTTCGAGCACCCGGAGCAGGACCTCGTGCGGGATCGGGTCGGGGCGGAAGCCGTTGCGGATGTCGCGGCGTTCGCGCATCACGCGGAGCACGGCCTCGCGCTCGGCCTCGTCGTAACCAGGGGCGCGGTCGCCGGCCGGTGCCGGTTCGACCTCGGCCTCCGGCTCCGCCGGGGCCTCCGCGACCGGCTCGGGCTGGGGCTCGGCGGCCACTTCGGCCTCGACGACAGCCTCGACGACGGGCTCGGCCGGGAGTTCGGGCTCCGCCGGAGTCTCCGCGACCGGCTCCGGGGCGACCTCGACCACGGGCTCGGGCTCGGGCTCGGGCTCGGGCTCGGGCTCGGGCTCGGGCTCGGGCTCGGGCTCGGGCTCGGGCTCGACCACGACCGGGACCTCGGGCCGCGCCTCGGGGGCGTCCTCGGCCACGACCGGGATCTCCTCGGCCGCGACCTCGACCGGGGCCGGGGCCGACTGCTCCTCGGGGGCGACGACCGGGGTCTCGGCCACGACCGGCTCGACCGCGATCGGCTCGGCGGGAGCCTCGACCGCGACCGGCGCCTCGGGCTGCTGCTCCGGTTCGGCCTCGCGCGGGGCGGGGACCTGGGCCTCCTGGACGACCGGCTCCGCGACGGGCGGCTCGGCGACCGGCGGCTCCACGACGACCGGTTCGACGGCGACCGGTTCGACGACGGCCTCGGCCACGACCGGCGGCTGCTCCGGCTGCGGCTCCTGGACCGGGAGGACCGGCTCCGGGGCGGGCGTCGGGGCCAGGTGCGGGGCGGTCGGGACGGAGCCCTCGACCGGGACGAACTGGACGGCCTGCGGGGCGACCGCTTCGGCCGCTACGGGGGGCTGGGGCTCCTGGGGCTGCGCGGTCCACGGCACGGCGCCCTGCGGGGCCGTCTGCTGGTCCTGCGGCGGCACGTCCAGGTACTCGGGGCCGATGGTCGGCGGGCCCGGGGTCCGTACCGGCTCCGGCGCGGGCGCCGTGGCGGCGACCTGGGACGGGGCGGGCGCGGGCTGCGCGGCGGGGGCGGCGGCCGGGCCGCGGTCGGCGAGCGAGCGCACCACGCCGCCGGTGGCGTCGGGCATCGGCGGGCCCATGTGCAGCGGGCGGCGCGCGGGCTGCGGGGCCTGCGCGGGCCCCGGGGCGGGCATCCGGACACCGCCGAGGTCGACGGAGCCGGAGTCGCGGCCGGCCGCCTCGTGGGCGCCGGTGTCGAGGATGCCGGGCTCATAGCCGTGGTCGGTGAGGAGCTGCTCGTGCGGCACGCCGTGCGCCGGGGTGGCCTGCGGCGGCACCGGTACGCCCTGCGGCGGGGTGGCGGTGACCTGCTCGATGGGGGCGGTCAGCGGATCGACGGCCGGGGCCGGGGCGGGCACGGTGACCGGCGGCGCGGGCACGACGCCCGGCTGCAGCTCGCTCCAGGCGCCCTGGGCGCCCGGCATCAGCAGTACCTCGTCGTCCGCGTTCTCGGAGGGGTCCAGGTAGGCGTACGCGCCCGGGGCGGGGATGCCCGGCTGCTCGCCCGTGCCTGCGTTCTCCGGCAGCCCCTCGGCCGGGACCTGGCCGGTGTCCGTCATGCTGCGTACCCCTCGCCCATCGGTTGTGCTCCTTCAGACCTTCGCCCGTCGACAAGAACGAGCTCGCGCGCCGCGCGGCACGAAGCTCGCGCGGACACCCATGCATTGTCGCGGCCTTCGGCCATCCTGGCAGGCGGATCCGCCACCCTTGGCTGTGGACTGCGCCACGTCGCGCCGTCCCCCCGTCGTCCCGCACCCGGTGAGAGGCAAAAAGGCCCCTGGTCCAGGACATTGACGAACAACACGCCGAACGTCCCGGTGCGGTACAACAATCGGCCAGCCTACCTCCCCCGATGGCCTCCGCGATCACGGGGAGCATCCGTTCGGTCGCCGGACAGGAGGAAGACCACGGAGCGCCCGAGCTCGGTCCATTCGGCCGGGTCGAGGCCCACGGTCTGCAGCAGCGCGCACTCGACCGTGTAGCCGCCGTCGGCCAGTGCCGCGCCGATCGCCTCGGCCTCGTCGCGGGTGGCGGCGTGGGTGACGATCCGTTCGGGCCTGCGGTCGGTGCAGGCGGTGACGACGGGCACTCCCCCGGCCCCGATGCGTACGACATCGGGTTCGGGAAGGCTCTCCAGGACGTGCGGGGCGCTGCCGATGACGGTCTGGAGCCGGCGGCCGGCGGCGCGGGCGGCGGCCTCGGTGCGGGCACAGGCGGCGGGGTCGGTGTCGACCGCGATGACGGCGGCGCCGAAGCGGGCCGCGTCGACGGCGAAGGCCCCGTCGGCGCAGCCGATGTCCCAGACGAGGTCGCCGTCGCGGGGGCCGAGCCGGGCGAGCTGGGCGGCGCGCAGGGTGGGGTCCTGGCCGGTGCGGCCGCCGGTGTCCTCGGTGGGCAGGGCCCAGCCGCGTACGGCCGGGGTGTCGTGGCCCATGAGCCAGCCGCCGGTGGCACCGGCGCCGATGCCGCCGATGACAAGGACGACGTTGGGGTCGCGCCAGGCGTGGTCGGCGGCCTTGTCGGAGGTGACGACGGTGACCTGTTCGCGGTCGGTGCCGAGTTCCTCGCAGATGACGAAGGTGCGGTGGACCCCGTCGAGGAGCAGGGCGAGTTCGGCGGGTCCGGCGCCGGGCGAGGTGAGGACGGCGACCTTGGGGTGGGCGCGGCAGACGTTGACGGCGCGGCGCAGGGTGCGCTGGTGGGCGACGACGACCCGGGCGTCGTCCCAGGGCATGCCGGCCCGGGCGAAGGCGGCGGCGACGTTGGAGACGGCGGGCACGACCTCGACCTCCAGGCCGTGTTCGGGGGCGCGCAGGGTGCGGACGACGCCGAAGAAGCCGGGGTCGCCGTCGGCGAGGACGACGGCGGTGCCGCGGTGGCCGGCGATGCGGCGGGCGGCGAGGTCGACGCTGCCGAGGCGGATGCGTTCGGCGGCGGCCGGGACCTCGGGCAGGGCGAGGTGGTGGGCGGCGCCGGCCACCAGGGTGGCGGCGGCGAGCGCGGACCGGGCCGCCGCGGTGAGGGGCGAGCCGTCCCAGCCGATCACCGTGACCCGGTCGGCCATCTGTGTCTGTCTCCCTGGGCGTGTGTGCAGGTCGGGGCGGTTCGAGCCTACCTGGGCGGGGGCCTCGCGGGGGCGGTCAGCTCCAGTCGGCGTAGGTGGAGAGGCCGGCCTCGGCCATCTGGTCGGCGTCGAGGTCCTCGGGGAGGAGGCTCCACACGATGAGGTCGGTGCGGACGTCGGTCCAGGCGCCGGTCTCGGTCTGGCTGCGTGCTATCCAGGCGTTGCGCAGGACGCCCTCGCTGATGCAGCCGATCTTCTGGGCGACCTGCTGGGAGGCCGTGTTGTCGGCGGCGGTGCGCAGTTCGAGGCGTTCGAAGCCGCGGTCGCCGAAGAGCCATTGGGCGACGGCGAGGACGGATTCGGTGGCGTAGCCCTCGCCACGGGCCCAGGGGGCGGTGACGTAGGCGACCTCGGTGGCGCGGGTGCGCCAGTCGGTGCTGTGGAGGTGGACGATGCCGACGAGGCGCTGGGTGAGGAACTCGGTGACGGCGAAGACGATGCCGCGGCCATCGGTGCGTTCCGCAGGAGCGATCCTGCGGACCCAGTCCTCGGCGTCGTGCGGGGTGTAGGGGTGCGGGACCGAGGTCCAGGCGACGACGAGTTCGTCGTTCATCATCTCCACGAACGCGGGGATGTCGGCTTCTTCGAACGCGCGCAGCACCAACCGGTCCGTGCTGATGGAGATGGACGGGAAGGTCGTAGTCATGCGCAACTCCATACGTGAAGACCGTGAACGCACAGCATGCAGCATGCGGTGGTCGCGCGCATGCGCGGGGTGAACCCGAAGGCCCCGCACGCCGGTACGGGGCGGGCGGGGCCTTCGGGACGGGGACGGCGCCAAGGGGCGTGCCGCGGGCCTTACTTGGCGGGGGCGCCGAAGGCCGGGACGACCGAGCCCTTGTAGGTGTCCTCGATGTACTTCTTCACCTCGGGGGAGTTGAGCAGCTTGACGAGCTTCTGCACCCGGGCGTCGTTCTCGTTGCCGGCCTTGACGGCGAGGAAGTTGGCGTAGGGGTTGCCCTCCGCCTTCTCCAGGACGAGGGCGTCCTTCGCCGGCGAAAGCTTGGCCTCGATCGCGTAGTTGCCGTTGATGACGGCGGCGTCGACGTCGTTCAGGGCGCGGGGCACGGTGGCGGCCTCCAGCTCCTTGAACTCCAGGCCCTTCTTGTCGGTGATGTCGGAGAGCTTGGCGTCGGTGCCGACACCCGCCTTGAGGGTGATGAGCCCGTTGTCGGCGAGCAGGTGGAGCGCGCGGCCCTCGTTGGTGGTGTCGTTGGGGACGGCGACGGTCTGGCCGGCCTTGATGTCCTTCACCGACGTGACCTTCTTGGAGTAGAGGCCGAGCGGCTCCAGGTGCACGTTCACCACGGGGACGACGTGGGTGTTGTTCTTCTTGTTGAAGTCGTCGAGGTACGGCTTGTGCTGGAAGAAGTTGGCGTCGACCTGGCCGGACTCGGTGGCGGTGTTCGGCAGGACGTAGTCCGTGAACTCCTTCACCTCCAGCTTCAGGCCCTCCTTGGCGGCGAGCTCGTCCTTGACGAAGTCGAGGATGTCGGCGTGCGGCGTCGGGGACGCGGCGACGACGAGCGGCTTGTCGGCGGAGCCGGCCGCGTCCTTGGCGGAGGACGGGTCGGAGGAGGTGCCGCAGGCGGTGAGGCCGAGGGCGAGGGCGGCGGTGGCGGCGATGCCGGCGGAGAGCTTGATGTTCTTGCGCACGAAGAGTGCCTCTTTCCGGTGGAGCGGTTGCTTCGCCTGGACAACAAGTCCGGGCTGTTCTTCGGGGTACGAAGTCGGGGGCGCCTGGCGGCTACGCGGTGCGGGTCACGCGGTGCGGCCGCGGCGGGCGAGGAGGCGGACGACGCCGTCGCCGATGAGCTGGACGACGGTGACGATCACGACCAGGACGACGACGGTGACCAGCATGAAGGTGGTGTCGAAGCGCTGGTATCCGTAGGTGATGGCCTTGGAGCCGAGTCCTTCGCCGCCGACCGCGCCGGCCATGGCGGAGTAGCCGATGAGCACGATGACGGTGGTGGTGACGGCGGAGACCAGGGAGGGCAGGGCCTGCGGGAGCAGGACCTTGCGGACGATGGTGGGGATGCCGCCGCCCATGGACTGGACGGCTTCGACGAGCCCGTGGTCGACCTCGCGGATGGCGGTCTCGACGAGCCGGGCGAAGAACGGGATGGCGCCGATGGCGAGGGGCACGATCATCGCGGTGGGGCCGATGAAGGTGCCGACGACGAGGGTGGTGAAGGGGATCAGGGCGATCAGCAGGATGATGAACGGGAGCGAGCGGCCCACGTTCACGATCGCGCCGACGATCTTGTTCACCGGTCGGTTCTGCAGCAGTCCGCCCTTGTCGGTGAGGACGAGCAGGATGCCGAGCGGGAGGCCGCCGACGATGGTGACGACGGTGGCCCACAGGACCATGTAGAGGGTGTCGACGGTGCCCTGCTCGAGCAGCGGCTGCATCTCGGACCAGGTCACTTGGCACCTTCCTTCACCAGGACGGGCGCGGCGGCGGGGGCCGGTGCGGCGGCCGGCGGTTCGACGATCTCGACCTGGAGGCCCTGCTCGCGCAGGAAGCCGACCGGGACGACGTTCTCCTCGTAGTGGCCGGGGAGTTCGATCCGCATGCGGCCGATCTGGCGTCCGCCGACGGTGTCCATGGCGGCGCCGAGGATCGAGATGTCGATGTTGTACGTACGGGAGAGCTGCGAGATGACCGGCTGGCCCGTGGTGTCGCCGTGGAAGGTCACGTCGACGACCGTGCGGTCGAGTCCGGTGGCGGCGCCGCTGACCGGGAAGAGTTCGGCGGCGAGCTGGGAGCCGGGGGTGGCGAGGAGTTCGCCGACGGTGCCGGACTCGACGACGCGGCCCTTCTGCATGAGGGCGGCCGAGTCGCAGATGGTCTTGACGACGTCCATCTCGTGGGTGATGAGGAGGACGGTGAGGCCGAGCTGCTGGTTGAGGTCGCGCAGCAGCTGGAGGATGGAGCGGGTGGTCTCGGGGTCGAGGGCACTGGTGGCCTCGTCGGAGAGCAGCACCTTGGGCTTGCCGGCGAGGGCGCGGGCGATGCCGACGCGCTGCTTCTGGCCGCCGGAGAGCTGGCCGGGGTAGGCCTTGGCCTTGTCGGCGAGGCCGACGAGGTCGAGGAGTTCCAGGGCGCGGCGGGAGCGTTCGGCGCCGGAGACGCCGAGGATCTCCAGGGGGAGCTCGATGTTGTCCTTGACGGTGCGTGAGGACAGCAGGTTGAAGTGCTGGAAGACCATGCCGATGCTGCTGCGGGCGCGGCGCAGTTCCCTGCCGGCGCGGCGGCTCTTCCCGGCGAGGGCGGTGAGGTCGACGCCGTCGACGGTCACGGTGCCGGAGGTGGGGCGCTCCAGGAGGTTGACGCAGCGGATGAGCGAGGACTTGCCGGCGCCGCTCTGTCCGATCACGCCGAAGACCTCGCCTTCGCGAACGTGGAGGTCGACGCCGTCCAGAGCGGTGACCTGGCGGCCTCGCGACTCGTAGACCTTGGTCAGGCCCGAAGTGGTGATCACAGGGTTTCCGTCACTGTCGAGTGCGCGGCGCTGGGTCCGCCGTGCACGGCATTCGTCTTTCGGGACAGTCAGGCGCAGGGCGGCTGGTCACGGCGGTGGCCGGGAGGCAGCGCGTGCGCGTGGGGCGGGCTCGGTCCGGTGCCGGAAGGGGCGGCGGATCGGCTCGGCCGTGGGGCTCGCTTCGGGGCGCGAGTCTCAGGCGGGGGCCCTCAGTTGGCGCACATTCGACACATACAGCGAGCACCGGGCGTCTGGTTCGCCTCGGTCGCAAGGGTGCGGCTGCTCGTCGTGGTCATGTCGGTAAGTAAAGCATGCAAATGTGCGAACGGAAGGGAGCTGTCCGCATACCGGACAGCAGTGAGACGGCATGCGGACGGACCGGGTTCGTGCCGGAGGTGGCGGCGGGCTCCGCTCCCCCGGGCGTGGCCTGGGCGGGGAGCGGCCGCGAACCGGTGGCCGGGGGGCCGCGGCGGGTCGGCCAGGAACGGGGGATGTGGTCAAGACCACTGTCCGGGGCTGAGCACGCCCCAGGCGGCGGGGGCCGGGCCGCGTGGGTCGCGGGGGCCGGGCGCATCGGGGCGTTCGGGCCGTAATACCCTCGGGCGCATGCTTGACGCCCTGACGGTCGCGGTCTCGGTGGCCGCGCTCGCCCTCGCCGCCTGGTGCGGCTTCGCCGCTTATCGGAACCAGCCCACCAAGGACTGGCACTTCATCGGCATGGCCGTGGTGACCTTCCTCGCCCTGGTGCAGCTGGTGGTCGGCATCGTGCAGCTGGTGCGCGGCGAGAAGGCGGAGGAGGGCACCACGATCTTCATCGCCTATCTCCTGGGCGCGCTGTGCGCGGTGCCGGCCGCCGGGCTGCTCTCGCTGACCGAGCGCAGCAAGTGGGGCTCGACGACGGTCGCGGCGGGCGCGGTCGTGCTCGCGGTGCTCGAAGTGCGTCTCTACGACATCTGGACGGTGGGCTGATCATGACCGCGACCGAGACCGGGGCCCCGGGCACCGACAGGCCGGGCCGGCTGGTGAAGGGCCCGGGCGTGCTGCTCGTCTGGCTGTACGGCGTGATGTCGGTGGGCGCGGTGTCCCGCTCGATCTACCAGATCGCCACCGAGTTCGACCGGGCGCCGCTGGCGTACGGGCTGTCGGCGGTGGCCGCGGTCGTGTACGCCTTCATCACGTACACGCTGGTACGGGGCGGCGAGACGGCCCGCAGGGCGGCGCTGGTGTGCTGCGCCGCCGAGCTCGCGGGCGTGCTGATCGTCGGTACCTGGACGCTGGTCGAGCCCTCGGCCTTCCCGGACGCGACGGTCTGGTCCCAGTACGGGTACGGCTACGTCTTCATCCCGGTGCTGCTGCCGCTGAGCGGCATCTGGTGGCTGCGGCGGTCCAAGGCCGCCTAGGCGGCCTTCTCCAGGGTGACGAGGGTGAGCCGGGGGCCGACCGCGCGGGTGGAGACCTGGGCGTACCCCTTGCTGCGGTAGAGCCGCAGGTTGCCCTCGCTGCGGTGGCCGGTGAAGAGCTGGAAGCGCTTGGCGGCGGGCGCGGGCTCCTGCGCGTAGTGGCGCTCGATGGCGTCGAGCAGCCGGCCGCCGATGCCGTGGCGCTGCATGCGCGGGTGGACGATGAGCTTGGCGATGCGCACGGTGCCGTCCTCGCCGAGCCGGCCGCGCACGGAGGCGACGACCTCCTCGCCCAGCCTGGCGACGAAGGCGCGGCCCTCGGCGAGTTCGGCGCGCAGGGCGTCGAGCGACTGGGTCAGCGGCTCGATCGACCAGTCCTGGTAGATCTCGGCCTCGCGCTGATAGCAGAGGTACTGGAGCTTCAGGATGCTCTCCGCGTCCTTCGTCGCGTCCGCCGCTGAGATGGTCACGCTCATGCCCATGTGCGCATGCCTCCCGCTCGTCTGTCCGCCGTGGGTCTACGGCACCATTCCCCGCGCACCCGCACCGGGAACCTCCGCAGCCAGCATTCTGCGCAGGCATCCCAGGCAACGGGAACGCATCGGCCCCAGACTGCCCTGTGAGATACCCAACGCCCCTGCGATTTCCCGGTAGGTGGGGTCGTCGGGGTGGAGCATCGCGGTGAGCAGCCGGGGGCAGTGGCCGGGGGTGCGGCGGACGGCGGCGCGCAGGGTGCGACGGCGCTCGGAGTACAGCGCGTGGCTCTCGGGCGAGCCGTGCGCCGGGGGTTCGTGCGCGGGCTCGTGCGCGGGTTCGTGCGCGGGTTCGTGCGCGGGTTCGCCGTGGAGGGGCCGCTCGTGGAGGGTGGCCCGGCGGGCGCGGCGGGCCTCGGCGCGGACCGCGCGGCGGAGCCAGTCGGCGGGCCGCTCGGGTGCGTCGTCGTCCCGGATCCGTTCGAGGAGGCGCAGCAGCACGGCCTGTTCGAGGTCGTCGGGCTCGACTCCGGCGGCGGGTGCCTCGGCCTGCGACTCGGCGGCGAGCAGCGGGGTGAGGGTGGCGAGCAGGGCCTCGGGGGTGTTGTGCGTGGTGCTGTGGGAGGTCATGCCCGCGACGATGCGGGTGGGGGCCGGGCCGGTTGCGGTCCCGGCCCGAAACCACCCGGTCGGGGGTACGGGCCGGGGGCCGCGATCGTACGCGGACTCAGCGGTCGTCAGCGCTCGTCAACGGTCGTCAGCGGGCGCGGAAGTCGGCCGCCGCCAGCACGGCCGTGTCGGCGTTGTCGGAGAAGATGCCGTCGATGCCGGTCGCGAAGAAGCGCTTGAGCGCGCCGAAGGCGTCGCCGTACGCGTTGGGGTCGGTGCCCCGGCGGTACTCGGCCGGCAGGAAGGTGTTCTCGTTGCGCTGGGTGTACGGGTGGAGGATCAGGCCCTGGGCGTGGGCGTCGCGCACCAGCGTGGTCTCGGCGCCGAGCCGGCCACTCGCGTCGCGCGGCAGGATCAGGTCGAGGGTGGGGCCGATGCCCTGCGCGTACGAGGCGATCCAGCGCAGGCCGGCGGGCGTGACCAGGTCGGCGACGGTGCGCGGGTCGCCGGCCTCGACGAAGTCCCAGGGGCGGGTGGCGGCGCCGGAGAGCAGCACGACGCGCGGGGAGTCGACGAGCTTCGCGAGCCACTGGATGCTGCCGGGCTCGAAGGACTGCAGGAAGACCGGGGAGTCGGCGCGGTGGCGGCCGTAGCGGCGCAGCAGCCTGGCGAGCCGCTCTTCGAGCGCGAGGCCGATCGAGCGGAAGTAGGTGGGGTGTTTGGTCTCGACGTGCAGCCACACCGGGCGGCCGCGGCGGCGGCCCTCCAGCTCGGCCCAGCGCAGCACCTCCTCGAAGGTGGGGACGGCCCAGCGCCCGTCGTAGAGGGTGTTCTTCTGGCGGGTGGCGGGGATGCGCTCCTCGGCCCGCAGGGTCTTGAGCTCGGCGAGCGTGAAGTCCTCGGTGAACCAGCCGGTGAGGGCGGCACCGTCGACGGTCTTGGTGGTCCTGCGGGAGGCGAACTCGGGGTGGTCGGCGACGTCGGTGGTGCCGGTGATGTCGTTCTCGTGGCGGCAGACCAGGTGCCCGTCCTTGGTGGGGACGAGGTCCTGCTCGACGACGTCGGCGCCGAGGTCGAGGGCGAGCTGGTAGGAGCCGAGGGTGTGCTCGGGGCGGTAGCCGCTGGCGCCGCGGTGGCCGATGACGGTGGGGACGGGCAGCGAGCGGTAGCCGCCGTGGCCGTGGCCCTGGGCGCGGGCGCCCGGCTCGCCGTCGGCGGCGACGGCGGACTGGACGGCCTGGGCGGTGCCGCCGGCGAGGACGGTGGATCCGCCGAGGACGGCGGCGCCGGCCGCGCCGAGGACCGCGCGTCGGGCCGGGGTCGGGCGCTCGGGCTGTGTCATGAACACTCCTTCGGTGTGATCTCCGTGTGATGTCCCGCACCTGTCAACTGCGCCCCCGACGCTAGGCAGTCAGCCCCTACACCCGGCAGACCTGCGCGGAACATGGCGGAAACACACGTCAACACGGCGTATCCGTTGCGTGAACCCGATGTGCGGAGCGTGGTGACCCGCGAGTATCGTCGCGATCTGCACCGTCGGCTCGCCGAGCCGCAGCCGCCCGCCCGACACGGAGGAACCGTTGTCCCGTCTCGCGATCATGAAGGCCACCCTCGGTCCGGTCCTGCGCCTCATGTTCCGTCCCCGCGTCGAGGGCGCCGAGAACGTCCCTGGCACCGGGCCGGTCATCCTCGCGGGCAACCACCTGACCTTCATCGACTCGATGATCATGCCGATCTGCCTGGACCGTCCGGTCTACTTCATCGGCAAGGACGAGTACGTGAAGGGCACCGGCCTCAAGGGCCGTCTGATGGCCTGGTTCTTCACCAGCGTCGGCATGATCCCGGTGGACCGGGACGGCGGCCGCGGCGGTGTGGCCGCGCTGATGACCGGCCGCCGGGTCCTGGAGGAGGGCAAGATCTTCTCCATCTACCCGGAGGGCACCCGCTCCCCCGACGGCCGGCTCTACCGCGGTCGCACCGGCATCGCCCGGCTCACCCTGATGACCGGCGCGCCCGTGGTGCCGTTCGCGATGATCGGCACCGACAAGGTCCAGCCGGGCGGCGCGGGCATCCCGCGCCCGGGCCGGGTGACGGTCCGCTTCGGCGAGCCGATGGAGTTCTCCCGCTACGACGGCATGGACCGCGACCGGTACGTGCTGCGCGCGGTGACGGACTCGGTGATGGCGGAGGTCATGCGGCTGTCGGGCCAGGAGTACGTGGACATGTACGCCACCAAGGCGAAGGAAGCCGCGTAGCGGACGCGAACGCGAGGGCGCCCCGTACGGAACGTTCCGTGCGGGGCGCCTTCGCGTGTGCTGACGCGTCAGTGCTCGACGGGGCCGTCCGCCAGCTTCTGGCCCTTCAGCAGGAACCAGGCCGCGACCGCCGTCGCCAGGAGCACCGCCGCGCCGACGCCGGAGGCGATGCGCAGGCCGTCGACGAAGGCGTCCTGGGCGGCGGTGACGAGCGCGCCGCCCTGGGCCGGGGCGAGGCCCGCGGCGGCCTCCACGGCGCCGCCGAGCGAGTCGTGGGCCGCGGCGGCGGTGTCGGCCGGGATGCCCGCCGGGGTGGTGAAGTCCCGGTAGACACCGGTCACGACGGAGCCGAGCAGCGCGATGCCGAGGGCCGCGCCCAGCTCGTAGGCCGTCTCGGAGACGGCGGAGGCGGCACCGGCCTGCTCCTTGGGGACGCCGGAGAGGATCACGTCGGCGGTGACGGTGAAGGCGAAGCCCGCGCCGACGCCGACGACGAGCAGGCTCGCGCCGAGCAGCGGGTAGCCGGTGGACTGGCCGATGGCGGTCAGCACCGCGAGGGCGAGACCGATGGCGGCGAGGCCGCCGGCGACGACCGAGCGCACGGAGAACCGGCGGGCGACGTGGCCCGCGACCAGACCGGCCGTCACCGCGCCGACGGCGGCGGGCAGTTCGGCGAGGCCCGCCTCCAGGGGTGCCCGTCCCTGGACCAGCTGGAAGAACTGGGACAGGAAGAACACCAGGCCGGACAGGCCGAGGATGGTCAGCAGGTCGGCGACCACGGCGGCGGAGAAGCCTCGGTTGCGGAACAGGCGCATGTCCAGGAGCGGGGCCGGCAGGGTGAGCTGACGGCGTACGAACCAGGTCAGACCGCCGATGCCGACGGCCAGCGCGGCCACCACGTCCAGGGTGGGGCCGTGGGCGGCCAGCTCCTTGACCGCGTAGACGACGCCGATCACGCCGGCCAGGGACAGGACGACGCTCGGCAGGTCCCAGGGGCCCGGGTTCGGGTTCTTCGACTCGGGGATGAGCTTGGCGCCGACGAGGACCAGGACGCCCATCACGGGCAGGTTGATGAGGAAGACCGAGCCCCACCAGAAGTGTTCGAGCAGGAATCCGCCGACGACCGGGCCCACCGCGGCACCGGCCGAGGCCATGGCGCCCCAGATGCCGATGGCGAGGCTGCGCTCGCGCGGGTCGTGGAAGAGGTTGCGGATCAGGGCCAGGGTGGACGGCATCAGGGTGGCGCCGGCGACGCCGAGCAGGGCGCGGGCCACGATCATCATCTCGGGGCTGCTCGCGTAGGCGTTCAGGACGGAGAGCGCGCCGAACGCGAGGGCTCCGGTGAGCAGCAGCCTCTTGCGGCCGATGCGGTCGCCGAGGCTGCCCATGGAGACCAGGAGGCCGGCGATGACGAAGGAGTAGACGTCGCCGATCCAGAGCAGCTGGGTGCCGGACGGCTTCAGGTCCTCGGAGAGGAACGGGGTCGCCAGGCCGAGTACCGTGGCGTCGACCGCCACGAGCAGCACGGCCAGGACGAGCACGGCGAGGGCGAGCCACCGGCCGGGCCGGCGCACGCCCTCCGTATGGCTCTCGTGCTGCTGCGCGCTCATGAGGCTGTCGCTGGTCACTTCTCCACGCTCCTGCGTGCTCCGCCGAGCATCAGCTCGGTGATCATGTACTGGTAGTCCTTGGCGGCGACCCGGCCGTCCATCACGGCCCAGGCGCCGGAGCCGACCAGGCCGTAGAAGGCCTCGCACAGCCAGGCGGGGGTCAGGTCGATGCGGAAGACGCCCTGCTCCTGACCGCGCCGGAAGAGCGCGGCGATCCGGGCGTCGAGCCGGGCCCAGCCCGCGTTCTGCTCCTCCCCCTCGAACAGCTGGTTCTCGGTGACGAGGAAGGACAGCAGCGGGGCGACGGGCTCCACTTCGCCGACGAGCCGGCGCAGCGCGTCGTCGGCGGGCCCCTCGTCGAGCCGCGCCCGGTCGAGGGCGGTCTCCAGCTCCGCGATGGCCATCTCCTCCAGCGCGCGGATCAGCGCCTCCCGGCCGGCGAAGAGCCGGTGGAGGGTGGCGCGGCCGATGCCGGCGGCCCGGGCGACCTCGTCCATGGTGGCGGTCGCCTTCACGGAGAGCGTGGCGGCGGCGGAGCGGAGGACATGGGTGCGATCGACTGCCATGAGACGACCATACACCGAATGAGACATCCATGTCTCATTCAATAAATCGATGCCTCACGGGGCGTGGGAGGGAATCCTGTGCACATGACAAGACCGCTGCTGCTGATCGACGTGGACGGCCCGCTGAATCCGTACGCGGCGCAGCGCGAGCGCCGTCCGGAGGGGTATACGACGCACCGGATGAGCCCGACGGGCTGGACCGGGGCGAGGCCGCTGCGGGTGTGGCTGAACCACGGGCACGGCGCGGAGCTGCTGGCGCTCGCCGAGGCGTACGAGCTGGTCTGGGCGACGACCTGGAAGGGCGAGGCCAACGACTGGATCGGGCCGCATCTGGGGCTGCCGGAGCTGCCGTTCATCGACTGGCCCCAGATGCACGGAAAGGCCCCTCGCGGGACCTTCTGGAAGACGCAGTACATCCTGGAGTACGCACAGGGGCGGCCGTTCGCCTGGGTCGACGACGACATCACGTCGTACGACCACGAGTACGTGGAGCAGAACCACCTCGCCGCCGCCCTGTTGCTGCGCGTCGACGAACGGGTCGGGCTGACCCGGCCGGACTTCGACGCGCTCGCGGAGTGGGCGGCGGCGCTGTGACGGGCTGAGCGGCTACTGCTTGGCGGTGGCCCAGGCGTGCTGGATGACCAGGTCCGCCTTGACCTCGACCAGCTGCGCGGCGACCGCCGAGGGGGCGGTGCCGCCCCGGCCGTCGCGGGAGGCGAGGGCGCCGGGCACGTTGAGCACGGAGCGGACCTCGGGGGTGAGGTGCTCGGAGATCTTGGCGAACTGCTCGTCCGTCAGGTCGTCCAGCTCCTTGCCCTCCGCCTCGGCGACCTTGACGCACTCGCCGGCCACCTCGTGCGCGACCCGGAAGGGGACACCCTGCTTGACCAGCCACTCGGCGATGTCGGTGGCGAGCGAGAAGCCGGCCGGGGCGAGCTCCTCCATGCGCTCCCGGTTGACCGTGAGGGTCGCCATCATGCCGGTGAAGGCGGGCAACAGGACCTCCAGCTGGTCGCAGGAGTCGAAGACCGGCTCCTTGTCCTCCTGGAGGTCCCGGTTGTAGGCGAGCGGCAGCGCCTTCAGGGTCGCCATCAGGCCGGACAGGTTGCCGATGAGCCGGCCGGACTTGCCCCGGGCCAGCTCGGCGATGTCCGGGTTCTTCTTCTGCGGCATGATCGACGAGCCGGTGGAGAAGGCGTCGTGGAGGGTCACGAAGGAGAACTCCTTCGTGTTCCAGATGATGATCTCCTCGGCGATGCGGGACAGGTTCACGCCGATCATCGCGGTGATGAAGGCGAACTCGGCGACGAAGTCGCGCGAGGCCGTGCCGTCGATCGAGTTGCCCGCCGAGCCCCGCTCGAAGCCGAGGTCCTTGGCGACCGCCTCCGGGTCGAGCCCGAGCGAGGAGCCGGCGAGCGCGCCGGAGCCGTACGGGGAGACGGCGGTCCGGGTGTCCCACTGCCGCAGCCGCTCGGCGTCCCGGGAGAGCGACTGCACGTGGGCGAGCACGTGGTGGGCGAAGAGCACCGGCTGGGCGTGCTGGAGGTGGGTCCGGCCCGGCATGGCGACGTCCGGGTGCGCCTCGGCGAGGCCGACGAGGGCGTCCTGGAGCTCGGCGATCAGCCCGCCGATGATCCGGGCGTGGTCCCGCAGGTACATCCGGAAGAGCGTGGCGACCTGGTCGTTCCGGGACCGGCCGGCCCGCAGCTTGCCGCCGAGCTCGGCGCCGAGCCGCTCCAGGAGGCCGCGCTCCAGGGCGGTGTGCACGTCCTCGTCGGCGATGGTGCCGACGAAGGAGCCGTCGGCGACGTCGGCCTCCAGCTGGTCGAGGCCGGCCAGCATGCGGGTCAGCTCGTCCTCGGTGAGGAGCCCGGCCTTGTGCAGCACGCGCGCGTGGGCACGGGAACCGGCGATGTCGTACGGCGCGAGCCGCCAGTCGAAGTGGACGGACGCGGACAGCTTCGCCAGGGCCTCGGCGGGCCCGTCGGCGAACCGGCCGCCCCAGAGCCGGACGTCACCGTTGTTGCTGCTCACTGCTGTGCTCCTTGAGGACCGTGTCTGGATGTGCGGCCGCCTCCCTGCCGCGTACGGAACAGGGAGGCGGCTGTCGAACGACGGATTCTTACGCGAGGTCACGCTTCGCGGCGATCTTCGACGAGAGCGCGAAGATGTCGATGAAGCCCTGCGCCTTCGACTGGTCGAACGTGTCGCCGGTGTCGTAGGTGGCGAGGTTGAAGTCGTAGAGCGACTCGGCGGACTTCCGGCCGGTGACGACGGCCCGACCGCCGTGCAGGGTCATCCGGATGTCGCCGGTGACGTGCTGGTTGGCCTCGTCGATGAAGCCGTCCAGGGCGCGCTTGAGCGGCGAGAACCACAGGCCGTCGTAGACCAGCTCGCCCCAGCGCTGCTCGACCTGCCGCTTGTAGCGGGCCAGCTCGCGCTCGACGGTGACGTTCTCCAGCTCCTGGTGGGCGGTGATCAGGGCGATCGCGCCGGGAGCCTCGTACACCTCGCGGGACTTGATGCCCACGAGCCGGTCCTCGACCATGTCGATCCGGCCGATGCCCTGGGCGCCGGCGCGCTCGTTGAGCTGCTGGATGGCCTGGAGGACGGTGACGGGCTTGCCGTCGATGGCGACCGGGACGCCCTCCTTGAAGGAGATGACGACCTCGTCGGCCTCGCGGGCGACCGCCGGGTTCTGGGTGTACTCGTAGATGTCCTCGATCGGCGCGTTCCAGATGTCCTCCAGGAAGCCGGTCTCGATGGCCCGGCCGAAGACGTTCTGGTCGATGGAGTACGGGGACTTCTTGGTGGTGGCGATCGGCAGGTTCGCCTTCTCGGCGAAGGCGATGGCCTTGTCGCGGGTCATCGCGTAGTCACGGACCGGGGCGATGCACTTCAGGTCCGGGCCGAGGGCCTGGATGCCGGCCTCGAAGCGCACCTGGTCGTTGCCCTTGCCGGTGCAGCCGTGGGCGACGATGGAGGCGTTGTGCTTGTTGGCGGCGGCGACGAGGTGCTTCACGATGGCCGGCCGGGAGAGCGCCGAGACCAGCGGGTAGCGGTCCATGTAGAGGGCGTTGGCCTTGATCGCCGGGAGGCAGTACTCGTCGGCGAACTCGTCCTTGGCGTCCGCGACCTCGGCCTCGACCGCACCGCAGGCGAGCGCGCGCTTGCGGATGACGTCCAGGTCCTCGCCGCCCTGGCCGACGTCCACGGCGACGGCGATGACCTCGGCACCCGTCTCCTCGGCGATCCAGCCGATGGCGACGGAGGTGTCCAGGCCGCCCGAGTAGGCGAGTACGACGCGCTCGGTCACGGGGTTCTCCTTACCTTGCAACCACTGATGGGTATAACTATGCAGTCCTCCGTATGTTTTGTCAACGCGTCTCCGGAGTAGCGGAAAATCGCAGGCCGGAGCGGGTGGGTGAGCCCTAGGCTCCGTCCATGACGAGCGAGGAGACGCCGCTGGACGCGGCGATACGGGGGCTCGCGCGGGGGCGCGCGCTCGACCGGGTGATCGAGGTCCGGCGGCCGGAGACGTGGCTGGAACTCGACGAGCGGATCCGGTCCGCCCACGAGTGGCGGGGCCCGGGGCTCCCGACCCACACATGGCTCGCCAAGGGACTTCGCCCCACCGTGCTGCGGGTCCCGGTGAGCCGCCCGCCGACCGAGGCGGAGCTCGTCCTCGCCCTGTGCGACGGCGACGGCCGCATCCGCGAGGCCGCCCTGGCCCACGCCGCCCTCTGCCCCGCCGTCCTCCCCCTCGTCGCCGTCCGCACCACCGACTGGGTTCCGGCGGTACGGGACCGGGCACTCGCAGTCCTCGCCGAAGCCCTGTCCGGGGCCGACGCGCGGACGCTGGCCGTCACCGCCCCCGTCATCCTCCGGCTCCGCGACCGGATGCGTGGCGGCCGGGCGGCCGACCTGCTCCAGGAGCTGCTGCGCGCCGCACCGGACGCAAGCCTCACCGACCTGTTCCTCAACCGGGACCGGCCCACCCGGCGGATCGCCTTCGGCCTCGCCGTCGAGCGCGGGCTGCTCTCCCCCACCGAACTGGCCCGGCTCGCCGCGTACGACAACGACCTGGCGATCCAGGACACGGCCGCGAACGCCGCGCTCGCCGCCGGCGTCCCCGACGAGACGCTGCCGCTGCTGCTCGCCGCCCGCTCCGGCCGGGTGCGCTCGGCCGGGGTGACCGCGCTGCGGAAGGCCGGCCGGGCCGCCGAGGCCGAGCCGTTCCTCCACGACCGGTCGGGCATGGTGCGGGCCTGCGCCCGCTGGGTGCTCCGCCAGGACGGCCGCGACCCGCTCGCGCTCTACCGGGCGGCCTGCGCCGATCCGGCGGTCGTGCCCGGCCGGGCGCCGCTCGGGCTCGCCGAGTGCGGCGAGCGGAAACAGGACATGGAGGTGCTGTGGGACCTCACCGGGCACCCGGACCCGCTGGTGCGGTCCTCCGCCGTCGCGGGTCTGCGGATGTTCGAGGTCGCGGACTTCGCCCGACTGCTGCCGCTGCTCGACGACCCGGCGCCCGGCGTCGTACGGGAGACGGCCCGGACCCTGCTGCCCTGGGCGGACCGGGTGAGGGAGGAGGAGTTCCTGCGCCGCACCGGGCCGGGCCGGCCGGTGCACGTCCGCGTCCGGGCCCTGCTCCTGCTGCGGGAGCACGCCTCCGCCGTGTACCGGGAGACGGCCGAACGGCTCGTCGCCGACCCCGACCCGGTGCTGCGCCTGCGGGTCCGCCGCGTCCTCGGCAGGGAGGAGCCCGTACCGCGACCGCCGGGCTTCCTGCCCCGGTGGCGCGCCTGAGGGCCGGCGGGCGACCGTATGGCGAAACACCCGTTCGAGTGCCGTGCCCCGCACACAGAATGGGCACCATGGGAAAAACGTATGACCGCATCGACGGACGACTTCGCGCCTTCATCGAGGCCCAGCCGGTCTTCTTCACCGCGACCGCGCCGCTCGCCGGGGACGGCACGGTCAACCTCTCGCCGAAGGGCGTGAGCGGCTCCTTCGCCGTCCTCGACGAACACACCGTCGCCTACCTGGACTTCGCCGGGTCCAACGCCGAGACCGTGGCGCACCTCCGCGAGAACGGGCGCATCACGCTCATGTGGTGCGCCTTCCAGGGGCCGCCGAACATCGTGCGGGTCCACGGGCGCGGCGAGCCGGTGTTCCGGGACGACCCGCGCTGGGGCGGGCTGCTCGGACACTTCCCCGGGATCGACCCGGAGCCGCACGGGCTGCGGGCGGTCATCGTCGTGCGGGCCGAACTCGTGCGGGACACCTGCGGGTACGCCGTGCCGTTCATGTCGTACGACGAGGACCGCGATCTGCACCGCAAGCGCTTCGCCCGCGAGGACGACGCCTCCCTGGACGCGTACTTCGCCAAGAAGGACCACATCGCGACCAGCATCGACGGCCTGCCCGGGCTGCCGCTGCCACTGCCGCCGCTCCCCCGCTCGGGTGAGTAGCCGGGCGGCGGGCCCGGCGGCGCCCTAGCCTCGCGCCATGCGCACCCTTCTCGTACTCGGAGCCCTGGTGGCGACGCTCGCCTCCCCCGGGTCGCCGACACCCCTGCCGGAGCGGATGGCGGACACCGGCGGCGGCTCGCAGCTGATCACGGCGGTGGCCGCCGGCACGTCCGCCACCACCGGGACCGTCACCTGGTGGGACCGGCACGGCGGGCGGTGGGTGCGGGCGGGGTCCGCGGAGGCGCGGTTCGGGGCCAACGGCCTGGCCGAGGGCGCGGCGCGGCGGCAGGGCACCAGCACCACGCCGACCGGTCTGTACGGCCTGCCGTACGCCTTCGGAACCGAGCCGGCGCCGGCCGGGACGGCGTACGGCTACGCGCGGGTGACGGACCGCTCCTGGTGGTGCCAGGACAACGAGTCGGCCTCGTACAACCGCTGGGTGGAGGGGCTGCCGGAGGACTGCCGGGCCGCCGAGTCCGAGCATCTGGCCGACTACGGGACGCAGTACGCGCACGCCCTCGTCATCGGCTTCAACTACGCGCGCCCGGTGCGCGGGCGCGGAGCCGGGATCTTCCTGCATGTGAGCGGGCGCGGGGCGACGGCCGGCTGTGTGTCGGTGCCGGCCGACGCGATGCGCAGGATCCTGGCCTGGGCGGATCCGGGCCGCCGGCCGCACATCGCCGTCGGCACGCGGGGCGGGCCGACGGCGATCACGCGCTACTAGCTCGACGTGTCTAGCGTTCCTTCTGCGCGAGGCGCAGGAGGTGGTCGGCGAGCGCCTGCCCGCCGGCCGGGTCGCGGGAGATGAGCAGCAGGGTGTCGTCGCCCGCGATCGTGCCGAGGATCGCGTGGAGTTCGGCCTGGTCGATGGCCGAAGCGAGGAACTGGGCGGCGCCCGGCGGGGTGCGGAGCACCACCAGGTTGGCCGAGGCCTCGGCGGAGATCAGCAGTTCGCCGGAGAGGCGCCGCATGCGCTCCTCCTTGGCGGACTCGCCGAGCGGTGCCTGCGGGGTGCGGAAGCCGCCCTCGCTGGGCACCGCGTAGATGAGTTCGCCTCCGGTGTTGCGGATCTTCACCGCGCCGAGCTCGTCGAGGTCGCGGCTGAGCGTCGCCTGGGTGACGCTCAGCCCGTCGTCGGCGAGGAGCTTGGCGAGCTGGCTCTGCGAGCGCACCGGCTGCCGGTTGAGGATGTCGACGATCCTGCGGTGGCGTGCGGTGCGGGTCTGCGGAACGGACGGCCCGCCGTGCTCGGGTTCCTGCGCGTCGGTCATCGTCGTCTCATTCTCCGGTTCGTCCTTGCCCGTTCGCCTCGTCCAGGACGCCGGGCAGTGCCCGGAGGAAGGCGTCCACCTCCGCGTCTGCGATGACGAGCGCCGGCATGAGCCGTACGACATCGGGGGCGGGCGCGTTCACCAGGAGGCCGGCGTCCTGAGCCGCCTGCTGCACCTGGGGTGCGAGGGACTCGGTGAGCACGATACCCAGCAGGAGGCCGGAGCCACGGACATGGGAGACCAGCGGGTGGCCCAGGCCCTCGATTCCGTCGCGCAGCTTCTCGCCGAGCCGCTTCACCTCGTCGAGGGCGCCGTCGGCACCGAGGGTGTCCAGGACGGCGAGTCCGGCGGCGCAGGCGACGGGGTTGCCGCCGAAGGTGGTGCCGTGGTGGCCGGGCGTGAAGAGCTCCGCGGCCTTGCCGAAGGCGACGGTGGCGCCGATCGGTAGACCGCCGCCGAGGCCCTTGGCGAGGGTCACGACGTCCGGCTCGACCCCGGCGTGGGCCTGGTGCTCGAACCAGGTGCCGGTTCGGCCGATGCCGGTCTGCACCTCGTCGAGGACGAGGAGGGTGCCGGTGGCGCGGGTGATCTCGCGGGCCGCCGTCAGATAGCCGGCGGGTGGCACGACGACGCCGTTCTCGCCCTGGACGGGCTCGATGATCACGAACGCCGTCTCCTCGGTGACGGCGGCCCGCAGGGCCTCGACGTCGCCGTACGGCACATGTGTCACGTCGCCGGGCAGCGGCAGGAACGGGGCCTGCTTGCCGGGCTGGCCGGTGAGCGCGAGGGAGCCCATGGTGCGGCCGTGGAAGCCGCCGGTGGTGGCGACCATGTGGCTCCGGCCGGTGAGCCGGCCGATCTTGAAGGCGGCCTCGTTGGCCTCGGCGCCGGAGTTGCAGAAGAAGACCTTGCCGGGCCGGCCGAAGAGCTGGAGCAGCCGTTCGGCGAGGGCGACCGGGGGTTCGGCGACGAAGAGGTTGGAGACGTGGCCGAGGCTCTGGATCTGCCGGGTGACGGCCTCGACGACGGCCGGGTGGGCGTGGCCGAGGGCGTTGACGGCGATGCCGCCGACGAAGTCGAGGTACTCCTTGCCGTCGGCGTCCCAGACCTTGGCGCCCTCGCCGCGGACCAGCGGCAGCCGGGGGGTGCCGTAGTTGTCCATCAGCGAGCCCTGCCACCGCTGGGTCAGGTCCTGGTTGCCGCTCACGCTTCCCCCTTGGCCGCGTCCGTGGTCTCGTCGGGCACGACCATGGTGCCGATGCCCTCGTCGGTGAAGATCTCCAGCAGGATGGAGTGCTGGACGCGCCCGTCGATCACGCGCGCCGTGGTGACGCCGTTGCGGACGGCGTGCAGGCAGCCCTCCATCTTGGGGACCATGCCGCTGGAGAGGTCGGGCAGCAGCTTCTCCAGCTGGCTCGCGGTGAGCCGGCTGATGACCTCGTCGCTGTTCGGCCAGTCCTCGTAGAGGCCCTCGACGTCGGTGAGGACCATCAGCGTCTCGGCGTCCAGCGCCGCAGCGAGTGCCGCAGCCGCCGTATCAGCATTGACGTTGTAGACATGTCCGTCGTCCTGGGAGCGGGCGATCGAGGAGACGACGGGGATGCGCCCGTCGGCGAGCAGGGCCTCGATCGCACCGGTGTCGATGTGGGTGATCTCGCCGACCCGCCCGATGTCGACGGGCTCGCCGTCGATCTCCGGCAGGTGCTTGGTGGCGGTGATGGTGTGGGCGTCCTCGCCGGTGAGTCCGACGGCGAGCGGGCCGTGCTCGTTGAGCAGGTTGACCAGCTCGCGCTGGACCTGGCCGGCGAGCACCATCCGTACGACGTCCATGGCGTCCTCGGTGGTGACCCTGAGGCCCGCCTTGAACTCGCTGACGATGCCGTGCTTGTCGAGGGCGGCGCTGATCTGCGGGCCGCCGCCGTGCACGACGACCGGCCGGAGGCCGGCGTGGTGCAGGAAGACGACGTCCTGGGCGAAGGCGGCCTTCAGCTCCTCGTCGATCATGGCGTTGCCGCCGAACTTGATGACGACGGTCTTGCCGCGGTGGCGGGTGAGCCAGGGCAGCGCCTCGATGAGGATCCGTGCCTTGGGGAGCGCGGTGTGCTTCCGCGTGCTGTTGCTCATGACGAGTACGCGCTGTTCTCGTGGACGTAGTCGGCGGTGAGGTCGTTGGCCCAGATGACGGCGGTCTCGGAGCCGGCGGCGAGGTCGGCGGTGATGACGACCTCCCGGTAGCGCATGTCGACGAGCTCGCGGTCCTCGCCGACGGAGCCGTTCTTGCAGACCCAGACGCCGTTGATGGCGACGTTGAGCCTGTCCGGGTCGAAGGCGGCGGCGGTAGTGCCGATGGCGGAGAGCACCCGGCCCCAGTTGGGGTCCTCGCCGTGGATGGCGCACTTGAGGAGGTTGTTACGGGCGATGGACCGGCCGACCTCGACGGCGTCGCCCTCGGTGGCCGCGTTGATCACCTCGATCCGGATGTCCTTGCTGGCGCCCTCGGCGTCGCCGATGAGCTGGCGGGCGAGGTCGGCGCAGACCTCCTGGACGGCCGCGGCGAACTCGTCCTGGGCGGGCGTGACGCCGGCGGCGCCGGAGGCGAGCAGCAGCACGGTGTCGTTGGTGGACATGCAGCCGTCGGAGTCGACCCGGTCGAAGGTGAGCCGGGTGGAGTGGCGCAGGGCGGCGTCGAGGCCGGCGGCGTCGACGTCGGCGTCGGTGGTGAGGACGACGAGCATGGTGGCGAGGCCGGGGGCGAGCATGCCCGCGCCCTTGGCCATGCCGCCGACCGTCCAGCCGCCCTTCGTCACGACCGCGGTCTTGTGGACGGTGTCGGTGGTCTTGATGGCGATGGCGGCCTTCTCGCCGCCGTGCTCGGAGAGTTCGGCGGTGGCCTTCTCGACGCCGGGCAGCAGCTTGTCCATCGGCAGGAGCACGCCGATGAGCCCGGTGGAGGCGACGGCGACGTCACCGGCGCCGGTCTCGCGGCCGGCCTTGGTGAGGACCTCGGCGACCTTCTCGGCGGTGGCGTGGGTGTCCTGGAAGCCCTGCGGGCCGGTGCAGGCGTTGGCGCCGCCGGAGTTGAGGACGACGGCGGTCAGCTCGCCGTCGGCGAGGACCTGCTGCGACCACAGGACCGGGGCGGCCTTGACGCGGTTGGAGGTGAAGACTCCCGCGGCGGCGCGGCGCGGCCCGGTGTTGACCACGAGGGCCAGGTCCGGGTTGCCGTTCTGCTTGATCCCGGCCGCGATGCCCGCGGCCGTGAATCCCTTCGCTGCGGTGACGCTCATGGAGCGACTCCAATCGTGGAGAGTCCGGTCGTCTCGGGGAGCCCGAGGGCGATGTTCATGCTCTGCACCGCGCCGCCGGCGGTGCCCTTGGCGAGGTTGTCGATGGCGCTGATCGCGATGATCCGGTTCGCGGCCGGGTCGTACGCGACCTGCACGTGAACGGCGTTGGAACCGTGGACGGAGGCCGTGGCGGGCCACTGCCCCTCGGGGAGGAGGTGGACGAAGGGCTCGTCCGCGTAGGCCTTCTCGTACGCGGCGCGCACGGCCTCGGCGGTCACGCCGGGCCGGGCGGTGGCCGAGCAGGTGGCGAGGATGCCGCGGGGCATCGGTGCGAGGGTGGGCGTGAAGGAGACGGTGACGCGCTCCCCGGCCGCCGCGCTGAGGTTCTGGATCATCTCGGGGGTGTGCCGGTGGCCGCCGCCGACGCCGTACGGGGACATGTTGCCCATGACCTCGCTGCCGAGCAGGTGCGGCTTGGCGGCCTTGCCGGCGCCGGAGGTGCCGGAGGCGGCGACGATCACGGCCTCGGTCTCGGCGAGCCCGGCTCCGTACGCGGGGAAGAGGGCCAGCGAGACGGCGGTGGGGTAGCAACCGGGCACCGCGATGCGCTTGGACCCCTCCAGCGCGGCGCGGGCGCCCGGCAGTTCGGGCAGGCCGTACGGCCAGGTGCCGGCGTGCGGGGAGCCGTAGAAGGTCTCCCAGTCGGCCGCGTCCTTCAGCCGGAAGTCGGCGCCCATGTCGACCACGAGGGTGTCGAGCCCGAGCTGCTCGGCGACGGCGGCGGACTGCCCGTGCGGCAGGGCGAGGAAGACCACGTCGTGGCCGGCGAGGGCCTCCGGGGTGGTCTCGGTGAGCACCCGGTCGGCGAGCGGCAGCAGGTGCGGCTGAAGCCCGCCGAGCCGCTGCCCGGCGTTGGAGTGCCCGGTCAGCGTGCCGATCTCGACCTCGGGGTGCGCGAGGAGAAGGCGCAGGAGCTCTCCGCCCGCGTATCCGCTCGCGCCCGCGACTGCTGCTCGTACCGTCATCGAACACCCTCCTCATGGATGGCATGACTATACGTGCGTCCGCAGTTTTATGCAATGAGGTGGTGGGAGGGCGGGGGCGGGTGCCGGTCGTCCGCGTCAGCGCGGGGCGAGGACGCGGAGCTCGTGGCCCTCCGGGTCGGCGAGGCACGTCCACGGGGCGTCACGCTGGCCGAGGCCGGTGCCGAGGTCGATGTCGATGTCGGCGTCGGCGTCGGCGTCGGTGGCGGCGTCGGTGGCGAGATCGGTGGCGCCGAGGGCGCGCAGGCGGGCCACCTCGGCCGCCCTGTCGTCGCCGGGGTACGGCAGCAGGCCGAGGTGGACCCGGTCGGGCACGGTCGGCACGGCTCGCGCGCCGGGCACGCGGAGGAGTTCGAGGTACGGGCCGGTGCCGGCGGCGGAGCGGAAGCGCGCGAGGTCGTCGGTCACCTCGTGCGCGGTCCAGTCGATCGCCTCGCCCCAGAACCGGGCCATGGCCCGCGGATCCGCGCAGTCGACCACGACGGCGGCGATCGGCCCGGTGTCCCGGTAGACCTCGCGGGGCTCCAGGACGCAGAACTCGTTGCCCTCGGGATCGGCGAGCACCGTCCACGGCACCTCGCCCTGCCCCAGGGCGACGGGCGTGGCGCCGAGATCCTTCAGGCGGGCGACCAGCTCGGCGTGGTGGGCGGCGGAGGTGGTGGCGAGATCGAGGTGCGTGCGGTTCTTCACCGCCGTCTTGCCCTCCGGGACGGCAACGACGCCGATCCCGAGGCCGCCCGGCTCCGGTCGTACGAGGCCCCCGGCGGGCCCGACCCAGGTCGTCGCCCCCGCGTCGTACGCGCCCCGGCCGAGCGCCTCCGCCCAGAACCGGCCGACGGCCCGGGCGTCGAGGGCCTTGATGTTCACCTGGACGGGGCGCAGCGCCATGACGGCGATCCTAGGCGTGTCCCGTCGATCGGGCTGGATCAGGGAGCGGTGCCAGGGGCCGTGGAACGCGAGGCGGAGGCGGGGGAACTCCCCAGGTCCGCCGGGCCGTGGGGAACATCGCCGTGCCGCCGAGGCGGCGTTCCGCCATACCGGGCGCCCCCGGCACGATGGATGCGCTCAGCCCAGGTGCGGCGCGGCCGCGAGGCGGCGCAGGGCGGCCCGGGCGGGTGGGCCCCAGGTGGGCTTGCCGCCGGGGCGGCCCCGGACGCCGGCCTCGCCGACGAGGAGGCCGCCGAGGGCGCGCCAGACCGCCCAGCCGCGGGCGCGGCGGAGCATCGCGGTGTCCGGGGCGGGGCGGTAGGCGGCGTGGAAGCGGTCCGCGGCCCCGTCCGGCAGCAGCCCCCACGCGGCGGCGAGGTCGCAGGCCGGGTCGCCCGCGCAGAGGTCGCCGAAGTCGACGACTCCGCAGAGAGTGCCGTTCGCGGTGAGGACGTTGGCCGGGTGCAGGTCTCCGTGGATCCACATCGGCGGCCCGTCCCACTTCGGCGCGGCGAGAGCATCCTCGAAGACGGCGCGGACGGTGTCCGGTTCGGCGATCAGCCCCATGTCGCCGGCCTCGGCGAGCCCTTCGACGACCCGCTCGGCGACGTCCGCCAGCGGGCCGCCGCGCCCGCGGCCGGTCGGCGCCGCCGCGGGAGCGGGCCGGTGGAGCGCCGTGAGGAAGGCCGCCAGGCCGTCGGCCGCCTCCGCGCCGCGGGTGACGGGAACGCGGTCGGCCGGCTCCCCCGGCACCCAGGTGGTCACGATCCACGGCCGCGGATACCGCCCGGACGGCTCCCCGAGCCGCTGCGGCACGGGCACCGGCAGCGGGAGCCCGGGGGCGAGTTCGGGCAGCCAGGCGTGCTCCTTGCGCAGCAGCCCGTCCGCGGACTCCGTCGCCCAGGGCAGCCGCACGGCCAGGTCGTCGCCGAGCCGCCACAACTGGTTGTCCCAGCCCCGCGCCCCGAGCCGTACAGGACGATCGGCCAGGTCGGGATGCTGCTCACGCAGCAGGTCGCGGATCAGCTCCGCGGTGATCTCGATCTCGGTATGGGCCATGCGCGACAACCGTAGCCGCGCGGCGGGCGCGGAAGGTCCGCCTCTTGTCACAACCGGGCGCCCCGCCTCGTCACCCCTGTGCCCCTGCACACGGAGTACACGAAGCACACGAAGCGAGGACGGACGATGGACGAGGAGACCTTCCTGAGCGCGTGCTTCGACGCGTACGAGGAGCGGTTGCGGGAGGTCGCCCGGGGAGTGCTCGGGCCGTACGGGGATGTGGACGGCGCGCTCGCCGAGGCGCGGGGCCGGATGGGGGAGGGCGGGGCCGGCGTCGAGGCGTGGCTGACGACCCTGGTGGCGCACACCTGTTCGCGGCGGGCGTCCGGCGGTGGCGGACCGCGCCGGGCCGGGGACGGGGATCCGACGCGGGAGCGGGCCGTGGTCGAGGTGTTCCTGGCCGCGCTGCGGATGCGCGATCCGCGGGCGCTCGCGGCCGTGCTCGACCCCGAGGTGGTGGCGCGCTCGGAGCACGGCACCGTGCGGGGCGCGCCGGCCGTCGCCGAGGGGGCCGCCGCCGCGTTCGCCCGGCGGGCCGGTCAGGTGGTGCGGCCCGCGCTGGTCGGCGGGGCGCTCGGGGCGGTCGCCATGGCAGACGGGCGGGCGGTCTCGGCAGTGGCGTTCACCGTGCGCGCGGGCCGGATCGCCGCGCTCGACATCACCCTCGGCGAGGAGCGGGTACGGGGGCTGAGCCTGGTGTTCCCGGACCGCTGACCGGGCCGCACCCGGCGGGACCGGTCGTACCTCGTCCAGCGGGCCGCCGACGAGCGGCGCCGCACCCGCGAGCGGGCCATCGCCGAGCGCAAGGCGGCGGCGCCGCACGCGCAGGCAGACAAGCAGACAAGACGAAGGCCCGGACCTCGACCGTCGCCCGCTCCCTGGCGCGGCCCGTCAGCGCTTGACGGCCCGGAGCACCACGAACTTCGGGTCGCTCGCGACGAGCTCGCTGTTGCCGAAGATCCGGCGCAGGGTGACGTGGTAGCCGAGGTGCCGGTTGCCGACCACCCACAGTTCCCCGCCGGGCCGCAGGGCCCGGCGGGCATCGGCGAACATCCGGCGGGCGGTGCGGTCGGTGGTGGCCTGGTGGCTGTGGAACGGCGGGTTGTTGAGCACCAGGTCCACGGAGCCGGGGGCGGCCTCGGCGAGCCCGTCGCCGACGGTGAACTCCGCCTTGCGGCCCTCCCCCGCGTGGGTGCGGAAGTTCTCCTCGGCGGAGGCCACGGCCTGGTACGACTCGTCGGTGAAGAGGAGTTCGGCCTCGGGCTCGGCGAGCGCGACGGCGAGTCCGACGACGCCGTTGCCGCAGCCGAGGTCGACCACGCGGGCGGCGCCGAGGCCGGTCGGCAGGTGCTGGAGGAGGAAACGGGTGCCGATGTCGAGACGGTCGGCGCAGAAGACGCCGGCCTGGTTGACGACGGTGCGGCCCGCGAGCCCGGCGGGGGCGTCGGCGGGCAGCTCGTACGCGTACGGCCAGGGGTTGGCGTCCCGTGCGAGTTCCTCGCCCACCCGGGCCGTGTCCGGCGTCGTGTGGATGAGCCGGGCCTTCTTCACCGCCAGCGAGGTGCGCGTGGTCCCCAGGATCCGCTCGAACAGCGAGAGCGTCGAGGTGTGGATCTCCTTCACCATGCCGGTGCCGACGATCACCGTGTGCTCGTGCACCGCCGGAGCGAGCCGGTGCAGCTGGTCCTCCAGGAGCGCGAGGCTCTTCGGGACGCGCACGAGCAGCACGTCGATCCGCTCGGGCGGCGGGTCCTGGGTGGTGAGCAGGGTGACCGCGTCCGGGGCGGCCCCGGACCGGGCCAGGTTCTCGGCGGTGGCGGTCCGTCCCAGGTACGAGTCGGAGATCTGCACCAGCGCGCCGGTGCCGGTACGGGCGGCGAGCGCGGTCGCCAGCGCGCCCCACCGGTCGCCGACGACGGCGACGGTCCCGGACAGGTCGGTGCCCGTTTCGGCGAGGTGCGTGAGCAGATACTCGTCGGCCGCGTCCCAGGCGCGCAGCGTGTCGCGCGGGTCGGCGGGGAAGCGGGTGAGCGGGAAGGTGCCCCAGGACGTGGTCAGACGGTTCATCGTGCCCACCAGGCTATCCGGTCGTACCCGCTCCCCCGTCCCTACGACATCGCGGCCGCGAGCTCCAGGTGCCAGGCCCCCGGGCGCCCGGTCAGCGTGACCGTCGACAGGGGGCGGACGTCGACGTTCCAGTACGTCGCGGGCGGGGCCTTCAGCGCGTAGACGAGGGCGGCCCGGACGACGGCGGGTTCGGCGACGGCGACGATCTCGCCGTCGGCGGCCGGTCGGGTGTCGAGCCAGCCGCCGACGCGGGTGATGAAGGACAGCAGGGTCTCGCCGCCGTGCGGGGCGGTGCGCGGGTCGGCGAGCCAGGCGTCGACGGCGGCCGGTTCGAGGGCGGCGACCTCGGCGAGGGTGAGCCCGCGCCAGCGGCCCATGTCGCAGTCGCGCAGGGCGGGCTGGGCGAGCGGGGCGTAGCCGAGGGCGGTGCCGGTGGCGCGGCTGCGGGCCGTGGGCGAGCAGTAGCGCAGCTCGGCCGCACCGAGCGGAACCAGCCGGGGCGCGGCGAGCTGCACCTCGTACCAGCCGGCCTCGTCGAGGGGCCGGTCGTCGTCGAAGCGTTCGGCGAGCAGAGAGGAGCTGCGTGCCGCCGCGACCAGCGTGACCCGAAGACCCATGGCCGCGATCGTGAGGCCGGTGGGCCCGCAGGTCAAGGGGTCATTTGCCGGTTCGGCGGGGGCGTGTGCTCAGTGCAGTCCGAGAGCCATCCACTTGTCCGGATTCTCCAGTGGCGTGAAACCGACCTTCTCGTAGACGCCGTGCGCGTCGGCGGTGGCGAGCATGATCCGGCGCAGCCCGTACGGCTCCAGGTGGTCGCGGACGGCGCTGACGAGCGCGGTGCCGAGTCCGGTGCCGCGGGCGGGGCGGTAGACGAAGACGTCGCAGAGCCAGGCGAAGGTGGCGTAGTCGGTGACGATCCGGGCGTAGGCGCTCATCTCCCCGGTGTCACGGCGGTACGCGCCGAAGTTGAGCGACCCGGCGATGGCCCGGTCCTGCTGGTCCGCCGGACAGGCCCTCGGCCCAGTACGCGTCCGTCGAGAGCCAGTGGTGGATACGGGCCGGGTCGAGGCGGGCGGGGTCGGCTGAGATCTCGTACGCCCCGTGCAGGACGGGGGTGGGCGGGGCGGCCGGGGCGGTGGTGTCGGTCATGGGCGCAGGGTTTCCAGGACCGCCGTCCCGTGTCAGGCGAATTCGCCTCCGACGCGCGCCCGGCCGTCACGCGCCGGACAGGGCCTGGCCGTCGGCCTCGTCCACGGCTGCGCGCAGCCGCCGCACTCCCTCGACGATCTCCGTGGGGCCCGCGACACCCGCGAAACTCAGCCGGATGTGTCCGGCGGGCGGCTCGGCGCAGAAGTAGGGGCGGCCGGGGGCGACCGCGACCCCGGCGCGCATCGCGGCGGGCAGCAGGGCACTCTCGGGGAGGGTGTCGGGCAGGCGCAGCCACAGGTGGTAGCCGCCGGACGGGACGTGCGGCAGGGCGAGTTCGGGCAGGTGCAGCCCGAGCGCGCCGGTCATGGTGTCGCGGCGGTGCTTCAACTCCTCGGAGACGGCGCGCAGATGCCGGTTCCAGGCCGGGGAGCCGACGAGTTCGAGCGCCGCCTCCTGCAGCGGGCGGGGTACGAAGAAGCTGTCGACGACCTGGATGGCGCGGAGGCGTTCGAGGACCGGGCCGCGCGCGGCGAGCGCGCCCACCCGGAGGCTGGCCGAGGTGACCTTGGTGAGCGAGCAGACATGGACCACGACGCCGTCGGGGTCGTCGGCGGCGAGCGTGGGCGGCAGGGGCGCGGCGTCGGCGTGGACGAGCCGGCGGGCGAAGTCGTCCTCGATGACGAAGGCGCCGGCGGCGCGGGCGATCCGGACGACGGCGGTCCGGCGTTCGGCGGAGAGGACGGCGCCGGTGGGGTTCTGGAACAGCGGCTGGCAGACCAGGACGCGGGCGCCGGTGGCGCGGAAGGCGGCTTCGAGGAGGTCGGGGCGGATGCCGTCGGCGTCGGTGGGCACCGGGACCGGGCGCAGTCCGGCGGCGCGGGCGACGGCCAGCATGCCGGGGTAGGTGGGCGATTCGACGAGCACGGGGGTGCCGGGCGCGGCGAGCGCGCGCAGCGCGGTGGTGAGGGCGGACTGGCCGCCGGCGGTGACCAGGACCTCGGCGGCGGTGACGCCGCCGCCGATCTCGCGGGCGAACCAGGCGCGCAGTTCGGGCAGCCCGTCGGTGGGCGGGCGGCCCCAGGCCCCGGGCCGGCGGCCGGCCCGGGCGAGGGCGCCGGCGAGGGCCCGCTCGGGCTGGAGGGCGGGGTGGAGGTAGCCGCCGTTGAACTCGACGACGCCGGGCGGGGGCGCGGCGAGGGTGACGAGGACGCCGGAGGCGTCGACGGCGCGCGGTACGAGGTCGGTGGCGCCGTCGGCGCTGAGCGCGAGCTCCTGCCAGGAGGTGTCGCCGGTGGCGGGGGCGGCGGGGCGCGCCTCGGCCCGGTAGGCGCCGGCGCCGGGCCGGGTGACGACGAGGCCCTCGGCGGCGAGCCGGGCGAGGGCGCGGGTGACGGTCACCGGGGAGACGCGGTAGCGCTCGACGAGCGCACGGCTCGACGGCAGCTTCTCACCTGGTGAGTAGCGGTTCAGCTCCGCTTTCAGGGATCCCACCAGTTCGGCGACACTGCTACGCTCGTGCATGAGAGCACAGAATAGCGCTACTGGATCGAGCACGATAGCGGTCACCGCCACCCGACCGGCCACCGACACCGCGCCGCCCCGCGTCGTGGCGGCCCCCGACTCCCGTACCGGCACCCTGCTCGCCGCGCTCGGCGTGCTCGCCTTCTCGCTCACCTTCCCGTCCACCGTGTGGGGCCTGGAGAGCTTCGGCCCCTGGTCGCTCGTCGCCGTCCGCTCGGTGCTCGCCGCGCTGGTCGCGGGCGCCTTCCTGCTCGCCGGCCGGGTGCCGCTGCCGGACCGGCGCCACTGGGCCGGGCTCGCGGTCGTGGCCGGCGGCGTGGTGGTCGGCTTCCCGCTGCTGACCACACTGGCCCTGCGGACCGCCACCACCTCGCACGCCGCCGTGGTCGTAGGCCTGCTGCCGCTCACCACCGCGACCCTCGCCGCGGTCCGTACCGGCCGCCGCCCGTCCCGTACCTTCTGGTTCGCGGCCGTCGCCGGAGCGGTCGTCGTGCTCGCCTTCACCGTGCAGCAGAGCGGCGGCGCCCTGTCCGCCGGCGACCTCCACCTCTTCGGCGCGCTCCTGGTGTGCGCCGCCGGATACACCGAGGGCGGGCGGCTCGCCGGGCTGATGCCGGGCTGGCAGGTGGTCGGCTGGGCGCTGGTCCTGTGCCTGCCGCTGACGACGGCCGGCGCGGCCGTGGCCCTCGCGTACGAGCCGGTCCACCTCACCGCGCACGGCGTCGCCGGTCTGGTCTGGGTGGCGGCCGGCTCCACCTTCTTCGGTCTGTACGTCTGGTATCGGGGCATGGCCCGGATCGGCATCCCGCGCGCCAGCCAGCTCCAGCTCGCCCAGCCGCTGCTCACCCTCTTCTGGTCGGTGACCGTGCTCGGCGAGGACCTGGTCCCGGCCGCCCCGATCGCCGCCGTCGCCGTCCTGGTCTGCATCGCCGTGACCCAGCGGGCGAAGAGCTGAGAGCCAGGTCACAATGGCAGACGTAGACTCCGAGTAGGGAAGCCAAGGCGCCGACGCCAGGAGGAACCGATGCGTGCGTCCAAGGGCGACAAGCTGGTCGTGCACGGCCGTACGGTCGGACAGCACGAGCGTACGGCCGAGGTCGTGCAGGTCATGGGCGAGAACGGCAACCCCCCGTTCCGCGTGAAGTTCGACGACGACGGCCACGAGGCCGTGATGTCGCCGGGCCCCGACACCACCGTCCGCCACCGTCCGGAGGCCGGGGGCCAGTGAGACCGGAGGCCGGTCGGGCCGGGGGCCGCTGAACCCCCGCCCCGGACCGGCCGTACCCGTGCCCCGGACCGGCCCGTACACCCGCCCCGGACCGGCCGCAGCCGCCGCGGGCGGGGTCAGGGTGAGGCGTCGAGCACGGCGGTGAGCGCGCCCAGCGGATCCTTCGCCACCTCACGGGCCGCGAAGTAGACATGCCCGCCGACGTTCTCGTACGAGCGGGCGAGCTCCACGTGCCGGGCCAGCTCGCGCGGGTCCCGCCAGGCCTCCGGCTGCGCCGGGTCGCCCACCTTGTACAGCGCCTCGCCGAGGAACAGGTTCACCCCGGTGCCGCGCACGGTCGCGTCCCACCAGCGCACGAGCTCGGCGTAGTCGGCGGACGGGAAGCCGATGTTCCAGTAGAGCTGCGGGACCACGTAGTCGATCCAGCCCTCGCGGATCCAGCGCCGGGTGTCCGCGTACAGGTCGTCGTAGGTCTGCACACCGGAGCGGGTGGCGGAGCCGGCCGGGTCCGCGGACGCGTTGCGCCAGACCCCGAAGGGGCTGATGCCGAAGGCCACACCCGGCCTGGCCTCCTTGATCCGCGCCGCCGTCTCGGCGACCAGCAGGTCGGTGTTGTTCCGCCGCCAGGCCGCGCGGTCCGCGAAGCCCGCCCCGTACCGCGCGAAGGCTTCGTCGTCGTCGATGACCTGCCCGGCCACCGGATACGGATAGAAGTAGTCGTCCCAGTGCAGCGCGTCGATGTCATAGCGGTGTACGGCGTCGAGCATGGCGTCCTGGACGTGCCGCCGGACCTCGGGCAGGCCCGGGTTGTAGAGCAGCCGCCCGTTGTGGACGAGCGCCCACCCGGGGTGGCGGCGCACCGGATGGTCCGGGGCGAGCCGCCGCGGGTCGGCGTGGCCGGCCACCCGGTACGGATTGCACCAGGCGTGCAGCTCCAGGCCCCGCGCGTGCGCCTCGGCCACCGCCGTGCCGAGCGGGTCCCAGCCGGGATCGCGGCCCTGCACGCCGGTGAGGCACTGCGCCCAGGGCTCGTACGGCGAGGGCCACAGGGCGTCGGCGGAGGGCCGGATCTGGAGCATGACGGCGGTCATCCGGCGCCGTACCGCGAGGTCGAGCCACCCGACCAGCTCGGCGCGCTGCTCGGCGGCGGTCAGTCCGGGTCGGGACGGGAAGTCGCGGTTGGTGATGGTGGCGATCCACATGCCACGGAACCCGGCCGCGGCCCGTGGGTGGGAGTCCTTCGGCCGCGCGGCCGTCGCGGTGGCCGCGGTGGCCGTTCCCGCGGCCCCTGACGGGAGGCCGAGCGCGGTCAGGGCCGCACCCGCCATGAACCCTCTTCTACCGATCGGCGGCATTTGTCACCCCTCGCTATCGGATACGTCACAGCCCATCGGACAGCATGCCCACCCCAGAACGATCGATCATCGGGCGTGTCGGGAGTAACGTCGTGGAGTCGAGGCGGACGCGCACCGGAATCACACGGGCCCCCGCCGCCAGCAGAGAAGCGAAAGGCACGAGGTGACGGACTCCATGGCCGACATTGAGCGCATCGGAGTGGTCGGCTGCGGCCAGATGGGCGCGGGCATCGCCGAGGTGTGCGCCCGCAGCGGTCTCGAGGTGAAGGTCGCCGAGACCACCGGCGAGGCGCTGGAGATCGGCCGCACGCGGCTCTACAACTCGCTCGCGAAGGCCGCCGAACGCGGCAAGATCAGCGAGGAGGAGCGCGACGCGACGCTCGCGCGGCTCAGCTTCACGACCGACCTGGGCGAGTTCGCCGACCGCGATCTCGTCATCGAGGCCGTCGTCGAGAACGAGCAGGTCAAGACCGAGATCTTCCAGGTGCTCGACCAGGTGGTCACCCGGCCCGACGCGATCCTGGCCTCCAACACCTCCTCGATCCCGCTGGTGAAGCTGGCCGTGGCGACCTCCCGCCCCGACAACGTCATCGGCATCCACTTCTTCAACCCGGCGCCGGTGCAGAAGCTGGTCGAGCTGATCCCCGCCCTCACCACCTCCGAGGGCACGATCAGCCGGGCCCAGCTGTTCGCCGAGAAGACCCTCGGCAAGCACGCGATCCGCGCGCAGGACCGCTCCGGCTTCGTGGTGAACGCCCTGCTCGTGCCGTACCTGCTCTCGGCGATCCGGATGTTCGAGTCGGGCATCGCCAGCCGCGAGGACATCGACAACGGCATGGAGTTCGGCTGCGCCCACCCGATGGGCCCGCTGAAGCTCTCCGACCTGATCGGCCTGGACACGATCGCCTCGATCGCCGACTCGATGTACGCCGAGTACAAGGAGCCGCTGTACGCCGCTCCCCCGCTGCTCCAGCGCATGGTGGACGCGGGCCGCCTCGGCCGGAAGACCGGCTCGGGCTTCTACCCGTACTCCTGACGGGGCGATCCCCCGGGATCGCCCCCCCGAGACGTACTCCTGAGACCCCGGGAGTGCTTGCCGGACGGCTCGTACACCGCACAGGTACGGGCCGTCCGGCGTTTTCTTCGCGGCTCATCCGGCGCTTTTCGCGGCGCATCCGGCGTTTTTCGCGGCGCATCGGGCCGCGGGTGGCTCACCCCAGCCGCAGGTGGTGCAGCATCAGCAGCCCGGCGGCCATGTTGGCGGCCGGGACCTCGCCACGGGCGATCATGTCGGGCACGAGCTTGAGCGGCACCCATTCCAGGCGCGAGGACTCGAAGGCGTCCTGCGGCGGACCGGTCCAGGTGGCCTCCTCGCTCCAGTAGAGGTGGTGGCGGGCGTCCGAGAGGCCGTTGGAGGGCTCCACGGTGAGCAGCGGGCGCAGCGGTCCTGGGCGCCAGCCGGTCTCCTCCTCCATCTCGCGGGCGGCGGCGGCCACGAGCTCCTCGCCGTCCTCGACGACGCCGGCGGCGAGCTCCCAGCCCCAGCTGTCGGTGATGAAGCGATGGCGCCAGAGCAGCAGGACCTCGTCGGCGGCGTTGACGGCGGTCGCGGCGGCGACGGGGCGCAGCCGGATCAGATAGTGGTCGAGGCGTCGGCCGTCGGGGAGTTCGACGTCCGCGAGGTTGACCCGGAACCAGCGGTTCTCATACACGGGCTGTTCGTTCAGTTTCGTCCACTGCACGTTTTTGCCACCTTCCGACAACCTTCGACAGGTCGGTGATTACTTGGTGGCAATATCGCAGGTGCGACCAGGTCGCAAGGACACGCTCACAGAGGCACGCGCAGCGCACTGTCGACGATTTCGGCCGCCCGGCGCGCGTCCGCTCCGCCGCTCGCGAGCAACTGCTCGCGAACCAGCAGCAACCGGTCCCGCAGCCGCCGCGACTCCATGCCCCGGACCCGCTCGGTCATCTCCACCGCGGTGCCCGCGGCGCGGTCCGGCTCGCCCTGCCGCAGCTCGATCTGGCACAGGATGGCGAGCCGGTGCACCCGGCCCCGGTCATGGGCCGGGGTGCCGACGGCGGCGGCCGCGTGCTCGTGGGCCGCGGCCAGTTCGCCCAGACTGAGCAGGGCCTCCGCCGCCTGCACATTGACCAGGCCCGGCTGCACATAGCCGGTCTCGGCCGGCTCGCTGCCCGGGCTGATCCGCTCCGCCTCGGCCTCCGCCCGCCGGATCCGGGCGAGGGCCGCGGCGCCGTCGCCGAGATGCGCGTACGCCTTCGCCTGCATCGCCGTCAGATCGGCGGCGAGCGCGGGCGTGATCTCCTGGTGCGCGGAGCGCAGCGCCGCCTCCGCGAAGGCGACCGCCTGCCGGTACTCCCCCATGAACAGGCACTGGTTGACGAGCAACGCGACCACATAGGCGCCGAGGCCGCGGTCGCCGCTCGCCTTGGCGAGCCGCAGCGCCTGGTGGAAATAGCGCTGGGCGAGCCCGTGGGCGTCGGAGTCGTAGGCGCAGATCCCGGCCACCGCCACCAGTCCGCCGGTCGCCCGGTGCAGCTGCCGGCCGAGCGCGTCGCCGTACCCGCCGCGCAGCAGCGGCGCGGTCTCGGCGTTGAGGAAGCCGACGATCCGGGCGCGCGTGGCCATGCCGCCGGCCTTGCGGTACATCTGCTCGTAGTGCGCCCGGGCCGCCGCCAGCATCGACACGTCGGCGGCCGAGACCCGGGTGCGGCCGGCCCGGGAGACATCGGCGTCCTCCGGCGGGTTCTCCCACTCCCACACCGGCATCACGGCGGTGTTGCCGGTCACGGCGGGCGCGTCGATGACCTGCGGGCGGCGCTGCTCGTCGGAGCGCCACAGGGCGGTGGCCCGCTCGACGAAGCCGGCGAGCGGGGTGCCGGGCGCGGGCAGGACCGTGCCGGGCACCCCGAGGCCGATGTCGTCGAGGGTGACGGCGCGGTGCAGCCGGCCCGCGAGCACCTCGCAGATCAGGTCGGGCACCTGGCCGCGCGGCCGCTGGCCCTTCAACCAGCGGGCGACCGCGGTGTGTTCGTAGCGCAGGGCGAGCCCACGGGCACGGCCCGCCTGGTTCACCCGGGCGGCGAGGCCGGCGTGGGAGATGCCCGCTTCGGCGAGCATCGCGTCGAGGAGGGTGTTGGGGTGCATGGAACCGCTCCGGTGATTCGGTGCGCTCAGACTAGGACAGGTCCTGGGGCCTGTCCGGCGGATCAGGACCCGGTACGTGTCGCTTTCGCACGGGGTGTGAATGAAGTACTCGTTGTTCCCTTCTGTGTGCGCTGTCGAAGTCGCCCCGGTACGGGTTGACTTGGCTCCCTCGCCGAAGGGCGAGGACCGGGCCGCCGGCTCCCCCTCGTACAGTGCGGTCGCCCGGTCCGCGCGCCGTCCGTGCTGCTGATCTGCCCGACACTCCGTGGCAGCGCGGGCGGCGCCGGCCACCTGTCCTGTCCCATCTAATGAGGGGAGGGCGCGGGCCGGGTACGGCGCAGCCCGGGTTCGGCGGGCTGCGCCGGTACCCGTACCCGGTCGTTGCGGACGACGAGCAGGGCCACGTCGTCGGCGAGCCGGCCGCCCGTGTGCCGCAACAGGGCGGTGTGCACCTGTCGTACGAGCTCCGCCGGGGCCTCCCGGGCCGCGCCGGCGAGCACCGCGGGCAGCGGGAAGAACCGGCCCCGGTGGTCCCGGGCCTCCTCGGCACCGTCGGTGTGCAGCACCAGGGTCTCGCCGGGCAGCAGCCGGCCGGCGGCGTACGGCACGAGGTCGGCGGGCAGCGGGAAGGCGCCGAGCGGGGGCAGCGGATCGCCGACGGGTACGGGTTCCACGCGCCGGCCGCCGATCCGGTACGGGCCGGGGTGCCCGCAGTCCAGGACCCGGACCTCCCCGTCGGGCCGGACCTCCAGGAGCAGCAGGGTGGCGAACTCCTCGGCCACCGGATGCTCCTCGCGCGCCCGCTCGCACAGATGCCGGCCGAGCGCCCGCTCCAACCTCCTGAGCACGCCCCCGAGTTCGGCCTCGTCGTGGGCGGCCTCCCGGAAGCTCCCGAGCAGTGCGACCACCGTGCCGAGTGCGGCGAGCCCGTGCCCGCGCACGTCCCCGATCACGATCCGCACCCCGTACGGCGTGGCCACCGCCTCGTACAGATCCCCGCCGACCACCGCGCCCCGCGCGGCCGACAGCTGACCGGCGGCGACCGCGAGCCCGTCGATCCGGTCCGGCGGCGGCCGCAGCAGCACCTGCTGCGCCGCGTCGGCGACGGCCCGCACCCGCGCCAGCTCCCGCACGAGCCCGCACCGCACCCCGAGCAGCAGCCCGATCCCGACGGTCAGGAAGACGACACTGGTGGCCACCCGCATCGGCAGCCCGGGCTCCCGGGCCAGCGGACACCACAACCGCCATGCGACGGCGAGCGCGCCCCACACCACCGGGGCCACCAGCGGACCGCTCCGCCTCAGCCGGGAGCCTTCGGCAACCACTGCCCTGTCACGGAACATCCACGGCCCTTCCCGAGGCCCGCCAGCGCCCGAAGACCCTGCGGCACACAGGCCCGCCCCTGTGGCCGCGTCGATTCTCGCGACCCGCGACGGACCGGGGACACCCTCCCCCGGTGATCTCACCCGAAGGAGTGAGTAACCCTCGGGGTGTCCCGCACGGAGGTACGGGAACGCGGGAGCGCGGGAGCGCGGGAGCGCGGGCGTACGGGGGCGCGGGCGCACGGGGGCGCGGGCGCACGGGAAAGGGGCCCTGCCCCGGGTTGTTCACCCCGGGCAGGGCCCCTGCCGTGTCACCGGCGCGCTCAGGCGCCGCGCAGCACCGCGCCCGTGTGCTCCGCCGCCGCGGCGACCGCGGCGTCGCGGGCCGCGGTGGCCTCGTCGACCGTCAGGGTGCGGTCGGGGGCCCGGAAGCGGAGGGCGTAGGCCAGCGACTTCTTGCCCTCGCCGACCTGGTCTCCGGTGTAGACGTCGAACAGCCGGATGGACTCCAGGAGTTCGCCCGCGCCGGCGGCCAGGTGGTGCTCGACCGTGGCGGAGGGCACGTCCTGGTCCACGACCAGGGCGACGTCCTGGGTGGCGACCGGGAAGGCCGAGATGCGCGGGGCCTTCAGCGGGCCCTCGCCCGCGCGCTCCAGGATGTCCAGGTCCAGCTCCATCGCGCAGGTGCGGGCCGGCAGGCCGAGGGCCTTGACCACGCGGGGGTGGAGCTCGCCGCCGTGGCCGGCCAGGACCTTCTCGCCGTCGATCACGACGTGGAAGGAGGCGCAGCGGCCCGGGTGCCACGGGGCGTGCTGGTCGGCCTCGATCAGCAGCTCGACACCGGACTCGGCGGCCACCAGGCGCGCGGCCTGGATCGCGTCGGCCCAGTCGGCCGGGCGGCCCTTGCCCCACCAGCCGGCCTGCTCGCGGGAGCCGGCCAGGACGACGGCGGCGCGGCGCGGCTGCGCGGGCAGCACGGCGTTGACGCGGGCGATGTCCTCGTCGCTCGGGCGGTGGTCGACGGGCAGCCGGACGGCGACACCCGGCTGGCCCTCGGTGGGCCGGAACACCAGACCGGTCTCGAACAGCGCCAGGTCGTGGCTGCCGCGCCCGTCGTTGCGGCGCAGCGCGCCGAGCAGGCCCGGCAGCAGCGTCGTACGGAGCGCGGGCTCCTCGTCGGAGAGCGGGTTGACCAGCTTGACCACCCGGCGGCGGGCGTCGTCCGCGTCCAGGCCGAGCTGGTCGAAGACCTGCTCGCCGATGAACGGGTAGTTCAGCGCCTCGACGTAGCCGGCGCCGGCCAGCGTGCGGCCCACCCGGCGGTGGACGCGCTGGCGCTCGGTCAGGCCGCGGCCCGCCGGGGGCTTGGGCAGCGTGGAGGGCAGGTTCTCGTAACCCTCCAGGCGGATGACCTCTTCGGCCAGGTCGTTCGGCACGTAGAGGTCGGGACGCCACGAGGGCACGGTGACGACCAGCTCGTCCTGGCCGTAGACGTCGCAGCCGATCTCCTGGAGACGGCGGACGACGGTCTCGCGACCGTAGTCGACACCCGCGACCTTGTCGGGGTGGTTCGCCGGCATGGTGATCGTGTGCGGCGCGGACGGGGCGACGACCTCGGTGACGCCGGCCTCGGCGGTGCCGCCCGCGAGCAGCACGAGCAGGTCGACCGTGCGCTGCGCGGCAGCGGCGGCGGCCTGCGGGTCGACACCGCGCTCGAAGCGCTTGGACGCCTCGGAGGACAGCTTGTGACGGCGGGCCGTGCGGGCGATCGAGATGGCGTCGAAGTGCGCGGCCTCGATGACGACCTCGGTGGTGCCGGTGACGATGCCGGTCTCCGGGTCGGTCACCGGGTCGGCGATCTCCGTGTTGGCACCGCCCATGACACCGGCGAGGCCGATCGGCCCGCGGTTGTCGGTGATGACCAGGTCGCCGGAGTCGAGGACGCGCGCGGTGCCGTCGAGGGTGGTGATCTTCTCGCCGGCGGCGGCGCGGCGGACCCCGATGGGGCCGTCGACCAGGGTGCGGTCGTAGGCGTGCAGCGGCTGGCCGAGTTCGATCATCACGTAGTTGGTGATGTCGACGGCGAGCGAGATCGGGCGCATGCCGGCCTTCTGGAGGCGGCGCTTGAGCCAGATCGGGCTGACGGCCTCGGGGTCGAGACCGGTGACCGTGCGCGCGGTGAAGCGGTCGCAGCCGATCGGGTCGGCGATCTTGACCGGGTAGCCGTATGCGTTGGGCGCGGGCACGTCGAGCAGCGCCGGGTCGCGCAGCGGCAGGCCGTACGCGATGGCGGTCTCGCGGGCGACGCCGCGGATCGACAGGCAGTAGCCGCGGTCCGGGGTGACGGCGATGTCGAGGACCTCGTCGTACAGCTCCAGGAGGGCCGTGGCGTCGATGCCGACCTCGTGCTCCGGCGGCAGCACGATGATGCCGTGCGTGCCGTCGTCGCCCATGCCGAGCTCGTCGCCCGAGCAGATCATGCCGCGCGAGACCCTGCCGTACGTCTTGCGCTCGGCGATCCGGAAGTCGCCGGGCAGCACGGCGCCGGGCAGGGCCACGACGACCTTGTCGCCCTCGGCGAAGTTCCGGGCGCCGCAGATGATCTCCTGCGGCTCGCCGGTGCCGTTGGCCTGACCGACGTCGACCGTGCAGAAGCGGATCGGCTTCTTGAACTCGGTCAGTTCCTCGATGGTGAGGACCTTGCCGACCACCAGCGGGCCGGTGAGGCCGGCGCCGAGCTGCTCGACGGTCTCGACCTCGAGGCCCGCCGAAATGAGCTTGGCCTGTACGTCACGGCCGGTCGCGGTCGCCGGCAGGTCGACGTACTCCCGCAGCCAGGAAAGCGGGACCCGCATCAGATCTCCATCCCGAAAGGCCGGGTGAACCGGACGTCACCCTCGACCATGTCTCGCATGTCTTCGACGTTGTGGCGGAACATCAGCATCCGCTCGATGCCGAACCCGAAGGCGAATCCGCTGTACTTCTCGGGGTCCACACCGGTGGCGACGAGCACCTTCGGGTTGACCATGCCGCAGCCGCCGAGCTCGATCCAGCCCTCGCTGCCGCAGGTGCGGCAGGGGCGGTCGGGGTTGCCGACGGACTCGCCGCGGCAGACGTAGCAGAGCATGTCCATCTCGGCGGACGGCTCGGTGAAGGGGAAGAAGTTCGGGCGGAGCCGGGTCTTCATGTCGGGTCCGAAGAGCGCCTGGACCATGTGGTCCAGGGTGCCCTTGAGGTCGGCCATCGTCAGGCCCTCGTCGACGGCCAGCAGCTCGATCTGGTGGAAGACCGGGGTGTGGGTCGCGTCGAGCTCGTCGGTGCGGTAGACGCGGCCGGGGCACACCACGTAGACCGGGGGCTCCCGGTCGATGAGGGTGCGGGCCTGGACCGGCGAGGTGTGGGTGCGCAGCACGACACCGGACTCGTCGCCCGTGGTGCCCTCAGGGCCCTGGACGAAGAAGGTGTCCTGCATCTGGCGCGCCGGGTGGTCCGGCACGAAGTTCAGCGCGTCGAAGTTGAACCACTCGGCCTCGACCTCGGGGCCCTCGGCGACCTCGTAGCCCATGGACACGAACACGTCGGCGACGCGCTCCATGAGCGTGGTCAGCGGGTGACGGGCACCGGCCGGGACACGGTCGTACGGCAGGGTGACGTCGACGGCCTCCTCGACGAGGACGCGGGCGTCGCGCTCGGCCTCCAGCTCGGCCTGGCGGGCGGCCAGGGCCTTGGAGACGGCGCCGCGGGCCTGGCCCACGAGCTTGCCGGCGGCGGCCTTGGCCTGCGGGGGCAGGGCGCCGATCTCGCGGTTGGCGAGCGCCAGCGGCGAGGTGCCGCCGGTGTGCGCCGTCTTCGCGTGGGCGAGCGCGTCGAGGTCGCCTGCGGCGGCGAAGGCGGCGACCGCCTCGTCCCGCATGCGCTCGATCTCTTCCGGTTTCAAGGCCTCGACCTCGACCGGGTCGTACGACTTATTGGGTGCCGACATCTCTTCCCGTGCTTCCGTTGGCTTGGCTGGGCGACCCCCGAGCTCGACGTCAAGGGCGCAAACGTGCCAAAGGTCGAGTCTAACGGGGTGAGGGGACGCGAATGAGCCCGTGGGCGGGCCGGACGGCTCCTGAGTCCGAAAGTCTCGCTGGGTGAGACGTCAGAGGAGGTGTGCCGGGGTGCCGACGGGCAGGATAAATCGGAACTCGGCCCCGCCACGGGGACCGCGTCCGACGGTGATCGTCCCGCCGTGGGCCTCGACGACGCCCTTGACGATGTAGAGGCCGAGCCCGGTGCCGCCGCGCTTGCTGCCCCGCCAGAAGCGGGTGAAGACACGGCCCATCGACTCCTCGGGGATGCCGGGGCCCTCGTCGCTCACGGTGACCTCCGTCCCCTTCTCTCCGTCGCTGGTGGCCGTGGTGGGTGCCACCTCGATGGTGACGGTTCCCTCGCCGTGGCGCACCGCATTTTCCAGCAGGTTGCCGAGGATCTGGTCGATCTTGTCGGGATCGGCCCACAGCTCGGGCAGCCCGGGCCGTACCCGGACGAAGAAGCGGTCCGGGGACTGGCCGCCGGTGGTGTGCGCGTGCACGTGCCGGCTGACGGCCGCCGCGATGTCCACGGTCTGCCGGCGCACCTCCAGGCGCCCGGAGTCGATCCGGGAGATGTCCAGGAGCTCGGCGATCAGACGCTTGATCCGGCCGGCGTCGGCGTCGACGGTCTCCAGCATCAGGCGCTTCTGGTCGTCCGTGAACCGCTCCCACTTGGAGAGCAGGGTGGCGGTGAAGCCCTTCACCGAGGTCAGCGGAGAGCGCAGCTCGTGCGCGACGGTGGCGATGAGCTCGGCGTGGCTGCGCTCGGTGCGCCGCCGGGCCTCCGTGCCGCGCAGGGAGACGACGACGCGGCGCACGGGGCCGCCGGGGCGCGCGCGGACGTAGCGGGCGGAGACGAGGACCTCGCGCCCGCCGGGCAGCAGCAGGTTCCGCTCGGGCTGCCCGCGCCGGGTGGCCAGGCCCCCGTAGGGGTCGGTCAGGGTCCACCAGCGGCTGCCCTTGAGATCCTCCAGGGGCAGCGCCTCGTCGAGCGGCCGGCCGAGCGCGCCGGCGGGCGGCACGGCGGTGATGCGGCCGGCGGCGGCGTTGAAGCAGATGACGCGTCCGGTCTCGTCGGCGACGACGAGCCCGTCGGGCAGGTCGTCGGGGTCGAGACCGAGGCCGGTGGCGGCGCTCGCGCCGCTGTCCGGGGTCGTACGGCGCGGGGCGCCCGGCTTCTCGTACGGGACGGGGGCCGTGGCGCCGGCCTCGGGCGCGGGGCGCGGCTCGGGGACGGCCGGGGGCTCGGCGGGGTCGGGCGCCGCAGGGGGTTCCGGCGCGTGCGGCGCGGCGCTCCGTGCCTGTGCGGGACTGCCCGTGCCGACCGTCATCCCCGTAATCCCACCCCTCCGTGTACCGCAGTGGGCCCCGAGAACGTCACCCTACTAGGCGAAAGGCCGTCAGGTGCAGTGGTGGCGTGGCGGATTGGGTGTCAGCCGGTGGTGCGGGTGCGCTGGGCGCGCGCCGAGGCGTAGAGGCACACGGCGGCGGCGGTCGCCAGGTTGAGGCTCTCGGCCTTGCCGTGGATCGGGACGCGGACGACGGCGTCGGCGAGCGCCCGGGTCTCCTCCGGCAGCCCCCAGGCCTCGTTGCCGAAGACCCAGGCGGTGGGGCCGCCCATGGTGCCGGCGTCGAGCTCGTCGTCCAGGTCGTCCTCGCCGGCCCCGTCGGCGGCGAGGATGCGCACGCCGGCCTCCTTGAGGCCGGCGACGGCCTGCTCGACCGGGACGCCCACGGCGACCGGGAGGTGGAACAGGGAGCCGACGGAGGCGCGCACGGACTTCGGGTTGTAGAGGTCGACGGACGCGTCGGTGAGGATCACCGCGTCGGCGCCGGCGGCGTCGGCGCAGCGCAGCACGGTGCCGGCGTTCCCGGGGTCGCGGACGTGCGCGAGGACGGCGACCAGCCGGGGCCGGGCGGCGAGGATGTCCTCGAACGGCGAGTCGAGGAAGCGGCAGACGCCGACGAGGCCCTGCGGGGTGACGGTCTGGGAGACCTCGGCGAGGACGGCGTCGGAGGCGAGGTGGACGCGGGCGCCGGCGGCGCGGGCGGCGTCGACGATCGTGGCGTAGCGCTCGGCGGCCTCGACGGTGCTGAAGAGCTCGACGAGGGTGGGCTCTCCGGTGGCACCGCGGTGCTCGACGGCCTCACGGACGGCCTGCGGGCCCTCGGCGATGAAGAGGCGGTCCTTGCCCCGGAAATTGCGCTTGGCGAGCCTCCGGGCGGCGACGACGCGCGGCGAACGCGGGGAGATCAGCTCGGGGGTGGACATGTGCCTGCGGCTCTCTGACTCGTCGGACGGAATCACGTGGGGAAGGGGCGGTCAACGCGCCGGACCCGCAGGCGCGAGGCCTGCGGGTCCGGGCAGAAGTACTGCGGCCTGGAAGATCAGGCGGCGGCCTTCGGGGCGTTGACGTCGGCCGGGAGGGCCTTCTGCGCGACCTCGACGAGGGCGGCGAACGCGTTGGCGTCGTTCACGGCGAGCTCGGCCAGGATCTTGCGGTCCACCTCGATGTTGGCGGCCTTGAGGCCCTGGATGAGGCGGTTGTACGTCATGCCGTTCAGGCGGGCAGCAGCGTTGATGCGCTGGATCCACAGCTGACGGAAGTCACCCTTGCGCTTCTTGCGGTCGTTGTAGTTGTAGACCAGCGAGTGGGTGACCTGCTCCTTGGCCTTGCGGTACAGGCGCGAACGCTGACCGCGGTAGCCGGAGGCCTGCTCGAGGATCGCCCGGCGCTTCTTGTGGGCGTTGACTGCCCGCTTGACGCGTGCCACTTCTTAACTCCTTGTAGCGGGGCCGTGGTGTGTTCACACGACCCGGAAATCGGATGGGTCCCGGTCTGAGCCGGATGCCCTCGTCAGTGCCGAGGGCGGGAGATCAGATCAGATGCCCAGCATCTTCTTGATCTTGGCGGCGTCACCCGGGGCCATCTCCGCGTTGCCGGTGAGGCGACGGGTCAGCTTGGACGACTTGTGCTCGAGCAGGTGGCGCTTGCCGGCGCGCTCCCGCAGGATCTTGCCGGAGCCGGTGACCTTGAAGCGCTTCTTGGCACCGGAGTGCGTCTTGTTCTTCGGCATAGCGCCGTTATCTCCTCGTCAGTGGCGCTCCCCCCGGTGCGGACACCGGGCGTCCGGGAGCGTCAATTCTTCGTTTGGTGGTTCCGGGCGGAACCCCGGGGCTGCCGGGTGGCAGCCCCTCGGGATCACGCCTCGGCGTTCTCGGCCGACGTGTCGGCCGAAGCCTCCTCGACCGGGGCGTCCGCGGCGGCGGGCGCCTCGGACGAACCGCCCTGGCGCTCGGCCTTGCGCGCGGCCTGGGCCTCGCGGGCCTCGGCCATGGCCTCGGTCTTCTTCTTGTGAGGACCGAGAACCATGATCATGTTCCGGCCGTCCTGCTTCGGGTTGGACTCGATGAAGCCAAGCTCCTGAACGTCCTCCGCGAGGCGCTGCAGCAGTCGGTAACCGAGCTCGGGCCGGGACTGCTCACGACCACGGAACATGATCGTGATCTTGACCTTGTCGCCCTGCTTGAGGAACCGGACGACGTGACCCTTCTTGGTGTCATAGTCGTGCGGGTCGATCTTCGGCCGGAGCTTCATCTCCTTGATGACCGTGTGCGCCTGGTTCTTGCGCGCCTCACGGGCCTTCATGGCCGACTCGTACTTGAACTTCCCGTAGTCCATGAGCTTGCACACGGGCGGACGGGCGTTCGCCGCGACCTCAACCAGATCGAGGTCGTACTCCTGCGCGAGCTCCAGGGCCTTGGCAAGCGGAACAATGCCCACCTGCTCGCCGCTGGGGCCGACAAGACGCACCTCGGGAACGCGAATCCGCTCGTTGATGCGGGGCTCGGCGCTGATGGATCCTCCTCGGTAGCACCACGCGACCGCCTGGCGGACGGACACGTCACGGTAGAACTGTCGAGACCAACCGAGCGGGAGCATGAAAAATGCCCCGGACGGGACACAGGCGGGGCTCCAAAGAAACCGGAGCACCGTCGCGATGCCATCGCGGGGCGCACATCGGGCGGCTCCATCGTCCGTACGGAACGATGGGCGCCACCTGACCGGTGACCCGCCGCCCCGGAGGGCGGCCAGGTGGGAGATCGGAGCCTCCACTTGTGGGCCGGGCACTCAGGTGTCCAGCCGGTCGTCACACAAGGTTAGCAGGACCCGGCGGTCGGCGCGAACCGCGCGTCCGCTTAGGGTTGGGGGCATGAGCGAGACGCCCCAGAACGAGTCCCCCGAGACCTCGGAATCCCCCGAGACCGCCGACTTCGCAGCCATGACCCGCGACATCGCGGAGGTGCCGGCGGTCGAGGTGATCGTCACGGTCGCCGTCAACCTGATGAGCGCCGCCGCGGTGAAGCTCGGGCTCACCGAGGAGGGCGACGAGCACAAGGACCTCGACGAGGCCCGCAAGCTGATCCACGCCCTCGCCGGTCTGCTCGACGCCGGCGTGACGGAGATCTCCTCCTTCCACGCCGCCCCGCTCCGCGACGGCCTGAAGTCCCTCCAGCTCGCCTTCCGCGAGGCCTCCTTCGTCCCGGACGAGCCGGGCCAGGGCCCGGGCGAGAAGTACACCGGGCCCGTTTACGGCTAGCGGGCCCGCAGGGCCGCGGGGGTACGGGGGTCGCCCCCCGGGAGAAAACAGCCACCGGGCCCGTTTACGGCTAGCGGGCCCGCAGGGCCGCGGGGGTCGCCCCCCGGGAGAAGACAGCCACGGGGCCCGTTAACGGCTAGGAGCGGGCCCGCAGGGCTCGTACGGCTCGTGCGATCGGGGAATCCGACCGGATCAGTTCCTCACGTAGAAGGGCTCGCCAGGGGGCGTCGCCCCGGCCGGCAGCAGTGCCAGGTCGAGGCCGCGCACCAGGCGGGCCCTCAGTGTCTCGTCGGCGGCGAGGGCGCGGGCGACGCGCTGGGCGGCCTCCGCGGGGGCGGCGCCGTCGGCGAGGACGAGGGCGAGGGTGCCGTCGGCGGTGCCGGGGCCCAGGTGGGCGCGCAGGACCGCGGGCTCGGCGGCGACGGCGGCGCGGACCGCGTCCCGTACCGCAGGGTCGTCCAGCGGGTCGGTGCCGGCGCGGCCCTCGGCGAGGGCGAGCAGGGCGGTGCCGGTCACCTGGTAGGGCACCGGGCCGGACATGTCGAGGACGAGGGTGTCGGCCTTCTCGTGGACGAGGGCCGCGAGCGCCTGGTGCAGGGGGACGGCGACGGGCCGGGCCGCGGGGTCCCACCGGTGGAGCGACTCCATCGACGTGAAGGCGGGCAGCGCCCGCCGGTCCCCCGCGTTCAGCGTGGGGACGGCCATGTCGCTGGTCTTCTCCTTCTTGATCCCGGTCTCGGGGTCGATCTCGACCTCGCCGAGGACGGCGACGACCGGGACCAGGAGCCGGGCGCCCTGGAGCGCCTCCAGGACCGGCCCGTGGGCCGTTCTGTCCTCCGCCCAGGCCGCCAGGGCCGCGGCGAGCGCCGGGTCGGCGGTGCCGTCGTCGTCGGAGTACGCATGGTCGGGGATGTTCTTGAGCGCCACGCCCCGAGCGTAACCGCCGCCCGCCGGGCCGACGGACCCGGGCCGAACGGCCCACCGTCGGCCACCCCCGGGAACGACCGCCGTCAGCGCCGCGCGCCCCGCCACAGCGCGACCGCCGCGGCGAGCAGCAGCACGCCGACGCCGCCCACCAGCGGGGCGAGCAGGCCGATGGGCCGGCTCTCCTCGGGGGCGGGCTGCGGCCCGGGGCCGAAGTGGCGGCCGGTGAAGCCGGCGACGGCCGCCTTGGGGTCGGCGCCCTTCAGCTTCTTGCCGGCCTCGATCGCGGCGGCCGGGTCGACCGTGCCGTACCCCTTGTCGTCGCTGCGCCCGCCCTTGGGGCGGCTGCGGGCCGTGTCGACGAGCAGCCGCTGGATCTGCGCGGGCGTCAGGTCGGGGTGGGCGGCCCGGACCAGGGCGACGGCGCCGGAGACGAAGGCGGAGGCCGCGCTGGTGCCCCAGCCCTCGTAGTAGCGGCGGTCGGGGTCGGCGATGACGATGTCGACGCCGGGGGCGCTGACCGTGGCGTACCAGCGGCTGGTGGAGAAGGACGCGTGGGTGCCGTAGCGGTCGACGGCGGCGACGGCGATGACGCCCGGGTAGGCGGCGGGGTACGAGATGTGGTCGCCCTTCTCGCCGCCGTTGCCGGCGGAGGCGACGACGGAGACGCCCTTGCCGAGGGCGTACTGCACGGCGGCGTCCTCGCCGGCGTCGGGGTGGGCGGACTCGGAGTCGTCGCCGAGGGAGAGGTTGATGACGTCGGCGCCGTGGTCGGCGGCCCAGCGGATGCCTTCGGCGAGCGCGGCGCCGCGGGTCTTGCGCGCCTTGTCGCGCGCCTTGTCGGTGCCTTCGAGGATGACCCGGACGGGCAGGATCCGCACCTTCGGCGCGATGCCGAGGACACCGTCCTGGCCGCCGGGGCCGTGGCCGTGCCCGGCGATGATCCCGGCCATCGCGGTGCCGTGCCGGGCCCAGGCGCGGTCGCCGCGCTCGGCGCCGAAGCCGACGAGGTCGGTGCCGGGCAGCACGGAGCCGGCCAGGTCGGGGTGCGTGGCGTCGACGCCGGTGTCGAGGACGGCGACGGTGATGCCGGAGCCGCGGGTGGTCTGCCAGGCCTTGCCGGTGTGCAGGGCCTCCAGGCCCCACTGGCGGGCGCGGATGGTGTCGGCGTACGCGGGCGTGGTCGTGGCCGGCAGCACGGTGAAGGCGGCGGCGAGCAGGGCGGAGACGGCGGCGGTACGGCGCGGGCGCGGGGTCACCCCTGGTCCTTCCCGTCGAGGGTGGCGGCGACGGTCTGGCGCAGGGCGCGTTCGACGGCGTCGGCGACGCCCTTGGCCTCGTGGCCGAGGCCGGCCTGCGCCACGGGGGTGTCCCGCTTGGCGGACATGGCCCGGTCGGCGGGCTCGGGCGCGGCGACGGCGCGGCCGTCGGCGAAGCCGGAGACGGCGGTGACGACGACGGGCAGGTCGGGCAGGACGTGCCGCCACCAGCTGGCCCGCTGCGCGGCGCCGAAGCCGGCGGCGACGGTGCCGGGGGCGGCGAGCGCGGGCCCGGGCTCGTCGGCGGCGCGGGAGCCGAGGGTGCGCATGGTGGCGGGGTCGGCCGCGGTGAAGACGAGGGCGACGGTGATCACGCGGGAGGACGTGGCGTCGGTGTAGGTGGCGCGCAGCACGCGCTCGCAGCCGGCGGCGGCGAGCGCGGTGTTCAGGGCGCGGGGCAGGGTGGCGGGGCCGCAGGGCGCGTCGGGGGCGACGACGATCCGGGTCCAGGTGCGGGTGGCGCCGCCGGGTCCCGCGCCGGGTCCGGCGAGGGTCTGCGGGAAGAGGGTGTCGACGGGGGCGTCGTGCCAGAGGGCGCGGGCCTCCGCGTAGCCACGCGGCTCGGCGGGCTCGCCCGCGCCGCTGTCGGCGAGCAGCGCGCCCGCGAGGGCGCCGCCGATGAGTCCGAGGGAGAGCACGCCGCAGACCGCGGCGGCGACGGTCCGGCGCGGGTCGCGGTCCCGGACGGGCCGCAGCCGGGTGGTGGTCTCGACGGGCGTCTCGCCGCCGAGGGCCCAGGGGTCGTACGCGTACGGGGGAACGGGGGCGGCAGCCGGGCGCGGGGCCTGCGCGGGCGCGTGCGCCGGACTCGGGGTGGAGGCCTCTGCGTATGCGTGGGGCGTGCGGGCACCAGGGACCGGTCGCGAGGCGGGCTCAGGGGCGCGGCCGGGCCCGGGGGCCTGGGGCAGGCGCGGGCGCGGGCCGTGGACGGCGCCGGACGGTGCGGCGGCGCGGTGGTCCCGTACGGGGCGGAGCCGGGTCGTGGTCTCCACCGGGGTCTCGGCGGGGGCTCCCGGCCCGCCGGGTGCGGCAGGCATCGGGCGCTCCGGCGGGAGCGGCTGGGAGAGGGAGCGCGGGCGGGCCGGGGCGGGTCCGGCCGGGGACTTCGGCTCGGGCGCACCGGCGGGCCGCGCGGCGGACCTCGCCTCGGGCCTCGGCCCGGCCGTCGTGTCGGGCGCGGCGGCGCTCCGGGCGGGGGGATGCGGTGCGGGCGCCACGGCGGGCGGCCGGACGGCCGGCCTCGCCTCGGGCACGGCAGCGCTCCGGCCCGGAGCCTTGGGGGCGGGCGCCGGCGGAAGCCTCGGCTCGGGCGGAAGGAGGGCTTCGGTGATGCGGGACACGGGCCGCTGCGGCTCGGTGCTCATCCCCGTCCCCCCTGGTCGTTCCGCGAAAGCAATGGGCGTCACTCTACGGGCTGTTCCGCGCGGTGCGGGAACGCAGGGGCTACCCACGCGTAAACCCGTCTGGCAAGCTCGGCCCATGACTCCCCGTGCCGCCGACCGTGCCCGGTACGACCGGGCCACCGCCCATCTCGACGCGCCCGTCGCCATTGTCGACCTGGAGGCCTTCGACGCCAATGCCGACGACCTGGTCCGCCGGGCCGGCGGGAAGCCGATCCGGGTCGCGAGCAAGTCGGTGCGGTGCCGGGCGCTCCTGGAGCGGGTGCTCGCCCGGGAGGGGTTCGCGGGCGTGATGTCGTTCACGCTCGCGGAGTCGCTGTGGCTGGCGCGGGCCGGTTTCGAGGACGTGCTGCTCGCCTATCCGTCGGCCGACCGGGCCGGGTTCGCGGAGCTCGCCGGGGACGCGAAGCTGGCGGCGGCGGTGACCGTGATGGTGGACGACGTGGCCCAGCTCGATCTCATCGAGGCCTCGCGCGCGGGTGGGACGGAGGAGGTGCGGGTCTGTCTGGAGCTGGACACCGCGCTGCGTCTGCTCGGCGGGCGGGTGCGGATAGGGGCCCTGCGCTCGCCGTTGCGCGAGCCCGCCCAGCTGGCCGAGCTGGCCCGCTCGGTGGTGCGCCGGCCCGGCTTCCGGCTGGTGGGGATCATGGCGTACGAGGGGCATGTGGCGGGTGTCGGCGACGCGGTCTCGGGCCGGCCGCTGCGCTCGCGGGCGATCCGGCTGATGCAGTCGGCGGCCCGCAAGGAGCTGGCGGCCCGCCGGGCCGCGGTGGTGCGGGCGGTGCGCGCGGTGACGCCGGACCTGGAGTTCGTGAACGGCGGCGGCACCGGCAGTGTGCAGCACACGGCGGCCGAGGACGCGGTGACGGAGATCGCGGCCGGCTCGGGGCTCTATGTGCCGCGCCTGTTCGACAACTACACCTCGTTCACCGGCCGGCCGGCGGCGCTGTTCGCGCAGCCGGTGGTGCGCCGCCCGGGCGTCGGTGTGGTGACGGTGCTCGGCGGCGGCTACCCCGCGTCGGGCGCCGCGGGCCCGGACCGGCTCCCCGTCCCGTACCTCCCGGAGGGTCTGCGCTACGACCCGCAGGAGGGTCCGGGCGAGGTGCAGACGCCGCTGCTCGGCTCCCCGGCCGACGACCTCCGCATCGGCGACAAGGTGTGGTTCCGCCATGCGAAGGCCGGCGAGCTGTGCGAACGCTTCGACACGCTGCACCTGGTGGACGGCGACCGGGTGACGGCCGCCGTCCCGACGTACCGGGGCGAGGGTCGGACCTTCCTCTAGAGGAGGTCTGGAGCAGGGTCTAGAGGGGGGTCACGTACGCGCCGGAGATGCCGCCGTCGACGAGGAAGTCGGTGGCGTTGATGAACGAGGAGTCGTCGCTCGCGAGGAAGGCGACCGCGGCGGCGATCTCCTCGGCCTCGGCGAAGCGGCCGACCGGGATGTGCACCAGGCGGCGCGCGGCGCGCTCGGGGTCCTTGGCGAACAGCTCCTGGAGCAGAGGGGTGTTGACCGGCCCCGGGCAGAGCGCGTTCACGCGGATGCCCTCGCGGGCGAACTGCACGCCGAGCTCGCGGGACATGGCGAGCACGCCGCCCTTGGAGGCGGTGTAGGAGATCTGGCTGGTGGCCGCGCCCATGATGGCGACGAAGGAGGCTGTGTTGATGATGGAGCCCCTGCCCTGGCGCCGCATGTACGGCAGGGCGGCCTTGCAGCACAGGTAGACCGAGGTGAGGTTGACGTCCTGGACGCGCTTCCAGGCCTCAAGGCCGGTCTCCAGGATGGAGTCGTCGTCGGGCGGGGAGATGCCGGCGTTGTTGAAGGCGATGTCGACGGAGCCGTAGGTGTCGAAGGCGATCTTGAAGAGGTTCTCGACCTCCTCCGGGTCGGTGACGTCGACCTTCACGAAGGTGCCGCCCACCTCTTCGGCGGCGGCCTTGCCGGCCCGCTCGTCGATGTCGCCGCAGACCACGTGCGCGCCCTCGGAGGCGAGCCGGCGGGCGGTGGCGAGGCCGATGCCGCTGCCGGCGCCGGTGATGACGGCGGTGCGGCCGACGAGCCGGCGGCAGATGATCTCTTCGGTGGTGTCGGTCATGGTGCTCAGGCCTCCGTGCTGATGAAGACGTTCTTGGTTTCGGTGAAGGCGGTCAGGGCGTCGGGGCCCAGTTCGCGGCCGAGGCCGGACTGGCCGAAGCCGCCGAAGGGGGTCCAGTAGCGGACGCTGGAGTGGGAGTTGACGGAGAGGTTGCCGGCCCGGACGGCGCGGGAGGCGCGCAGCGCGCGGCCGACGTCGCGGGTCCAGATCGAGCCGGACAGGCCGTACGGGGTGGCGTTGGCGAGCCGGATCGCGTCGGCCTCGTCCTCGAAGGGTAGGACGACGGCGACGGGCCCGAAGACCTCCTCGACGGCGCAGGGCGCGTCCTCGGGAAGGCCGGTGAGGACGGTGGGCGGGAACCAGAAGCCGGGGCCCTCGGGGGCCTTGCCGCGGATGCCGGGCAGCGTGTCGGGCACGTACGAGCGGACCCGCTCCAGCTGGACGCGGGAGATCAGCGGGCCCATCTGGGTGCGCTCGTCCAGGGGGTCGCCGACGACGATCTCCTGGACGGCGGGGGTGAGGAGCTCCAGGAAGCGCTCGTACACGCTGCGCTGGACGAGGATGCGGGTGCGGGCGCAGCAGTCCTGTCCGCTGTTGTCGAGGAAGGACATCGGCGCGGCCGCGGCCGCGGCCTGAAGGTCCGCGTCGGCGAAGACGATGTTGGGGCTCTTGCCGCCGAGTTCGAGGGTGATGCGCTTCACCTGGTCCGCGGCCCTCGCCATGATGCTCTTCCCGACCCGGGTGGAGCCGGTGAAGACGATCTTGGCGACGCCGGGGTGGTCGACGAGGGCGGTGCCGGTGACCGGGCCCTCGCCGGGGAGGACCTGGAAGAGGCCCTCGGGCAGTCCGGCCTCCAGGGCGAGTTCGGCGAGCCGCAGCGCCGTCAGCGGGGTGGTCTCGGCCGGCTTGAGGAGCACGGCGTTGCCGGCGGCGAGCGCCGGGGCGGTGGCCCAGGCGGCGATCGGCATCGGGAAGTTCCAGGGCGCGATGACGCCGATCACACCGAGGGGTTCGAGGATCGTGATGTCGAGGCCGCCGGGGACGGGGATCTGCCGCCCGTTGAGGCGTTCGACTCCCCCGGCCGCGTAGTCGAGGAGGTCGCGGACGTTGCCGGCCTCCCAGCGGGCGTTGCCGAGGGTGTGGCCGGCCTCGCGGACCTCCAGGAGGGCGAGTTCCTCGACATGGGCGTCGACGACGGCGGCGAAGCGGCGCAGGATCCGGGCCCGGTCGGCGGGCGCGGCGGCGGCCCAGGACCTCTGGGCGGCCGTGGCCCGTACGACGGCGGCGTCGACGTCGGCCGCGGTGGCGGCCGGGACGGTGGCGACGACCTCCTCGGTCGCCGGGTTCAGTACCTGGAGCTCGGTGCGTTCCAAGGGGGTGGTCCTCACATGCGTTCGAAGGAGCGGCGCAGTTCCCAGTCGGTGACGGCGGCGTCGTAGGCGTCGAGTTCGACGCGCGCCATGTTGCGGTAGTGGGCGACGACCTCGGCGCCGAAGGCGGCCTTCGCGATCTCGCTGTTCTCCCAGAGCTCGGCGGCCTCGCGCAGGGTGGTGGGGACGTGCGCGTAGTCGGCGGCGTAGGCGTTGCCGGTGCACGCGGGCGGGAGTTCGAGGCGCTGCTCGATGCCGTAGAGGCCGGCGGCGACGAGTCCGGCGACGGCCAGGTACGGGTTCACGTCGCCGCCGGGGAGCCGGTTCTCGAAGCGGGTGGAGCGCCCGTGGCCGACGGTGCGCAGGGCGCAGGTGCGGTTGTCGCGGCCCCAGGCGACGGCGGTGGGGGCGAAGGAGCCGGGCTGGAAGCGCTTGTACGAGTTGATGTTGGGCGCGTAGAGCAGCGAGAAGTCCCGGAGCGCGGCCAGCTGTCCGGCGAGGAAGTGCCGCATGACCTCGGACATGCCGTCGGGCCCGTCGCCCGCCATCACGTTCACGCCGTCGGCGTCCTGGAGGGAGAGGTGGATGTGGCAGGAGTTGCCCTCGCGCTCGTTGTACTTCGCCATGAAGGTGAGCGAGCAGCCCTCCTGGGCGGCGATCTCCTTGGCGCCGGTCTTGTAGACGGCGTGCTGGTCGCAGGTGACCAGGGCCTCGGCGTACTTGAAGGCGATCTCGTGCTGGCCGGGGTTGCACTCGCCCTTGGCGGACTCGACGGTGAGGCCGGCGCCGGCCATCTCGTTGCGGATGCGGCGGAGCAGCGGCTCGATCCGGCCGGTGCCGAGCACCGAGTAGTCGATGTTGTACTGGTTGGCGGGGGTGAGGCCGCGGTAGTTCGCGTCCCAGGCCTGCTCGTAGGTGTCCCGGAAGACGATGAACTCGAGCTCGGTGCCGACGTGGGCGGTGTAGCCGTGGGCGGCGAGGCGGTCGAGCTGGCGGCGCAGGATCTGGCGCGGGGCGGCGACGACGGGGCTGCCGTCCTCCCAGGCGAGGTCTGCGGTCACCATGGCGGTGGCCTCGTTCCAGGGCAGCCGGCGCAGGGTGGAGAGGTCGGGGCGCATGGCGAAGTCGCCGTAGCCGCGGTCCCAGGAGGACATCTCGTAGCCGTCGACGGTGTTCATCTCGGTGTCGACGGCCAGAAGATAGTTGCAGCCCTCGGTGCCGTGGTCGAGCACCTGGTCGAGGAAGAACGGTGCGGCGAACCGCTTGCCCTGGAGCCGGCCCTGCATGTCGGGGAAGGCCAGGACGACGGTGTCGATCTCGCCGCTCGCGACGAGCGAGCGGAGCTCGTCGACGGAGAGCGGGGGTGTGCGGTCTGCCACGGGATTACTCCTCCTTCGGCCTGCCGGGAGCCATAAGGTATTGCGAAGAACCATTGCTTGGGAAGGGGAAACGACGAGGTGGCCAGTACGAGTGAATCGGCGGACCGGCTGACGCCCGTGCTGCGGCCGGTGCGCGCGGGCAACGGGTTCGAGGAGGCCCTGGAGCAGATCCTGCAGGTGGTGCGCCTCGGCCTGGTGCCGGGCGGGGAGCGGCTTCCGGCCGAGCGGGAGCTGGCCGACCGGATGGGGATCAGCCGGGTCACCCTGCGGGAGGTCCTGAAGGTGCTCCAGGAGCAGGGCCTGGTGGAGAGCCGGCGCGGGCGGTACGGCGGAACGTTCGTGCTCCAGCGCCCGCAGACCGCCGACGAGGCCGAGCTGCGGCGCCGGATCGCGGCCGTGGACGTGGAGGACACCCTGCGCTTCCGCGAGGTCCTGGAGACCGGCGCGGCCGGACTCTGCGCTGCCCACGGCCTGTCCTCGGAGGGCGCGGAGCGGCTGCGGGCGGCGCTCGCGGCGACGCATGACGCGCCGCTGGACGACTACCGGCGGCAGGACACCCTGCTCCATCTGACGCTCGCCGAGCTGTCCGGCTCGCCGACCCTGACCGCGCAGTACGCGGCGGTCCGGGCGACCGTCAACGACCTGCTCGACTGCATCCCGCTGCTCGTACGGAACCTGGAGCACTCGCAGCACCAGCACGAGGCACTGGTGGAGGCGGTCCTGGAGGGTGACGCGGACGCGGCGCGCGAGGTGATGCGGGAGCACTGCGCGGGCACGGCGGCGCTGCTTCGCGGCTTCCTGACCTGACCGGGCGGGCCCGCGCACGTAACCCGAAAGTAACGCACGGGACTTGCGCTCTCCGCCCGGCGGCCGCAAAGGTATGGCACCAATCCATTGGGCTCGTTGCGGGGAGCTGACGCTGCCATGACGCTGGAAGACACCACCGGGAGCACCACTCAGGCGAAGGACGACTATCTGGAGCGGCGCACGCTGCGCCGGGGCAGCGCGGGCTGGCTGCTCCTGACCGGGCTCGGCGTCGCCTACGTCGTCTCCGGCGACTTCTCCGGCTGGAACATCGGCCTGTCCAAGGGCGGGTTCGGCGGGCTCGCCGTCGCGACGGTCCTGATGGGCGCGATGTACGCCTGTCTGGTCTTCTCGCTCGCCGAACTGTCCGCGATCCTGCCCACCGCGGGCGGCGGCTACGGCTTCGCCCGGCGCGCGCTCGGCACCTGGGGCGGCTTCCTCACCGGCACCGCGATCCTCATCGAGTACGTCCTCGCGCCCGCCGCGATCTCCATCTTCATCGGCGACTACGTCGAATCCCTCGGCCTCTTCGGCCTGGAGTCGGGCTGGCCGGTCTATCTGGTCTGCTTCGCGCTCTTCATCGGCATCCACCTCTGGGGCGTCGGCGAGGCGCTGCGCTTCAGTCTGATCGTCACCGCGATCGCCGTGGCCGCGCTCCTGGTCTTCGCGCTCGGCGCGCTCAGCGACTTCCACGTCAGCGGCCTGGACGACATCCCGGTCGACAGGGCCGCGACCGGCTCGAACTCGTGGCTGCCGTTCGGACTGCTCGGCATCTGGGCCGCGTTCCCGTTCGGGATGTGGTTCTTCCTGGGGGTCGAGGGCGTGCCGCTGGCCGCCGAGGAGGCCAAGGACCCGGTGCGCTCGATGCCGCGGGCGCTGGCGCTGTCCATGGGCATCCTGGTGCTGCTCGCCGTGGTGACCTTCTTCGCGGCGACCGGGGCGCGTGGCTCGGCCGCGATCCAGGAGGCCGGCAACCCGCTGGTGGTGGCACTGCAGGGCGACGGGGAGCCGACGGCGCTCAGCCGCTTCGTGAACTACGCGGGTCTGGCGGGCCTGGTGGCCTCGTTCTTCTCCCTGATCTACGCGGGCTCGCGCCAGCTGTTCGCGCTGTCCCGGGCCGGCTATCTGCCCCGCTTCCTGTCCCTCACCAGCCGCCGCAAGTCGCCCTACCTGGGCCTGCTGATCCCCGGCGCGATCGGCTTCGCGCTCGCCGCGGGCACCGGCGACGGGGCCCGGATGCTGAACATCGCGGTGTTCGGCGCGACCATCTCGTACGCGCTGATGGCGCTCTCCCACATCGTGCTGCGGCGCCGCGAGCCCGGCCTCGCCCGCCCGTACCGCACCCCGGGCGGCGTGCTGACCTCCTCGGTCGCCTTCGTCCTCGCCCTCTCGGCGCTGGTGGCGACCTTCCTGGTGGACAAGGACGCCGCCTTCATCGCCCTCGCCGTGTACGTGATCGCGCTCGCCTACTTCGCGTTCTACAGTCGCCACCACCTGGTGGCGAAGGCGCCCGAGGAGGAGTTCGCCGCGCTCGCCGCGGCCGAGGCGGAACTCGAACGCTGACCCCGGTCCCGTAACCGCAACGGAGGAGAACCCCGTGCCCAAGCCGCTCATCGGTGTGACGACCTATCTGAACCAGGCCCGGTGGGGAGTGTGGGACCTGCCGGCGGCGCTGCTGCCGGCGGCGTACCCACGGCTTGTGCAGGCGAGCGGCGGGCTCGCGGTGATGCTGCCGCCGGACGACCCGTCGGCCGCGGCCGAGGCCGTGGCGCGGCTCGACGGCCTGGTGGTCGCGGGCGGCGCGGACGTCGAGCCGGCACGGTACGGGGCCGAGCCCGACGCCCGTACCGGACCGCCGGCCCGGGACCGGGACTCCTGGGAGCTGGCCCTGATCGACGCGGCCCTCGCCGCCGGCACCCCGCTGCTCGGCATCTGCCGGGGCATGCAGCTGCTCAACGTGGCCCTCGGCGGCACCCTGGTCCAGCACCTCGACGGGCACACGGAGGCGGTCGGCGTGATGGGCCGCCACCCGGTGAGCCCGGTGCCGGGCACCCGCTACGCGGCCCTGGCGCCGGAGCGGACCGAGGTCCCCACGTACCACCACCAGTGCGTCGACGTCCTCGGCAAGGACCTGCTCGCCTCGGCCCACGCCGACGACGGCACGATCGAGGCGATCGAGCTCCCCTCCCCCACCTGGGCGCTCGGCGTCCAGTGGCACCCGGAGATGGGCGAGGACCTGCGGGTGATGCGGGCCCTCGTGGCGGAGGCGGTCAGGCGCTGACCCGCCCGCGCATCAGCAGGGCGTAGAGGACTCCGGAGAGGACCATGCCGACGGGCAGGGCGAGGTCGACGCCGCCGAGGGCTTCGGCGATCGGCCCGGTGTAGGCGGTGTCGACGCACAGCGCCGCCGCCGCTCCCCCGCCGAGCACCGCGACGGCCCCGGCCGGGTTGAAGCCCGCGGCGAACCAGAAGCGGCCGCCGGGGTTCTCGTCCATGAGCGCGGCGCCGTCGTAGCGGTTGCGGCGCAGCAGGATGTCGACGGCGTACACGGTCATGGCCGGCCCGAGCAGGACGACGGTCAGCTGGAGCACATTGCTCACGGTGTCCAGGAAGTTGGAGACGAGCAGCGCGTACAGCGTGAGGGCGACGGCGACCGTGCCGTCGACGAGGACGCTGCGGGAGCGCCGGATCCGCAGGCCCACGGCCTGGAGGGCGAGGCCCGCGCTGTACGCGGTCATCGCGTTGATGGCGATCGTGCCGACCACCAGCGCGAGCAGGAACACCGGCGCGAACCAGCCGGGCAGCACGGACTGCAGCGCGGTCTGCGGGTCGGTCATGTCGACGACCGTGGCGGCGAGCGCGCCGAGCGAGCAGACCACGACGCTGGGCACGAAGCCGCCGAGCGCGGTCCAGCCGATGACCGCCCTCGCCGAGGTGGCGCTGGGCAGATAGCGCGAGAAGTCGGCGCTGGTGGTGTACGAGAGGGGGCCGGCCGCGATCAGGGTGACGCCGCCGATCACCGTGGCCCACAGCTCCGTTCCGCCCAGCGGCGCGTCCGGGGCGTAGCCGAAGTCGGCCTTCAGGAGCACCGCGTAGGCGACGACGCCGAAGGCCGCGGTCAGGGCGATAGTGATGGGCAGGTAGAGCCGCACGATCAGCCCGTGCCCGTACACACCGATGGTGAGCGTGAGCCCCGCGATGACGAGGACGACGACGATCTTCACCGGTGTCGAGGCGGCGATCCCGGCCTTCTCGACCAGGGCGAAGGCGGCGCCGGCGGCCGCCGCGAGATTGAGCGCGAAGTAGCAGACGGAGATCATCCAGCCGGTCACGGCGTTGTTCACGCGGTTGCCGCGCACGCCGTACATGGCCCGGGTGATCACCTCGCTGGGCGCTCCCGCCGCGGGCCCGGAGATCGCGAGCACGCCGGTGAGCAGCCAGAACAGATTGCCGATCACGATCACCACGAGCGCCTGGACCAGGCTCAGGCCCATCAGGACGAGGGCCCCGCCGATCACCAGGCTGAGGTAGTTGACGTTGGCGGCGGCCCAGATGGAGAAGAGTTCGCGCGGATGTCCGTAGCGCTCGTCCTCGGGGATGTGGTCGATGCCGTGGGATTCGATCCGCGTGGGCCGGTCGCTGTCCGGCGCGGTGGCCGACCGGGTCGTCGGGGCGGGGGTGCTGGAAGCCATACGGCCCTCCGGGGAGCGGGTCGTGCACACCTGGTTGCTTATTGGTCGCACACTCAATAGCATCGCCACCATGTCGTCAAGCGTCCCGCGCAAACGCGTTCGCAAGTCCCCCGAGGCCCGCCGGGCCGAGATCGTCGAGTCGGCCGCCGCCGTCGCCCTCACCGAAGGCCTGGAGTGCGTGACCCTGCGCCGCATCGCCGAGGAACTCGACGTCCGGCCCGGGCTCATCAGCCACTACTTCCCGTCGGCGGAGAACCTGGTGGCCGAGGCCTTCGGCACCGCGGCCACCGGCGAACTCGACGCCCTCCTGCCGGCCGACCGGCCCGACGGCACGCCCACCCAGTACCTCGCGCGCTACTTCGCGCTCTCCCGGGGCACCGCCTACGACGACATCAGCCGCCTCTGGATCAACGCCCGCCACCTCAGCCGCTACCGCCCCCTGCTGCGCGACCAGGTCCACGAGCAGGAACGGGCCAACGACCAGCGCCTCGAAGACCTCATCCGCGAGGGCGTGGAGCGCGGCGAGTTCACCACGCCCGACCCTCACCTGACGGCGATCCAGATCCTGGTCGTCGTCGACGGCCTCGGCGCCCACGCCAACACCGACCGCGAGAACCGCCCCGAGCCGGTCCTCCGGATGGCCGTGACCACCGCCGAACGCGAACTCGGCCTGGCACCCGGCCTGCTCGACCGCACGGCCGCCCAGCTGCCGCCCGCTCTCACCCCTCGCTGACCCCTCCCAGGAGCCCGTGTGCGTACCCGTCTCGTCCTGTCCTCCGCCCGGCTGCTCGACCCCGGCACCGGCACCTTCCTGCCGGAGACCGCACTCGCCGTGTCCGAGACCGGCCGGATCGCCGCGCTCGGCGACGACCGGGAGATCCGCGCCCTCGCCGGCCCGGGCGCCGAGGTGATCGACCTGGGCGGCGCCGTGCTCACCGCCGGACTCGTCGACGGACACCTCCACCCGGTCACCGGCGCCGAGCTCACCCACGGCCTCGACCTGTCCCGCTGCACCGACCCCGACGACGTCCGCGCCGCGCTCGCCGGAGCCGTCCGCGAACTGGGGCGCGGTGACTGGCTGTTCGGCTGGGGCCTCGACCCGAACGTCTTCGGCGACACACCCGTCGGCATCGCCCCCTTCGACACCGTCCTCGCCGACGTGCCCGCCTTCCTGCTCCTCTTCGACGCGCACTCGGCGCTCGCCAGCCGCCGCGCCCTCGAACTGGCCGGGATCGACGGCCCGCGCACCTTCGACCAGGCCTCCGCCGAAGTCGTCTGCGACGAACACGGCCGCCCCACCGGCCTGCTCCAGGAGGACGCCGCCTGCGAACTGGTCGAGCGCATCGCGCCCCGCCCCACCCGTGGCGAGCAGCGCGAACGCCTCGCCGCCGCCCTGCGCGCCATGGCCGCGTCCGGCCTCACCGGCGGCCACGTCATGGACGCCAACGGCGACAGCCTCGCCCTCCTCGCCGAACTCGACGAGGCCGGCGAGCTCCCGCTCCGCCTCCGCGTCGCCCCCTGGTGCCAGCCCGGCACCGACACCGACGGGGTACGCGCGCTCATCGAGCAGCAGGGCACGGGCGGTGCGCTGTGGCGCGTGGACGGCGTCAAGCTCTTCATGGACGGCACCATCGACAACGGCACGGCGTGGCTGGAACGCCCCGACTGCCACGGCGAGTCGACCCACGCGTTCTGGCCCGACCCCGCCGCCTACACCCACATCATCGGCGAGCTGCACCGCGCCGGCGTCCCCACCTCCACCCACGCGATCGGCGACGCGGCCGTACGCCACGCCCTCGACGCGGTCGAGAAGGCCGGCCGAGGCGTGCGCCACCGCATCGAACACATCGAGACCGTCCCGGACGACACTCTGCCCCGGTTCGCCGAACTGGGCGTCCTGGCCTCCATGCAGCCCACCCACTGCTGCGACTTCACCCGCGCCGACCACACCGACAACTGGTCCCGCCGCCTCGGCGAGGAGCGCGCCGCCCGCGCCTGGCGCTGCCGCGACCTGTGGGACTCCGGCGCCACCGTCGTCCTGGGCTCCGACTGGCCGATCGCCCCCTTCCCGCCCCTCGGCGTCATGGCGGGCGCCCGCCACCGCCGCCCCACGAACGACCTCACCCAGCCCCCGCACAACCCCGACCAGGCCCTCACCCCTCTGGAGGCGCTGCGCGCCATGACCGTCAACCCGGCGTTTGCCGCGTCCGAGGAGCACGGGGCGGGCCGGATCGCGGTGGGCCACCGAGCGGATCTGACGGTGCTGGGGGCGGATCCGCTGACGACGCGGTCGACGGAGCTGGCGGACGTTCCGGTCGTCCTCACCGCGGTGAACGGCCGGGTGACATACCGGACCGTCTGAGAACGGGCCCGCAGCCGCGTTCCGGGGTGAGCGGGGACCGCGCAGGAGGGCGCGTTCGGGACGTGAAGCGTAGTGTGTGGCGCGGGGCGAGGGACGTTCAGGACTCGTCGGAGTTGGCCGCGCCGTAAATCATGCAGTCCCGAACGCGCCCTCCGGAGCGGTCACCGCGCCCAACCCACGGACCAGGTGCGCCGCGCGTGGGGTGGCGTGGCGCCACCGCTCACCCCGCCGGTCTCGCCCTCGTCAGCGACAGCAGGTCCCGCGCCGGGCCCGTCGGCCGGTGGCCCGTCGGCCAGACCGCCCGCAGGTCCCTCCGCAGCAGCACGCCCGCCACCGGCACCGCCACCAGGCGGTGCGAGGCCAGTTCCTCCGCGACGGCCAGTTCGCTCAGGACGGCCGGGCCCGCCCCGCTCACCGCCGCCGCCTTCACCGCTGTCGTGGAGGCCAGCTCCAGGAGCGGCTGCGCCAGCCCCCCGTACCCGGAGAGCGCCGCGTCGAGGACCTGCCGCGTCCCCGAGCCCCGCTCCCGCAGCACCAGCGGCGTCGCCGCCAGCTCCGCCGGGTCCAGGGCCTTGCGCCGCCGCGCCCAGGGGTGCGAGGGCGCGGTGACGACGGCGAGCCGGTCGTGGGCGACGACGGTGCCGTCCAGGCCCTCGGGCACGGCGAGGCCCTCCACGAAGCCGAGGTCCGCGTCCCCGCCGAGCAGCCGCTCCGCCACGGCCGCGGAGTTCCCGGCGAGCAGCGAGACCGCCGTGTCCGTGCGCTCCGCGCGCAGTGCGATCAGCCACCCCGGCAGCAGGTACTCGGCGATGGTCATGGACGCGGCGACCCGCAGCCGCGAGTCCCGCCGCCCGCGCAGCGCCTGGACGCCCGCGTCGAAGGCCTCCGCCGACTCGACGATCCGCCGCGCCCAGTCCGTGACGAGCGCCCCGGCGTCGGTGAGCCGCGAACCGCGGGGGGAGCGGTCGACGAGGGCGACGCCGAGCTGCCGTTCCATGGAGCGGATGCGGCTGCTGGCCGCGGGCTGGGTGATGCCGACCTCGCGCGCGGCGCGGCCGAGGCTGCCGTGGCGGGCGACGGCGAGGAGGAGTTCGAGCGCGCCGAGGTCGGGGACCCGGTGGGACAGGAGGGCCGGGGGGACGTCACCCGGCATCGACACGCGCGGCACACTGCTCATAAACCCAGCTTATGGCCTCATAGTCGCGACGTCCCTGGTGGGGGCCGTGATCGCGGACGACAGTGAGGCCATGGCAACACTCGCACCCGCACATGCGGTCCCCGGCGTCACCACCCCCGACGCCCGCTGGACCGCGGTCCGTCACCTCGGACCCAACTGGTACGCCTCGGTGATGGGCACGGCCATCGTCGCGACGGCCGGCGCCACCCTCCCCGTCGACGTCCCGGGCCTGCGCACGGCCTGCACCTTCGTCTGGGCCCTCTCGTTCCTGATGCTGCCGGTGCTGCTCGCCGCCCGGGCGCTGCACTGGACCCACCACCGCGACCAGGCGCGGGCGCATCTCCTGGACCCGGCGATGGCCCCGTTCTACGGCTGTCTGTCGATGGCGCTGCTCGCGGTGGGCGGCGGCACGCTGGTGGTGGGCCGCGACTGGATCGGGCCGACCGCCGCCGTGGCCGTCGACGCGGTGCTGTTCACGGCGGGAACGGCGATCGGCCTGGCCGCCGCGGTGGCGGTGCCGTACCTGATGGTGGCCCGGCACCGGATCGAGGCGGCGTCGCCGGTGTGGCTGCTGCCGGTGGTGGCCCCGATGGTCTCGGCGGCGCTGGGCCCGCTACTCCTCCCCCACGTGCCGGAGGGGCAGGCCCGGACCACGCTCCTCCTGGCCTGCTACGCGATGTTCGGGATCAGTCTGCTCGCGACCCTGGTCATGCTGCCGCTGGTGTTCGGCCGCCTGGTGACCGGCGCCCCGCTGCCCCTCGCGCTGACCCCGACGCTGTTCCTGGTGCTCGGCCCGCTGGGCCAGTCGACGACGGCCGCGAACAAGTTCGCCGACGCCGCCCCGGGCCTGCTGCCCGCCCCGTACGCCTCCGGCTTCTCCGCCTTCGCGGTGCTGTACGGGGTGCCGGTGATGGGGTTCGCGCTGCTGTGGCTGGCCCTCGCCGGGGCGCTGGTGCTGCGGGCCCGCCGGCAGGGCATGGGGTTCGCGATGACCTTCTGGGCGTTCACCTTCCCGGTCGGCACCTGTGTGACGGGTGCCGAGGGCCTGGCCCGGCACACCGGTCTGGCGGCCTTCCGCTGGCTGGCGGTCGGCCTTTACGCACTGCTCGTGGCGGCCTGGCTGTTCGCGGCGTTCAGGACGGCGCGGGGGCTGCTGAGCGGAGCGCTGCTCGCAGCACCCGGGGCGCCTCGGCCAGTGACGGCCCGTACCAGGTGAGGTGCCGTCCGTCGACGAGCGCCGCGGCGGTCCCGGGGAAGGCCTCGGGGCCGTCGTCGCGGGTGAAACGGTAGGGCTCGTCGGGCAGGACGACGAGGTCCGGCACGGCGGCGCGGAGTTCGTCGAGCGGCACCCTGGGGTAGCGCTCGGGGTGGTCGGCGTACAGGTTGCGCACACCGAGCCGGGCGAGCAGGTCGCCGGCGAAGGTGTCGCGGCCGAGGACCATCCAGGGCCGCCGCCAGATCGGCACGACGGCGGTACGAGGGGGCTCGTCGCCCGCGACCCCCGCCCAGGCGCCCTCGGCGGCGTCCAGCCACCCCGGCCGGTTCCGTACTCCACAGGCGAGCAGCATCCGCTCCAGCTCGGTGAACGCCTGATCGAGCGTCCGGATCTCGGTGACGAGCACGTCGATCCCGGCCGCCCTCAGCGCCTCCAGATCCGGCCCCCGGTTCTCCTCCTCGTTGGCGATCACCAGGTCGGGCCGGAGGGCCGCGACGGCGGCGGTGTCCGGATTCTTGGTGCCGCCGATCCGCACCACTCCGTCCCCGAGCCGGGCCGGGTGGCTGCACCAGTCGGTGGCGCCGACCAGCGTGCCCGGCGGCGCGGAGACGGCGACGGCCTCCGTCAGGGAGGGCACCAGGGAGACGACCCGCACGCCCATCCTCGCCCTGCGCCTATTCCTCGGTCGCTTCGACGTGGTCGGCGACGGAGACGAAGACGAGCCGCGTGGCGGGGGCGGTGGCCCGCCACCGGTGCCGTACCCCACCCGACAGGTAGAGGCTGTCGCCGCGTTCGAGCCGGTAGGCCTGCCCCTCGGCCTCGATCTCGGCCGCGCCGTCCGCGACGTACAGCAACTCGTCGTTGCGGTGCAGGAATTCGCGCCCGGCGTCCCGTTCACCGGTGAACTCCAGGGCCTGCAGCTGGTGCCGGCCGCGGACCAGCGGCCGTACGCCCGGGGGCATGTCCCACAGCTCCTCGTCGGAGCGGACGACGTCGACGGTGCGCGCGGCCTCGGCGGCGGCGAGCAGTTCGGCGGCGGTGGTCTCCAGGGCCTCGGCGACCAGCTGGAGGGAGCGGTCGCTCGGGCGGGCCCGTTCGTTCTCGACCTGGCTGAGGAAGGGCACGGACAGGCCGCTCCGCCGGGCCACGACGGCCAGGGTGAGCTGGAGTGCGCGGCGGCGCCGTTTGACGGCCGCGCCCACGCGCAACGACTCCTTGTCGTCCATGTCGACCCCTCCCTCGTTCCCTCGTGCGCGTACGTGTTCTCGTACCGGTCGGTTACCTGCACCTTACGCAGCTTTGGGGCGGGGTTTCGCGTCGTGGCGAAAAGGGGTGGTCGCCGAACACGCTCGGCGACCACCCCTTTTCGGAGCGAAATCGGATCTTTCGCGACCGCCGCGGGATCGGCGGATCAGGAGATCCGGTCGGGCTCTACTGCGGCGCGAGCCGCTCCGCGACACCCGGGTTCCTGTCGAGCCAGGTGCGGACGGCGTCCTGCTCCCTGCCCTTGCCGGTCTCCTGGATGACGGCCTCCAGGCCGGTGAGCTCCTTCTCGCTGAGCTTGAAGTTCTTCAGCCAGGCGCCGACCTCGGGGTTCTCGGCGGCGAAGCCCTTGCGGGCCAGGGTGTGCACGCCGTCGCCCTTGCCCCAGCCGGCCTTCGGGTCCTTCAGCTTCTTGAGGTCGTAGGCGGAGTAGGCCCAGTGCGGCGACCAGAGGGTGACCGCGATCGGCTCCTTCTTGTCGTAGGCGCGCTCGAGTTCGGCCAGCATGCCGGGCGTGGAGCCGTCGACGACCTTGTACTCGCCCTCCAGGCCGTAGTCCTTGAGGACCTTGTCCTTGAGGATGCCCATCATTCCGGCGCTCGGCTCGATGCCGACGATCCGGCCCTTGAACTGCCCGGCCTTGCCCTTGAGGTCGGCGAGGCTGTTCACGTCCTTCATGTACGAGGGGACGGTGAGCTCCAGGGAGGTGGGGCCGTACCAGGAGCCGAGGTCCTCCAGCCTGTTCCGGTACTTCTGCCAGTACTGGGCGTGGGTGACGGGCAGCCAGGAGTCGGTCTGGAAGTCGATCTGGCCGCCGGCCAGGCCGGTGTAGAGGGCGCCGGCCTCCAGCTGCCTGGTGTCGACCTCGTAGCCGCGGCGCTCCAGGAGTTCCTTCCAGAGGAAGGTGGAGGCGATGCCCTCGTCCCAGGGGATGTAGCCGAGGCTGATCTTCTTGCCGTGGCCGGAGTCCGGTCCGGAGGCGGTGGTGGAGGAGCCGCCGCCACCGCCGAGGAAGCCCGTGCCGCCGGCGACGAGGGCGAGGATCACGACGCCGACGAGGGCGGTGACGGGCTGCGGGCGGTGGCCCCAGATCTTCGCGCCGGCCCGGGCGGCGCGCGCGGCACCGGCCTTGGCGGCGGCGCGGCGGCCGAGCGGGGAGACCTGGCGGCCGAGGGCGCCGGTCATCCGGTCGAGGTACATGGCGAGGATGACGATGGAGATGCCGGCCTCGAAGCCGAGGCCGATGTCGACGTTGCCGATGGCGCGGTAGACGGCGCCGCCGAGTCCGCCGCCGCCGACCATGCCGGCGATGACGACCATGGACAGACCCAGCATGATCACCTGGTTGACGCCGGCCATGATGGTGGGCAGGGCGAGTGGCAGCTGGACGCGCAGCAGAGTGTTGCGTGGGGTGGTGCCGAAGGCCTCGGCGGCCTCGACGAGTTCGCCGTCGACCTGGCGGATGCCGAGTTCGGTCATGCGGACGCCGGGCGGCAGGGCGAAGACGATGGTGGCGATGATGCCGGGGACGACGCCGACGCCGAAGAAGATGATGCCGGGGATGAGGTAGACCATCGCCGGCATGGTCTGCATGAAGTCCAGGACCGGGCGCAGCACGGCGCTGACGGTCTTGGAGCGGGCCGCCCAGATGCCGAGGGGCACCGCGATCGCCAGGGTGACGAGGGTGGCGACGAGCACCAGCGAGAGGGTCGACATGGCGTCGTCCCACAGCTCGATGGAGTCGACGAGGGCGAGGCCCGCGAAGGCGAGGACACCGGCGGTGAGGCCGCGCAGCCACCAGGCGACGACGGCGAGGATGCCGGCGAAGAGCAGCGGCTGCGGCGCGGACAGGACGGCGTCGATGCCGTCGTAGAGGCCGGTGACGCCGGTGCTGACGGCGTCGAACAGCCAGGAGAACTGGGCCTGGAGCCAGTCGACGGTGCTGTCGACCCACTGGCCGAGGGGGACCCTAGGCACGGGCGGTCACCTCCTGACCGGTCAGGCCGCCCATGGCGGCGAGCAGGGCCTCCCGCGGTACGACTCCGAGGACGGCGCCGCCCTGGTCCTTGACGGCCACGGGGTGCGGGGCGCGCGCGGAGACCGCGCACAGCTCGGTGAGCGGGGTGTCGGCGGCGACGGCCTCGCAGGAGCAGTCGGGCGGGCAGTCGCCGGGGGCGAGCGCGCCGTCGGTCATGACGGCGGCGGCGGTGAGCACCCGGGTGCGGTCGACGTCCTGGATGAAGGAGGCCACGTAGTCGTCGGCGGGGCGCACCAGGATGTCCTCGGCGGTGCCGAGCTGGACGATCCGGCCGTCGCGCATGACGGCGATGCGGTCGCCGAGGCGCATGGCCTCGTTGAGGTCGTGGGTGATGAAGACGATGGTCTTCTTCAGCTTCCGCTGGAGGACGAGGAGCTGGTCCTGCATGTCGCGGCGGATCAGCGGGTCGAGCGCGCTGAACGACTCGTCCATGAGGAGCAGGTCGGCGTCGGTGGCGAGCGCGCGGGCGAGGCCGACGCGCTGCTGCATGCCGCCGGAGAGCTCGTCGGGCCAGGACTTCTCCCAGCCGGCCAGGCCGCACAGTTCCAGGGCCTCGGCGGCGCGCTTCTCGCGCTCGGCGCGCGGCACGCCCTGGACCTCCAGGCCGTAGGCGGCGTTCTCGAGGACGCTGCGGTGCGGGAAGAGGGCGAAGTGCTGGAAGACCATGCTGATCTTCCGGGAGCGGACCTCGCGCAGCTCGCGGGGGCTGAGCGCGGTGAGGTCGCGGCCGTCGAAGAGGACGCGGCCCGCGGTGGGGGCGAGCAGTCCGTTCAGCATCCGCAGGAGGGTGGACTTGCCGGACCCCGAGAGACCCATGACGACGAAGATCTGGCCGGATTCGACCGTGAAGGAGGCGTCGATCACGGCCGCCGTGGTGCCGTCGGCCCGCAGGGCGTCGCGCTCGGCACCTGCTTCGGCGAGTTTGCGGACTGCTTCGTCGGGTCGTCTGCCGAACACCTTGTACAGATGGTCGGCCTGGAGCCTGGACACATACACCTCACGGGTAGCAACGAAAACGGCCCGCCACCCCCGCGCAGCCGGGCCGTGGAGCGGGGCGGGATCTGCCCGCGTGCCCGTCGCGTACGGAATCCTTTGGTTGAATTCCGTACCGGGTCCGCTCCGGGCTCGCGCCTGCCCGGGTCGGCGCCGTGCAAACGCGAAGGTGACCGGCGTCACGAGCGAGGCGGGTGTTGTCGGTGGGGTGCGGCATGATCGGGGTGTGACGCGACGCCTGATGCTCCTCGACACCGCCAGCCTCTACTTCCGCGCGTACTTCGGCGTGCCGGACTCGGTCCGGGCGCCGGACGGGACGCCGGTCAACGCGGTGCGGGGGCTGCTCGACTTCATCGCCCGGCTCGTCCAGGACCACCGGCCGGACGAGCTCGTGGCCTGCTGGGACGACGACTGGCGCCCGCAGTGGCGGGTGGACCTGATCCCCTCGTACAAGGCGCACCGGGTGGCCGAGGAGACGCCGTCCGGTCCGGACGTGGAGGAGGTGCCGGACACGCTGTCGCCGCAGGTGCCGGTGATCGTGGACGTGCTCGCGGCGCTCGGCATCGCGCGGGTCGGCGCGGCGGGCTTCGAGGCGGACGACGTGATCGGCACGCTGACGGAGCGGGCGACCGGCCCGGTGGACATCGTCACCGGAGACCGGGACCTGTTCCAGCTGGTGGACGACGCGCGCGGGGTGCGGGTGCTGTACCCGCGCAAGGGTGTCGGCGACTGCGACCTTGTGGACGACGAGCTGATCCGCGTGAAGTACGGGGTGCGCCCCGACCAGTACGCGGACATGGCGGCGCTGCGCGGGGACACCAGCGACGGGCTGCCCGGAGTGAAGGGCATCGGCGACAAGACGGCGGCGCAGCTGATCACGGAGTACGGGGACCTGGCGGGGGTCCGGGCGGCGGCGGCCGACCGGACGACGAAGCTGACCCCGGCGAAGCGCAGGGGCATCGTGGAGGCGGCGGAGTATCTGGACGTGGCCCCGGCGGTGGTGCGGGTGGCGCGGGACGTGCCGTTGCCGGAGTTCTCGGCGGCGCTGCCGTCGGCGCCCCGGGACCCGGAGGCGCTGGCGGCCCTGGTGGAGCGCTGGGGGCTGGGCGGGGCGGTGGCCCGGCTGCTGCCGGTGCTCGCGCGCTGAGGGCACGGACGGCGACGCCGTGAACCGTGTGGGCCTGACCCGTCCGAGGTGTTAACTTAGGCACACCTAAGTAATCCGGTCGGGGAAAACGGGAGACCGCCGTGGCAGAACAGCCCGCACGCAAGGCGCCGAAGGCGCACGAGGCCCGGGTGGTCCGCACGGAGCGGATCACCCCGCACATGGTGCGCCTGGTGCTCGGCGGACCCGGTCTGGACACCTTCGAGATCGGCGAGTACGCCGACCACTACGTGAAGCTGCTCTTCGCGGCCGAGGGCGTCAGCTACCCGGAGCCGTTCGACATGGAGCGGATCCGCACGGAGTTCCCGCGCGAGCAGTGGCCGACCACCCGTACGTACACGGTGCGGGCCTGGGACCCGGTTCACCGCGAGCTGACGGTGGACTTCGTGGTGCACGGCGATGAGGGCCTGGCCGGGCCGTGGGCGGCGCGGGCGCAGCCCGGCGACACGATCCGCTTCCTCGGCCCCGGCGGCGGCTACGCGCCGGACGCGGCCGCCGACTGGCACCTGCTCGTCGGTGACGAGAGCGCCCTGCCGGCGATCGCGACCGCCCTGGAGCGGCTGCCCGAGGGCGCGACGGTGCACGCCTTCCTCGAGGTCGCGGACGCGTCCGAGGAGCAGAAGTTCGCGACCGCGGCCGGAGTGGACGTCGCCTGGCTGCACCGGGGCTCCCGTCCGGTGGGCGAGGCGCTTCTGGAGGCGGTGCGCGGCCTCGACTTCCCGGCCGGCGAGGTACACGCCTTCGTGCACGGCGAGGCCGGTTTCGTGAAGGAGCTGCGCCGTCATCTGCGGCTCGACCGCGAGGTGCCGCGCGAGCGTCTCTCGATCTCGGGCTACTGGCGGCTCGGCAAGACGGACGAGGCCTGGCGCGCGATCAAGCGCGAGTGGAACGAGCAGGTGGAGCGCGAGCAGGAGAACTGACGCGGGCCCCACGCCGTACGCCGGAGGGGCGGGAGCCGACGGGCTCCCGCCCCTCCGGCGTTTCCGGGGGCCGGCGTTCGGGGGGGCGGAGCCCCGGGACCGACGTTCGACGGGCCGGCATCCTGGGCCCGGCGCTCCCGGGCCCGGCGTGGCCCGAGACCATCCCCCAGGCTCAGTCCCGGCTCAGTCCCCCGGGCCGAAGATCCGGCCGGAGGCGTCGATGTGGGCGAGGCGGCGCAGGGCGGCGAACATGGCGTCGCCGAGGACGGTGCCGACGACCACGCTCTCGACGAGCTCCTCGCGCACGACATTGCGGGCGACATAGTCGAGGTCGACCTGGGCGACCCGCTCGGCGGCGGCGGCGTAGTCGTCGAGGACCTCGACGGCGAAGGCACCGTGCCCGGCGTCCTCAAGGGCGGCGAGGGCCACGGCGAGCGCCTCGGCGGCCGCGGCTTCGGGGTAACTGCGCCAGCCGCGCCGCTCGATGAGACCGGCGACGGTCTTGCGGGCGGCGGTGAGCCGCTCTCCCGGCTCGCCCCCGTCCCCGTACTGCGGGACCACCTGGTCGGCGACCGAGCCCAGCATCTTGTGCACCGGCTGCTCGGGGTCGTCGACGGCCTCGATCACCTCGCGGATGCCGGCGACGGACAGCCCGCCGACGTCGAGCAGGGCACGGATCAGGCGGAGCCGCCGGACGTGCGCCTCGTCGTACGAGGCCTGGTTCGGGCTCGTGAGCTGCCCGGCGGGCAGCAGCCCCTCCCGTACGTAGTACTTGATCGTCGGCACCGACACCCCGGTCCTCCGACTCAACTCTCCGATTCGCACCGCGTGTTCACCTTTCCGGTCGGGCTCCGGTCTTGCCGACCGCCCCTCCATCATAGATAGTGGCACTATCAGATAGTGGCAAGTGCCACTATCTATTCTGCCTTCGCGGCAGTCCACACCCATCCCACGGGGGGATATCTCGCCATGTCCTCAGCGACCTCAGCGACGTCAGTGGCGTCAGCGACTTCGGCACCACAACTCCGCACCCTGCACCGGCCCCTGGTCTGGTTCACCGGCTCGATGGTCCTGCTCGCGCTGGTCTCGGCCGGGGGGCTGCTCCTCGACGACCGGATCCTGGTCGGCGCGCCGATCTGGGCCAAGCCCTTCAAGTTCTCCGTCTCGTTCATCGCGTACGCGCTCACGCTCGCCTGGATGCTCTCCCTGCTGCCCGGCACCCGGGCCCGCCGGATCGGCTGGTGGGCCGGGACCGTGCTCACCGTCGCCAGCCTCCTCGAGATGGTGCTGATCACCCTGCAGGTGGTGCGGGGCACCCAGAGCCACTTCAACGTCGCGACGCCCTTCGACGCGGCCGTCTTCCAGCTCATGGGCGGCACCGTCGTCATCCTGTGGCTGGCCGCCCTGGTGATCGCCGTCCTGCTGCTGCGCGCCCGCATCCTGGACCGCGCCACCGCCTGGGCCGTACGGCTCTCCTCGCTGATCGCGCTGGCCGGCGCGGCCGTCGGCTTCGTGATGGTCCGGCCCACCCCGCAGCAGCTCGCGCGGGAGAACCCGCCGATCACCGGCGCCCACAACGTGGGCGTGCCCGACGGCGGCCCCGGCGTGCCGCTGCTCGGCTGGTCCACCACCGGCGGCGACCTGCGCATCGCGCACTTCTTCGGCATGCACGCGCTGCAACTCGTCCCGCTGGTCCTGCTGTTGCTCGCCGCCCTCGCCCCGCGCCTCGGCCGGCTCGCCGACGACCGGATCCGGCTGCGGCTCGTCCTCGTCACCGCCGGCGCCTACGCCGCGGTCTTCGCCCTGGTCACCTGGCAGGCCCTGCGCGGTCAGCCGCTGCTCTCCCCCGACGCCCTCACCCTCACCGCGGCCGGCGTCCTCGCGGTCCTCGCCCTCGCGGCCACCGCCTGGGCCCTCCGCACCCCGCACCCCGCCGCGCCCACCGACAACCAGGAGCTCGTGGCATGACCGGCTTCCTCTTCGAACTCACCTTCTTCCTCGCGGCCCCGGTCTGGCTGCTGATGATCTTCGCCCCGGGCCGTGGCATCACCGACCGCGTGGCCGCCTCGCCCCTGACCGTCCTGCCCGTCCTCGTCGTCTACCTGACCCTCGTGGCCCCGGTCCTCCCGGAACTCTGGACCGCGGTCAGCAGCCCGGACCTCGACGCCTTCCGCGACCTCACCGCCCTCGCGAACGGCGCCGGCGCCGTCTGGGCCCAGATCATCGCCTGGGACCTCCTCCTGGGCCAGTGGATCTACCGCGAGTCCCGCCGCCTGTCCCTCTCCCCCTTCCTCACCGGCCCCCTCCTCGTCCTGACGATCCTCCTCTCCCCCTTCGCCCTCCTCCTCTTCCTCCCGATCCGCGCCCTCCGAAAACCCCGCGCCGCCCAGCAGGTCCAGCCGCCCCGGTCGGCCCAGTCGGCCCGGTTGTAGCCTCGCCACATGCGATACGAGGACCGCGCCGTCGGCGCCGTGCTGGGCTCCGCCGTCGGGGACGCGCTCGGGGCGCCCTTCGAGTTCGGGTTGCCCGGGGTGTTCCGGGAGCGGTTCCCCGACGGGCGCGGGGAGATGTGCGGCGGGGGTGGCTGGGAGCCCGGCGAGGCCACGGACGACACCCAGATGGCCGTGCTCGTCGGGGAGTCGCTGCTCGAACGCGGCGGGCTCGACCTGCCCGACGTCTTCGACCGCTTCCGGCGCTGGGCGGCGGCCGAACCCAGGGCGTGTCGTGTGGATCAGGGTCGGACAGGCCGCGGGGTCTGGTGCGGTGCATCGCAAGGCGCCGGAGCGTCTCGATAGCGGAGCTATCGGGGCGCTTCGGCAACGCGGCGAGGTGCCGTGCCAGGCGTCGCGGACCCGACCATGATCCACACGACACGCCCCGGGACATCGGGCTGCTGACCGAGGCGGTGCTGCTCGGGGGCGAGCCCTGGGACCTGGCCGCCGCCCTGCACTTCCAGGTCAACGGCCGTGGCGCGGGCAACGGTTCGCTGATGCGGGCCGCCACCCCGGCCGTGCGCTTCGCCTCCGCCGGCCGCGCCGCCACCATGGACGCGGCCCGGCAGATCGCCGCGCTCACCCACGGCGACGCCGCCGCCTGGGAGGGCACCGCGGTCCTCCACGAACTGGTCCGGGTCGCCCTGCTCGGCGAGGACCCGCTCGCCGCCGTCCCCACCGCCCTCGCCGAGGTGGCGCCGGCACACCGGGACCGCTGGGCCACCGTCCTCGCCCCCGGCTGGCGGCCCGAGGACGCCACCGAGTTCAACGGTGCCGTCTGGCCCTGCCTCGGCTCCGCCCTGTGGGCCCTGCGCACCACCCCCACCTTCGAGGCGGCCCTCGCCGCCGCGATCGACCTCGGCGGCGACACCGACACCGTCGCCGCCGTCACCGGGATGCTCGCCGGCGCGGTCCACGGCCCCGCCGCCATCCCGCCCCGCTGGACCGAGCACCTGCACGTGCCCCTGCCGGGGTCCGGCGGCCGGGTGCTCCGCGCCCCCGAACTGGCCGATCTCGCACGGGCGCTCGTGGCCACGGGCGGTTAGCGGGCCCGCACCGTCGCCAGGACCTCGCGGTCGGGCTGGAGGGTGAGGCCGGGGACCGGGCGGATCTCGGCGGGGTCGAGGGCCAGGCGGAAGCGGCGGGCGAGGACCGCGAGGATCAGGACCGCCTCCACCATGGCGAACCGGGTGCCCAGGCACACCCGGGGGCCGCCGCCGAAGGGATACCAGGCGTACTCCGGTATCTCCTCGGCCTCCTTCACCTCCTCGCCCTCCCCCGTCGCCAGCCAGCGCTCCGGGCGGAACTCCAGCGGCTCCCGGAACCAGCGGGCGTCCCGGTGGGTGGCCCACTGGCTGCTCCAGACCCGGGTGCCGGGCGCGACCGGGACGCCGCCGAGCTCGGCGCCCTCCTTGGCGGTGCCGGTGAGCAGCCAGACCGCCGGGTAGAGACGGAGCGTCTCCTTCACCAGAGCCTGAGTGTAGGAGAGTCGGGCGTAGTCGTCGAAGCCCGGGTCGCGGTCGCCGAGCACCCGGTCGAGCTCGGCCGTCAGGGCGTCGGCCACGCGCGGGTTGCGGGAGAGGAGATACCAGGCCCAGACGAGGGTGGTGCTGGTGGTCTCGTGCCCGCCGATGTAGAGCGTGACGCACTCGTCGCGTATCTCGCGGTCGGAGAGGGGCGCGCCGGTCTCGTCCCGCGCGGCGAGCAGCCGGCTGAGCAGGTCGGGGCGCTCGGTGTCGCCGTCGCGGTGCCGGGCGACGATCCGGGCGACCTCGGCGTCGATGACGGCGGTGGCGCGCTTGATGCGGGCCCGCCCGGGGGTGGGCAGCCAGTCGGGCAGGATCGCGCCGAGGCCGCTGAACTCGGCGCCGATCTCGTGCTGTGCCACGTCCATGGCGCGGCCGATGGAGTCCGCGTCGGCCGCGGTGTCGACGCCGAAGATGGTGCGGACGGCGATGAGCTGGGTGAGCGCCGCCATCTCCTTCTTGACGTCGACCCGCTGCCCGTCGGACCAGCGCCCGGCCAGGTCGACCGCGCACTCGGCCATGGTCGCCGCGTACGACTTCACCTGCTTCGGCCGCACCGCGGGCTGGACCAGGGAACGCTTGCGACGCCAGTCGGCGCCCTTGGCGACGACGACCCCGTTGCCGAGCAGGGTGCGGAAGGCGATGCCGAGGTCCGACTGGTCGAAGGTCCGCTCGACCTCGGTGAGGAGTTCGCCGATGGTCTCCGGGTGCGCGATGAAGAGCGCCGGGGTGCGGCCGAAGCGCCAGCGGACGAAGTCGCCCCGCTCACGCAGCCGTTCGAAGAAGGCGAGCGGGTCCTTGCCGAATTCCGGCAGGTTGCCCAGTCCCGGGACGCCGCGGGGTCCCGGGACGGTCTTCCGTCCGTCCGCCGTCGTGGTGCCGACGGCGGACGGACCGGCGTGCGTGGTCAACTGTGCTTCCCTCCAGCGGAATTGCCCCATGATCTCGTTCGTCCGTACGAGTCCATGGAAGCGGAAGGATGTGACACTCCGCCAGCCCTGTGGAAAACCCTTGTCAGTTCACCGTCAGCCACACAGTCGAGCCCACACAGTCGAGCCGACACAGCCAAACCCACACAGGTGAGCCCACGCCGTCAGCCCAGCGGTCAGCCCACCGAGCTGTAGGCCACGACGCCCCTCAGCAGGCTGTCGACCGCCTTGCGGGCGTTCTTCGCGACCGTGCTGTCCTCCCGCGGCGCGGCCGCCGCGATCTGGCCGAGCACGTCGATGACCTGCTTGCACCAGCGCACGAAGTCGCCGGCCGGCATCTCGGCCTCCCGCAGCACCTCGTCGAGCCCCTTGTCGGAGGCCCACTGATAGGCGGCCCAGGCGAAGCCGAGGTCCGGCTCGCGCTGGCCGACGCCCTCCGCCTGGTGGAGCTTGAACTCCTCCTCCAGCGCGTCGAGTCGGCCCCAGATGCGCACCATCTCGCCCATCGCGACCTTCGCGCGGCCCGTGGGCAGCTTGGGCGCGACGGCGTCGTCGGACTGCCGGGCCTCGAAGACCAGCGCCGAGGCACAGGCCGCCAGCTCGGCGGGGCTCAGCCCCTCCCACACCCGCTCGCGCAGGCACTCGCTGGCCAGCAGGTCCAGCTCGCCGTAGAGCCGGGCGAGACGCTTGCCGTGCTCGGTGACCTCGTCGGCCCGCAGGTAGTCGAGCTCGGTGAGCAGCGCGACGATCCGGTCGAAGGTGCGCGCGATGGTGTTGGTGCGGCCCTCGATGCGCCGTTCCAGCTGCTTGGTGTCGCGCTGCAGCCGGTGGTAGCGCTCGGCCCAGCGGGCGTGGTCCTCGCGCTCGTCGCAGCCGTGGCAGGGATGCGCGCGGATCGCGGTGCGCAGCCGGGTGATCTCGCGGTCGTCGGCCGCGGCCGAACGCTGCTTGCGGTGCCGCTCCGGGTTGATGTGCCCGGCCTTGCTGCGCAGCGCGGAGGCGAGGTCGCGACGGGACTGCGGGGAGCGCGGGTTGAAGGAGCGCGGGATGCGCATCCGCTCCAGGGGCTCCACCGGCACCGGGAAGTCGATCGAGGCGAGCCGCTTGACCTGCCGCTCGGCGGTGAGCACCAGCGGGCGCGGCCCGTCGTGGTGCTCGAAGCCGCGGTGCCCGTTGGTCCGGCCGGCCGGGACGCCCGGGTCGAGGACGAGGGCGAGGCCGGCGAACTTGCCGGTCGGCACGTGGATGACGTCGCCCGGCTTGAGCCGCTCCAGGGAGGCCGCCGCCTGGGCGCGCCGCTGCGCGGCGCCCTGCCGGGCCAGGTCGGTCTCGCGGTCCTTGAGTTCGCGGCGGAGCCGCGCGTACTCCTCGAAGTCGCCGAGGTGGCAGGTCATGCCCTCGCGGTAGCCCTGCAGACCCTCCTCGTTCTTCTGCACCTGCCGGGAGATCCCGACGACCGAGCGGTCGGCCTGGAACTGCGCGAAGGAGGTCTCCAGGAGCTCGCGCGAGCGGTGCCGGCCGAACTGGTCGACCAGGTTGACCGCCATGTTGTACGAGGGCTTGAAGCTGGAGCGCAGCGGATACGTACGGGTGCCGGCGAGTCCGGCGAGGTGCCCGGGGTCCATGCCGCGCTGCCACAGCACGACGGCGTGGCCCTCGACGTCGATGCCACGGCGGCCGGCCCGGCCGGTGAGCTGGGTGTACTCACCGGGGGTGATGTCGGCGTGCTGCTCGCCGTTCCACTTGACCAGCTTCTCCAGGATCACGGAGCGGGCCGGCATGTTGATGCCGAGCGCCAGGGTCTCGGTGGCGAAGACGGCCTTGACCAGGCCGCGGACGAACAGCTCCTCGACGACCTCCTTGAAGGTCGGGAGCATGCCGGCGTGGTGCGCGGCGATGCCCCGCTCCAGGGCTTCCAGCCACTCGTAGTAGCCGAGGACGTGCAGGTCCTCGCTGGGGATGGCGGCGGTGCGCTCCTCGACGATCTCGCGGACCCGGCGGCGTCCCTCGTCGTCGTTGAGCCGGAGTCCCGCGTAGAGGCACTGCTGGACGGCGGACTCGCAGCCGGCCCGGCTGAAGATGAAGGTGATCGCGGGCAGCAGGCCCTCGGCGTCCAGGCGCTCGATGACCTCGGGCCGGCCGGGCGTCCAGATGCGGGAGCGGGCGCGCCGCTCGCGCTCGCGGTCGGCCTCGCGGACCATCTTGCCGCGGCGCCGTTCGCGCGGGTTGTACGTGCGCGAGTTCTCCGTGCGGGCGAGGCGCAGCAGGTCGGGGTTGACCTCGCGGCGGGCGGAGCCGCGGCCGCCGTGGTCGGTCTCCTCCTCGAAGAGGTCGTACATCCGCCGGCCGGCGAGGACGTGCTGCCACAGCGGCACGGGGCGGCTCTCGGAGACGATGACCTCGGTGTCGCCGCGGACGGTGTCGAGCCAGTCGCCGAACTCCTCGGCGTTCGACACGGTCGCGGAGAGCGACACGAGGGTCACGGACTCGGGGAGGTGGATGATCACTTCCTCCCAGACGGCGCCGCGGAAGCGGTCGGAGAGGTAGTGCACCTCGTCCATGACCACGTAGCCGAGGCCGGAGAGCGCCTGGGACCCCGCGTAGAGCATGTTGCGGAGGACCTCGGTGGTCATGACGATGATCGGGGCGTCACCGTTGACACTGTTGTCGCCGGTGAGCAGGCCGACCTTGTCGTGGCCGTAGCGCTTCACGAGGTCGGCGTACTTCTGGTTGGAGAGCGCCTTGATCGGCGTGGTGTAGAAGCACTTGCGGCCCTGCTGGAGGGCGAGGTGGACGGCGAACTCGCCGACGATGGTCTTGCCGGAGCCCGTGGGCGCGGCGACGAGCACGCCCTTGCCCGCTTCGAGGGCCTGGCAGGCCTCGATCTGGAAGGGGTCCAGACCGAAGTCGTACAACTCGCGGAAGGGGGCCAGCGCGGTCGCCTGATCCGCGTTGCGCGCGCGGGCGGCGGCATACGCCTCGGCTGGTGTGAGGTCCTCTGTCATCTTGTTGTCGAGCCTACCCGCCACCTCTGACAGTGACGCGATCTTTATCGGGGCAGCTACGGCGGCTCCCCCGGAGGGTGTCCGGGGGAGCCGACGAGATCAGGGGAACCGACGAGATCAGGGGAGCCGACGAGATCAGGTGATGTCGTCGTACCCGTTCACCCGGTGCGCCCTGGCGCCGTCCGACTCGCCGGTGGCCTGCTCGGGCAGGGCCCGGGCGGCGCCGACGGTCTCGACCTCTCCGACGGCCTCGGGGGTCAGGTCGAGGCTGGACGCCTCGTCGTCGTCGAGCTCGGCGTCCGGGTTGTTGCGCCGCCGCCGCTTGTCGTTGAGCAGCGAGAAGCCGACGGCCGCGAGGTAGAGCAGCGTGATCGGACCGGCGAGGGCGAGCATGCCGACCGGGTCGGTGGTCGGGGTGATGACGGCGCCGAAGACGAAGACGCCCATGATCACACCGCGCCACCAGCGGGCCATGCGCTTGCCGCTCAGCACTCCGGTGAGGTTGAGCATGACCAGCACGAGCGGCAGCTCGAAGGCGAGGCCGAAGACGAGCACCATGCGCAGGGTGAAGTCGAGGACGTCACCGAGCGAGAGGATGTTGGCGGAGCCGCCCGGCGTGAGGCTGATGAGCACCTTCACGCTGATGGGGAGGATGAGGTACGCGAGGTAGGCGCCGGCCGCGAAGAGCGGGACCGCGGCGCCGACGAAGGCGTACGTGTACTTCTTCTCGTTGCGGTGCAGGCCGGGCGCGACGAAGGCCCACAGCTGGTAGAGCCAGACCGGGCTCGCGACGACCAGGCCCGCCGTGAGGGAGAGCTGGATCGTCGTGCTGAAGGGCGCCATCAGGGTGTTGAAGGAGACGATGGCGCAGTTGCCGCCGTCACTGGTGACACCCTGGCCGCACTTGGGCACCGACTTCGTCAGGAACTGCATCAGGTCCTCGCTGTACACGAGGGCCACGACGGTGACCGCGGCGATGGCCAGGAGGCCCTTCGCCAGGCGGTTGCGGAGCTCACGCAGGTGCTCCACGAGGGGCATCCGGCCCTCGGGATCCTTCTCCTGCTTGCGGGCAGACTTGAGCAACCCACGTCCTCATCTCGTGCGGCGACCGCCGCGCTCGGCGGCGGCCGCGGCGGACCGGGTCAGCGCTTGGTGGAGTCGGTGGGCTCGGTCACCGGACGCGAGCTGGTCACGTCGCCGGGGGCGGCCTGGATGGTGCGCGGCGCGGCCTGGTCCTGGGACGCGGGGGCAGGCGGGTCGGCGGGGGCGCTCTGCTGGTCGTCGGACTTCATCGCCTTGGCCTCGCTCTTGAGGATGCGGGCGGACTTGCCGAGCGAACGCGCCATGTCCGGGAGCTTCTTGGCGCCGAACAGCAGGATGATCACGACGAGGATCAGAATGATCTCGGTGGGGCCGAGCCTACCCATAGCTGTTTACCTTCTTCACCGAGGCGACATTGGAGTGCGTGCCCGGCCGGTCGGACATGCGTCCGGCCCTCCGCGCTGCTAGCGATCGTAACCCGCAGGAGTAAACGGGCGGCAATGCCTGTGCATACTCGCCATTGCGTCCAGGACCGGCCGTCGCGGGCGGTGTGTGCCGGGCCCGGTGCGAAGTCAGCGCAGGGTCTCGCCGGTTCGCGCGAGAGCGTACGCGGCGCGTTCGAGGTCCTCGGAGACCTGCTGGATCCGCTCTGTGGCGTGAGCCACCTGACGGCCGAGGCGCTGGGCCTCCAGGAACACCTTGATGCCGAGGACGCCGAGGACGGCGATGCCGAGGAAGCCGAGGGCGACGGCGAGCATGGGCCAGAACATGTGCCGAGCCTAGACGCTGCCGCCCGCAGGCCGTCGGCCGGTGCGGAACGCCCTCATCCGGTGGTGTGCAGGCGCAGGGTGTTGACGCCGCCGCCGGTGAGCAGTTCGACGATCCGCTCGCCGGCCGGTTTGCGTACGGCGCTGCCGCACTCGGGGCAGGTGAAGGAGTAGAAGGTGGTGCGGCGGCTGGCGCCGATGGCGAGCCGCAGGGCGCCGGCGGAGAGTTCGAAGCGGGAACGGCAGTCGGGGCAGGCGGCCTTGAAGAGGACCGGGGCGACCGGCGCCAAAAGGTCGGGCATCACGGACATTTCCCTCGACACTCCCCACTGCGGTACGGGTACGGCTCTCGGCTCTCACTGGAAACAGCGCCCCGCGACCGCGGAACGTCACGTTCCCCCCCTACTGACTTCCCCCTACCGGCGCCGCGCTCCCCGGCGCCGGCGCTCAGCCCTCGTAGGCGGCCAGGGCGGCCGCGGCGGCCTCCCGGGCGCTGTCCGCGAGCTCCTGGGGGGCGACGATCCGGCCGTCGCTGCCGAGCCGCAGCGCGAGCCGCCGCAGCGAGGCGGGCGCCGGGGTGCGCAGCGTGATCCGCAGCCCGCCGTCCGGCAGCTCCTCGGCCCGGTCGTGCGGGTAGTACTCGGCGACCCAGCGGCCGCCGGGACCGACCTCGACCACGACCTCCGGGTCCTCGGCGGACGGCTGTACCAGCCCCTCCGACAGGTCCCGCAGCTCGATCTCCGGCGGCGCGGCGTGGTCGTCCAGGATCCGGATCTCGGCGACCCGGTCGAGCCGGAAGGTGCGGCGCGCCTCGGAGAGCCGGCACCACGCCTCCATGTACGTGTGGCCGACGGCGAAGAGCCGGATCGGGTCCACCTCGCGCTCGGTGAGCTCGTCCCGCGCGGGCGAGTAGTAGCGCAGCCACAGGCGCTTGCGCTCGGAGATGGCCCGGTCGACCTCGGCGAAGACACCGCCCTCGGACTCGAAGGTCACCGAGAGCCGGGAGCTGGCCCCGGCCGCCTCGCCGGCCGCCGCCTCCAGCTTGGCGGTGGCACGCAGCAGCGCCTCGCGGTCGCTCTCGCGCAGCCCCGGCAGGGTCGCCACCGCGCGCGCGGCCACCAGCAGGGCGGTGGCCTCGTCGGCGGCGAGCCGCAGCGGCGCGGCGACGTCATCGGGATTGTGCCACCAGATGCGGTCCCCGTCGGTGTCGATGTCCAGGAGGTCGCCGCCCCGGAAGCTGGTGCCGCACATGGGCAGCACGTCGAGGTCCGAGATCAGCTCGTCCTCGGTGATCCCGAAGGCCCGGGCGACGTCGGCGACGTGCGCGCCGGGACGCTCCCGGAGATACGTGACGAGGGAGAGCATGCGCCTCGTCTGGTCGATGGCGTTGGCGGCCACGGTCGTTCCTTCCCCCTCAGCCCTTGGCGACGGCGCGCAGCCGCTCCACCACGTCGGCCCGCAGGTCCGCGGGCTCCAGGACGACCACGTCGGGCCCGAACTCGACGAGCCAGGCGTCGAGGCCGTGCCCGTACGGGATCTCCAGCTCGTCCCAGCCGTCGGAGCCCTCGGTCACGGACAGTGCGCGCGACCGCAGCGGATAGCCGCAGCCGGCCCGCAGCCGGATCCGCGCGGAGCGGGTGGCCGTCTCCCCCGCCCAGCTCTCCACGGTCTCGCGGACGGTGACGACGTCGGGCACGGGCGCGGTGAAGGCGCCGGCCCGGGAGCGGACCTTGCCGGTGATACGGGAGAGCCGGAAGACCCGCTCGGCGCTCCGGTCGCGATCCCAGCCCGCCAGGTACCAGTGGCCGCGCCAGCACTCCAGGGTCCACGGCTCGACATGCCGGGTCTCGGGGCGGGCGGCGGTGGCCTTGCGGTAGTCGAAGACGACCGGCCGGCGGTCGCGGCAGGCCAGCATCAGCGGCTCGAAGGCGGCCTCGTGGACCGGGATGCGCGGTTCCAGGGCGCTGGCGTGCGCGTCGTACGCGTCCTCCGCCTCGGGCATCCCGGCGGCGCGCAGCTTCTGCAGGGCGCCGCTCGCGGCGCCGGCGAGCCGGGCCTGCTGCCAGACCTTGGCGGCCAGGCCGAGGGCGGCGGCCTCCTCGGCGTCCAGGGTGATGGGCGGCAGCCGGTTGGAGTCGCGGCGGGCCAGATAGCCGGTCTCGCCGTCGAGGTTCTCCACGGTCTCGATGACCAGGCCGAGCTCGCGCAGATCGTCCTTGTCGCGCTCGAACATGCGGTTGAAGGCGTCCTCGCCGCCGCCCGAGCCCTGGCCCGCGCCGAAAGCCGCGCCGTACCCCGGTCCGAAGGCCTCGACATAGGCCTCGATGGAGGACCGCAGCTCCCGCTTGCTCAGCGGACGGCGCGTTCCGAGCAGGCACAGCGCAAGATTCATCAGCCGCTCGGCCTTGGCAATCGCCATCGACGCCCCGCACCCTCTTCTGCCGGATTGACTTCTCGGACGTCCGACCGTACCGCTCCGCGGTGTCCGGACAAAAGCCGGGCCGGAACGCCGAGGACCCCCGCCGGGAGGCGGGGGCCCTCAGGGTCGTACAAGCGGTCGAGCAGGGTGCTAGCGGACGTCCACGAGGTCGCAGACGAAGATCAGCGTCTCACCGGGGCCGATCTTGCCACCGGCGCCGCGCTCGCCGTACGCCAGGTGCGGCGGGATGACCAGCTGACGGCGACCGCCGACCTTCATGCCCTGCACACCCTGGTCCCAGCCCGGGATGACCTGGCCGACACCGAGCTGGAACGGCAGCGGCGTGCCGCGGTTCCAGGAGGCGTCGAACTCCTCGCCGGACTCGAAGAGGACACCCACATAGTGGACCAGGATGTTGTCCCCGGCCTTGGCGACGGCGCCGTCGCCCTCCCAGATGTCCTTGATCTCCAGGTCGGCCGGCGGCTCGCCGCCCGGGAAGTCGACCTCGGGCTTCTCGATGCTCACTGCAGTGTGCTCCTCATACCGATGAACCGCGCGGACGACGGCCCGCGCGACCGGGACAGTCTTTCATTCTCTCCGGGGTCAGACCTTCGCCAGGATGTCGACGGCGAAGACCAGCGTGGAGTTCTTCGGGATGCCCTGCTTCTCCTGGTCCCCGAAGGCCTCCGACGGCGGGGCCACGATCAGGATGCGGCTGCCGACCTTCTTGCCGGCGATGCCGTCCTTCAGCCCCTTCAGGGTGAGCTGGCCGAGCGGGAAGTTGGCCGGCTTGCCCATGGTGTAGGTCGAGTCGAAGACCTTGCCGTCCTTCCACAGGGCGGCGACGTAGTTCACGACGACCGTGTCGGTGTCCTTGACGACCTCGCCCGTGGACTCCAGGACGTAGTTGGAGACCAGCTTGGTCGGCGGATCGACCTTGGGCACGGTCAGCGAGGGCTGCTTGCCGTCGGTGTTGACACCGACCTTCGGCAGGTCCTTGTTGTCCTGGGCCACCACGGTGCCGCTCGCGGACTTCGGGATCGTGACCGCCTTGAGGATGTCGACCACGAAGACCAGCGTCGCGTTCGCCTTGATGTCGCCCTGGCCCTGCGCCCCGTAACCGAGCTCCGGCGGGATGCCGATCTCGACGCGGCTGCCGACCTTCTGGCCCTCCAGGCCCTTCTCCCAGCCCTGGATGACCTGACCCTCGCCGAGGGTCAGCGAGAACGGCTGCTTCCGGTCGAAGCTGTTGTCGAAGGGGGTGGACTCGTCCCACTCCTGACCCAGGTAGTTGACCGAGAGCGCGTCGCCCTTCTTGGTGACCGCGCCGTCGCCCTCGCTGATCACGTTGACCTTGAGGGACTCGGGCGGGTCGCCCACGCCCTTCGAGAGGGTCGGCTTCTCGCCGAACTTCTCCCCCGCGGTAATGGCGGGAAGCCCGTTCTTCATCGAACCGGAATCGGAGCCCTTGTCGTCGCTGCCGCAGGCCGCTGTGGTGAGCAGCAGAAGCGGGACGACGAGCAGGCCGGCAAGTCGGCGCACTAGTTCCTCAGATCTCAGACGGCACAGTAGTTGTCCCGACACTCTAGGGGACCACTCTGTGATGCACTCGGCCCCGCACGCCTGGCGTGCGGGGCCGAGTACGCGGACCGCCGTGGGTCCTACATTCCGGCGATCAGCTTTTCCACCCGGTCGTCGACCGAGCGGAACGGGTCCTTGCACAACACGGTGCGCTGCGCCTGGTCGTTGAGCTTGAGGTGGACCCAGTCGACCGTGAAGTCCCGGCGCTGCTCCTGGGCGCGGCGGATGAAGTCGCCGCGGAGCCGGGCGCGGGTGGTCTGCGGGGGCACCGACTTGCCCTCGAAGATCTTCACGTCGTTGCACACCCGGGCCGCCTGGCCGTTCTTCTGGAGCAGGTAGTACAGGCCGCGGCGGCGGTGGATGTCGTGGTACGCGAGGTCTATCTGCGCGACCCGCGGGTGCGACATGGTCATGTTGTGCTTGGCCCGGTAGCGCTCGATGAGCCGGTACTTCATGACCCAGTCGATCTCGGTCTCGATGCGCTCGAGCTGCTCCTGCTCGATGGCGTCGAGGGTACGGCCCCACAGCTCCAGGACCTGGGCGACGGTGCCGCTGCGGATGCCGCGGCGGTCGACGAAGTCGGCGGCCTTCTCGTAGTACTCCCGCTGGACCTCCAGGGCGGAGGCCTCGCGGCCGCTGGCGAGGCGGACCTTGCGCTGGCCGGTGATGTCGTGGCTGACCTCGCGGATGGCCCGGATCGGGTTCTCCAAGGTGAGGTCGCGCATCACGGTGCCCGCCTCGATCATGCGCAGTACGAGGTCGGTGGCGCCGACCTTGAGCAGCATGGTCGTCTCGGACATGTTGGAGTCGCCGACGATGACGTGGAGGCGGCGGTAGCGCTCGGCGTCCGCGTGCGGCTCGTCGCGGGTGTTGATGATGGGGCGCGAGCGGGTGGTGGCGGAGCTGACGCCCTCCCAGATGTGCTCGGCGCGCTGGGAGACGCAGTAGACGGCGCCGCGCGGGGTCTGCAGCACCTTTCCCGCACCGCAGATGAGCTGGCGGGTGACGAGGAACGGAATGAGGATGTCCGCGAGCCGGGAGAACTCCCCGTGGCGGGCCACCAGATAGTTCTCGTGGCAGCCGTAGGAGTTTCCGGCGGAGTCGGTGTTGTTCTTGAAGAGATAGACGTCGCCCGCGATTCCCTCCTCGTGCAGGCGGCGTTCCGCGTCGACGAGGAGTCCTTCGAGAATGCGCTCGCCGGCCTTGTCGTGGGTGACCAGTTCGACCACGTTGTCGCATTCGGGAGTTGCGTATTCCGGATGCGAACCCACGTCAAGGTACAGGCGGGCGCCGTTCCGCAGGAAGACATTGCTGCTGCGGCCCCATGACACGACACGGCGGAAGAGGTAGCGCGCCACTTCGTCAGGAGACAGTCGGCGCTGTCCCCTGAACGTGCACGTGACGCCGTACTCGTTCTCCAGCCCGAAAATGCGGCGGTCCATGTCTGAACATTACGCCTGAAGCCCTGAGCTGAAACCGGGTTCGACCGCCCCGTTCCGATCATTTTCCGATGAGTGCGGGCTGTTTTCGGCCCCGGCGGCGCCGGGGCCGGGGCCCTGGGCGCCCCCGCTGACGGCGTGTCGCGGGCGCGGCACGGAGTCCGGGCCGAGCACCCGGCCGGTGCCCAGGAGGACGAGGAAGGCGATGAAGCCGCCGAGGCCGGCCACCGCGAATCCGGCCGGGGTCCCGAAGAGTTCGACGGCGGGCCCGGAGACGGCGGAGCCGAGGGCCGCGCCGACGCCGAAGGTGGTGACGAGCCAGGAGAAGGCCTCGGTGACGGTGCCGGCCGGGGCGTGCCGGTCGACCACGATGAACGCACAGGCGATGGCGGGCGCCAGGAAGACACCGGCGAGGGCGGCGAGCGCGGTCATCGCGGCCGGCCCGGGCACGAGGAGCAACGGCAGGTAGCCGAGCGCGAGCAGCAGCACCAGGACCCGCAGCCGCCGCTCGGGCGCGCCGGCCCACTGCCGCGCGCCGTAGGCGACGCCGCCGACCAGGGCGCCGAGGCCCAGGGCGGCCATCAGCCAGCCGTACACGGCCTCGTTGCCGCGCTCGTCGGCGTAGGCGACGGCGGCGACGGTGATGGAGCCGAGGGCGAGGCCGACGAAGAAGAACGAGGCGAGCAGCGCGAGGAGTCCCGGCGAGCGCAGGGCGCCGAGCCAGTGTGCCTCGCGGGGCGCGGAGCGCCAGGCCCGAGAGGGCTTGGAGAGCACCACGGACAGGGCGCCGAGGACGCCGAGCAGGTTGATGACGAACAGCGCCGCGGCGGGCGACCACAGCGAGACGAGCACGGTGAGCAGCAGCGGCCCGACGGTGAACATGACCTCCTGCGCGACGGCGTCCAGCGCGTACGCGCGGTGCACCCGGTCCTCGCGGCCCAGGACGCTCGGCCACAGGGCGCGCAACCCGCCTTCGAGGGGCGGGGTGAACAGACCGGCGACCAGGACGGCGGTGTACGCGAGGAGCAGGTCGCCGATGCCGGTGACGGCGAGGGCGACCATGCCGAGCGCGGAGATCACGGCGGCGGGCAGCTGGACGCGGGGCTGCCCCTTGAGGTCGACGGCCCGGCCGAGGAGCGGCTGCCCGACGGCGGTGGCGAGGCCGTAGGCGGCGATCAGGCCGCCGGCCAGGCTGTAGCTGCCGCCCTCGGCGCGGGTGAAGACGGTGATGGCGACCGGGCCGGTGCCGTTGGGGAGGCGGCCGACGAGGGTGCCGACGAGCAGCCGTGCGGCGTGGGGCGCCCGCAGGATGTCGAGGTAGCCGCCGTTCGCCGGGGCAGCGCCGGCCATGTTGGTCTCCCCTCCCGGGGCGTCCGCCCGAGGTTTTACGTATAACGCGTTCCGTCATACGTACCATGTCGGGAGCACGCCGGTCCACCCCGCGTGCGGGACCGTCCCCGACCCGGAGGCTCCAGTGCACACGCCGGAACAGCCCGCCGCCACTCGGCCCACCAGCCGGGACGTCGCCCGGGCGGCCGGGGTCTCGCAGGCCACCGTCTCCCTGGTGCTCGGCGACAAATGGCGCGGCCGGGTCTCCGAGCCCACCGCCGCCGCCGTCCGCGAGGCCGCCACCGCACTCGGCTACCGCCCCAACCTCGCCGCCCGCAACCTGCGCCTCGGCCGCACCCGGACCGCGCTCCTCGTCGTCCCCGCGCTCACCAACGAGTTCTTCGCCCGCGTCTACACCGGCGCCGCCACGGTCGCCGCCCGGCACGGCTTCGGCGTGGTGCTCTACCCCTCCCCCGACGGCGTCGGCCCGGCCCGCGACCCCTTCGCCTCCGCCCGCGCCGCCCTCGACGGGGTCATCGCCTCCTCCATGGCCACCGACGCCCTCAAGGCCTTCGGCGGCACCGACCTGCCCCTCGTCATGCTGGACAGCGACCCCGCCGGCGGCGGCGCCGCGGCCCACGTCAACCTCGACATCGCCGACGGCATGCGCCAGATCGCCCGACACCTGCTCGCCCTCGGCCACCGCCGCTTCCTGCACCTGGCCTCGGCCGTGCCCTCCTGGACCTTCGACGTACGCGGGGACGCCCTCGCCGACGCCCTCGCCGACACCTCGGTGACACCGGTACGGGCGCCCCTGGACGTCCAGGGGGCCCGCGAGGCCGTCGAACGCGCCCTCGCCGGACCGGGGCCCCGCCCCACCGCGATCGTCTGCGACGACGACATCCTCGCCGCCGGAGCCTGCAAGGCCGCCCGGCGACTCGGCCTGCGGGTGCCCGAGGACCTCTCCGTCACCGGCTTCGACGACCTGGCGCTCGCCACCGCCGTCGAACCGGAACTGACCACCGTCGCCCTGCCCGCCGAGCACATCGGCGAGCGCGGCATGGCCGCCCTCCTCGCCGTCCTGGACGGCCGCGAGCCCGAGCGCGGCGACCTGCCCGTCACCCTGACCGTCCGCGGCTCCACGGGCCCGGCACCGGCCGTCTGAGGCCCCGCCGCCGCACGCACGCACGAGGGCCCCGGAGTCGTACACGTGCGTACGGCTCCGGGGCCCTCGCCCTCGCGAAGTACGGCCTACTCCTCCGTGGCCTCCTCGGCCTCGTCGGAGGGGTCGTCCGTCTTCGCCACCGCCGCGTCGTCCGCCTCCAGGAGGCGCTTCAGCTGCCGGCCGATGATCCGCTTGAACTTGCGCTGCTGCGGGCGGGTCCGGTCCAGGACCGCCACCTCCAGGCGCTCCGCGGGGATCTCCCGCTCACTGCCGTTGGTGTCCCGGGACAGCGCCTGCACGGCCAGCTTCAGGGCCTCCGCGAGCGACATCCCGTCCCGGTGCCGCTGGTCCAGGAAGGAACTGATCTGCTCCGCGTTGCCGCCGACCGCGACCGAGCCGTGCTCGTCGACGATCGAACCGTCGTGCGGCAGCCGGTAGATCTGATCGCCCTCCGGCTCCGCGCCGACCTCGGCGACGACCAGCTCCACCTCGTAGGGCTTCTCCCCCGCGCTGGAGAAGATGGTGCCGAGCGTCTGGGCGTAGACGTTGGCCAGGCCACGGGCCGTGACGTCGTCGCGGTCGTAGGTGTAGCCGCGCAGATCGGCGTAGCGCACGCCGCCGATTCGCAGGTTCTCGTACTCGTTGTACTTGCCGGCGGCGGCGAAGCCGATCCGGTCGTAGATCTCGCTGAACTTGTGGAGTGCGCGGGACGGGTTCTCGCCGACGAAGACGATGCCGTCGGCGTACTGGAGGACGACGAGGCTGCGGCCTCGGGCGATGCCCTTGCGGGCGTATTCCGCCCGGTCGGCCATGGCCTGCTGGGGTGAGACATAGAACGGCGTGGACACCGGCTACCGTCCCTTTCTTCCGGTCTGAAGGGCGCTGGAGGGCTTCATCGGTCGACGAGTGGTCAGAGCAGGGCGGCACGCGGCCCGTCGGGCTGCTCCAGACGCCGCTCGGTGATCGACCGGGCCAGGTCCGAGGACTCCGCCTCGGTGAGCCTGCGGAAGCCCTCTTCGGTGATGACGGTGACGATCGGGAAGATCCTGCGGGCCAGGTCCGGGCCGCCGGTCGCCGAGTCGTCGTCCGCGGCGTCGTACAGCGCCTGGACGACGAGGGTGGTGGCCTGCTGCTCGGTCAGGTCGTCCCGGTAGAGCTTCTTCATCGACCCGCGCGCGAAGATCGAGCCCGAGCCGGTGGCGGCGTAGCCGTGCTCCTCGGAGCGGCCGCCGGTGACGTCGTAGGAGAAGATCCGGCCCTTCTCCCTGCCCTCGTCCCAGCCGGCGAACAGCGGGACGACGGCCAGGCCCTGCATGGCCATGCCGAGGTTGCCGCGGATCATCGTGGACAGGCGGTTCGCCTTGCCCTCCAGGGAGAGCGTCGCGCCCTCCACCTTCTCGAAGTGCTCCAGCTCCAGCTGGAACAGCTTCACCATCTCCACGGCCAGGCCGGCGGTGCCGGCGATGCCGACCGCGGAGTACTCGTCGGCCGGGAACACCTTCTCGATGTCCCGCTGCGCGATCATGTTCCCCATGGTCGCTCGCCGGTCACCGGCGAGCACCACGCCCCCGGGGAACGTGGCGGCGACGATGGTCGTACCGTGCGGCGCCTCGACGATCCCCTCCGGGAGCTTCCGGTTCCCCGGGAGCATCTCCGGCGAGTGGTCGGCCAGGAAGTCCATGAAGGAGGACGAGCCCGGCGTCAGGAAGGCCGCCGGCAGCCGCCCGATGCTACGAGGATTGGCTTCCACGCGATCCCTCCAAGTATGCGATGGCCCGACGGATGCGGTCGGGGCTTTCCTTCAACAGGCCTAGGCCAATGTTGCAGTTGAGACAAAGTACGCCTCGGACCTTACCCGTCTTGTGGCAGTGATCCACATGCACGGCAGGGGTTTGGAGGCAGATGATGCAGACGCCGCCCTGATCTCGGATCATCTGATCGCGCTCGGCCTCGGTGATGCCGTACTTCCTGCGCAGGTGGCCAGCCGGTCCCACAGCCGCCTTGCACTCCTTGCAGCGGCTCGCGAGACCGTCCGACGCACTGTTCTTGAGGTGCCACTCGCTGTGGGGCTTCGTCTTGCCGCACCCCCGGCAGTGCTTGTGTCCGGGCGGGACGGGCACCTTGATCCGCACCACACGGCCCTTGGCTTCCTGCCGCTGCCGGTAGTACTCGGCCGAACATTCTCTGCAATAGGCCTGCAGTCCATCGGACATGGCTTTGTTGCTGGCGAACGCTGCTCGCGGCTTCCGCTCTCCGCACCGCGAGCAGCGCTTCGCTTCTTGATCGGCCTCGACCACACCCCACCCCGCCGGCCTTCAATTCAAAGGAGAAAGGAGCCCACAGCCCCTCACTCGCCACCCTTTTGCACGAAGCTTCGAACGAAATCCTCAGCGTTCTCCTCCAAGACGTCGTCGATTTCGTCCAGAACGGAATCCACGTCGTCCGAAAGCTTCTCCTGGCGTTCCTTGAGGTCGGAGCTCGCCTCCGCCGTGGTCTCCTCGACCTCCTCGGTGGAACGCGTCGCCTTCTGCTGTCCGCCGCCGGTGTCCTTGGTCGCCATAAACCTCACCCCGCTCGAATCTGCCCGCTCGTGTGGGTCTGTACAAGATCCGACCCTACAAGCCGGGACTGACATCGGCCCCGCAGTTTTCACAACGACCGGGCACTGGTCTCATGATTCCCAGCGCCCGGGCATTTCAGCCGCGCTCGGTGCCGGAAAGCACGCGGACCAGTTCCTCGGCCGTGCGGCACCGGTCCAGGAGTTCCTTGACGTGGTTCCGGGTACCCCGGAGGGGTTCCAGGGTCGGGACTCGCTGGAGGGAGTCACGGCCGGGGAGGTCGAAGATGACCGAGTCCCAGGAGGCCGCGGCCACGTCGTCCGCGTACTGCTCCAGGCAGCGGCCGCGGAAGTAGGCCCTGGTGTCCTCCGGAGGGCTCGTCTCGGCCCGTACCACCTCGGTCTCGTCCAGCAGGCGCTTCATGCGTCCACGGGCCACCAGACGGTTGTACAGGCCCTTCTCGGGGCGCACGTCCGCGTACTGGAGGTCCACCAGGTGCAGCCGGGCCGCGTCCCAGTCCAGGCCGTCGCGCCGGCGGTAGCCCTCCATGAGCTCCCGCTTGGCGATCCAGTCCAGCTCGCCGGCCAGGCTCATCGGATCGTTCTCGAGCCGGTTGAGGGTGTCCTCCCAGCGCGTGAGCACGTCCTTGGTCTGCTCGTCGGCGTCCGAGCCGTAGCGCTCGTCCACGTACTTCCTGGCCAGCTCGAAGTACTCCATCTGGAGCTGGACGGCGGTGAGTGTCCGGCCGCTGCGCAGCGTGACCAGGTATTCCAGGGTCGGGTCGTGGGAGACCTGGTGCAGGGTGCGCACGGGCTGGTCGACGGCGAGGTCGACGGTGATGAAGGAGTCCTCGATCATGGAGAGCACCAGCGCGGTGGTCCCCAGCTTGAGGTACGTGGAGATCTCGGAGAGGTTGGCGTCCCCGATGATCACGTGCAGCCGCCGGTACTTCTCGGCGTCCGCGTGCGGTTCGTCGCGGGTGTTGATGATGGGGCGCTTGAGGGTGGTCTCCAGGCCGACCTCGACCTCGAAGTAGTCGGCTCGCTGGCTGATCTGGAAGCCGTCGTCGCGGCCGTCCTGGCCGATGCCGACGCGGCCGGCGCCGGTGACGACCTGCCGGGAGACGAAGAAGGGCGTGAGGTGGCGCACGATGTCCGAGAAGGGGGTCTCCCGCTTCATCAGGTAGTTCTCGTGCGTGCCGTAGGACGCGCCCTTGTTGTCGGTGTTGTTCTTGTAGAGGTGGATCGGCTGGGCGCCGGGGAGCTGGGCGGCCCGCTCGGCGGCCTCGGCCATGATCCGCTCGCCGGCCTTGTCCCACAGGACGGCGTCGCGGGGGTTGGTGACCTCGGGGGCGCTGTACTCGGGGTGGGCGTGGTCCACGTAGAGCCGGGCGCCGTTGGTGAGGATGACGTTGGCGAGGCCGATGTCCTCGTCGGTGAGCTGGCTGGAGTCGGCGGCCTCGCGGGCGAGGTCGAAGCCGCGGGCGTCCCGCAGCGGATTCTCCTCCTCGAAGTCCCAGCGGGCGCGGCGCGCCCGGTGCATCGCCGCCGCGTAGGCGTTGACGATCTGGGACGAGGTGAGCATGGCATTGGCGTTGGGGTGCCCGGGGACGGAGATCCCGTACTCCGTCTCGATGCCCATTACTCGCCGTACGGTCATGCGGCCCTCCTTGCCCGGCGCCGCTCCCCGCACGGTGCGTGATTCGGCGGTACCCACGAGCCTAGAGCGGCCGCGCGTCGTCGGGGAGATCGAATGCGATTCGGTGAGTGGAAAACGACGGCTGCGGATGCCGGAATTCCGGACATCCGCAGCCGGTGCGCGTCCCTACAGGTACTGACCGGTGTTGGCCACCGTGTCGATGGAGCGGCCGGTGTCCGCGCCCTGCTTTCCGGTGACGAGGGTGCGGATGAAGACGATCCGCTCGCCCTTCTTTCCGGAGATGCGGGCCCAGTCGTCCGGGTTGGTGGTGTTGGGCAGGTCCTCGTTCTCCTTGAACTCGTCCACGCAGGCCTGGAGGAGGTGGGAGACGCGGATGCCCTTCTGGTCGTGGTCGAGGAATGCCTTGATGGCCATCTTCTTGGCCCGGTCGACGATGTTCTGGATCATCGCGCCGGAGTTGAAGTCCTTGAAGTAGAGGACTTCCTTGTCGCCGTTGGCGTACGTGACCTCGAGGAAGCGGTTCTCCTCGGATTCCGCGTACATCTGCTCGACCACGGACTGGATCATCGCGTGGGCGGCGGCCTCCTTGGATCCGCTGTGCTCGGCGAGGTCGTCGGAGTGCAGCGGGAGGGTGGAGGTGAGGTACTTGGCGAAGATGTCCTTGGCCGCTTCCGCGTCCGGGCGCTCGATCTTGATCTTCACGTCGAGCCGGCCGGGCCGCAGGATGGCGGGGTCGATCATGTCCTCGCGGTTGGAGGCGCCGATGACGATGACGTTCTCCAGGCCTTCCACGCCGTCGATCTCGGCGAGCAGCTGCGGGACGATGGTGTTCTCCACGTCCGAGCTGACTCCGGATCCGCGGGTGCGGAAGAGGGATTCCATCTCGTCGAAGAAGACGATGACGGGGGTGCCCTCGCTCGCCTTCTCGCGGGCACGCTGGAAGACGAGGCGGATGTGCCGCTCGGTCTCGCCGACGTACTTGTTGAGGAGTTCGGGGCCCTTGATGTTGAGGAAGTAGGACTTCCCGGCGGGCTGTCCGGTCACCTCGGCGACCTTCTTGGCAAGGGAGTTGGCGACGGCCTTCGCGATCAGCGTCTTGCCGCAGCCGGGCGGGCCGTAGAGCAGGATGCCCTTCGGGGGCCGCAGTTCGTGCTCCTTGAAGAGGTCCGGGTAGAGGTAGGGGAGCTCGACGGCGTCGCGGATCAGCTCGATCTGGTTGCCCAGACCGCCGATCTTGTCGTAGTCGACGTCCGGGACCTCTTCGAGGACGAGTTCCTCGACCTCGCTCTTGGGGACGACTTCGTAGACGTATCCCGAGCGGGGCTCCAGGAGCAGGGCGTCGCCGGGGCGGATGGTGATGTCGAGGAGCGGTTCGGCGAGCCGGACCACCCGCTCCTCGTCGGTGTGTCCGATGACCAGGGCGCGCTCGCCGTCCTCGAGGATCTCCTTGAGGGTGACGATGTCCCCGGCGCGCTCGAATTCCATGGCCTGGACCACGTTGAGCGCCTCGTTGAGCATGACTTCCTGGCCCCGCCTGAGCTCGTCGAGCTCGACGCCGGGGCTGACGTTCACCCGGAGCTTGCGGCCCCCGGTGAAGATGTCGCAGGTGTCGTCCTCGTTGGCCTGCAGGAAGACACCGAAGCCGGCCGGCGGCTGTGCGAGCCGGTCGACCTCCTCCTTGAGGGCCACGATCTGGTCGCGGGCCTCACGGAGGGTGTTGGCGAGCCGCTCGTTCTGAGCGGACACGCCGGCCAGGTTCGTCTGCAGCTCGACGATCCGCTCCTCGAGAATCCTCGTGTGACGCGGAGAGTCGGCGAGCTTGCGGCGCAGGACGGCGATTTCCTGCTCGAGATAGGCAACCTGACCGGCGGGGTCGTCAGACCCCCGCCCGGGCCGGATGCCGCGGTTGATGTCGTCGTCGTGGGCTGCCACGGTCCTCACCTCCTCCAAGGGGAGCTGGACGCTTCCTGACCCTACCTGGGTGGGTGATGATTGAAACCCCTAGATCAAAAAGACTCCGAGGTGTGTCCGATCTTCACCCTTGCGCTTCCCCTCACGCCAGGGGAATACCCACCGGCGGTCATTGCAAAAGCGCCCGGTTGTATCGTCGTGGGTGGTCAACACCCGTCAGGCGTGACCGGACTTAGAGAATCGACGCAGAAACGGCAGGCGACATGACCGTGCAGCAGGAGGCCCTCGCCACGGGCGCCCAGGAGGCGCTGGAGGTCTGGATCGATCAGGACCTGTGCACGGGGGACGGAATCTGCGCGCAGTACGCCCCGGAGGTCTTCGAACTCGACATCGACGGGCTCGCTTATGTGAAGAGCGCGGACGACGAACTGCTTCAGGAGCCGGGTGCGACGACGCCGGTTCCGCTGCCGTTGCTGCAGGACGTGGTGGACTCCGCGAAGGAGTGTCCGGGCGACTGCATTCATGTGCGGCGGGCCGCCGACGGCGTCGAGGTGTACGGTCCCGACGCGGAGTGACCGTCTGGTGACGGACCGCTCCCCGGGGGCGGGCGGCCTGGCCGGTCAGACGGCGCGGGCCGCGTCCTGGGCGGTGTCCTGGGTGCTGCGTACGAAGGCGCCGCCGCGCCAGCGCCACTTCACCTGCTCGCGCTCGTCGGGGCAGCAGCTCGGGACGTCCGGGGAGGAGTAGCCGAGCAGGGTCGCGTGGACGGCTCCGTCGCGTACGGCGAAGTCGCCGACGTTCTTCAGTTGCGAGGGCTCGACGAGGGTCGCCACCACGCGGGCGGCGGGGGCGTCGGCGCCCTTGCCGCGGGTGAGGACGTAGATGCCGCTCGGCGGCGTACCGGAGCCGGCTTCGCAGTGTACGACTGCGACGGTCTCGGGGTTTCCGTCGCCGTCGAGGTCGCCGCTGGCCTGCTGGGCGACGGTGCTGGGGGCTCCCCCGCATTCGAGGGGGTAGTGGGCCGTCGCGGCGTCGGGGGCGGGCAGCGGTGCGGGGGGCGCGGCGGTCGCGCCGGCCGGGTCGGGCTGCAGCAGTCCGGCGAGGGCGACGACTCCGGCCATGGCGGCGGCGGTGGCCAGCCAGTGCACCGGCCGGGCGTGGGTGTGCGCGAGGTCCGGGACGGCGGAGGTCTGCACGCGGGGCGTCTCCTGTGAGGTGGTGCGGAAGGAGTTCGTACGGTGACGGGCATCGTGCCACACGTCACAGGAGGGCGGAACAGGCGGGGTGCGGACGGGCCGCCGCGGGCCGGGGGGTGTCCGCGGTCGCGTGCGCGGTCGGGTGCCGCGCATGAAGGTGCCGCCGTCGGTTCCGGCGCTCTGGGGCGGGAACTCGACGGCGGCACGCGCGCGTTGTCGGGGCGTCAGCCCCTGGGCGTCAGCCCTTGTTGGGGCCCTCGTAGTCCTCGCCGTAGGCGCCCTTGGCGGGGCGGCGGCGGCGCATCGGGGGCTCCACGCCGTCGGCGAGCCGGCGGGCGGTGACCAGGAATCCGGTGTGGCCGATCATGCGGTGGTCGGGGCGCACGGCCAGACCCTCGACGTGCCAGTTGCGGATCATGGACTCCCAGGGCTGCGGCTCGGCGTAGCAGCCGAACTCGCGGATGGACTCCACGGTGCGGGCGAGCTGCGTGGTGGTGGCCACGTAGCAGCACAGGATGCCGCCGGGGACGAGGGCCTTGGAGACGGCCTCCAGGCACTCCCAGGGGGCGAGCATGTCGAGGATGACGCGGTCGACCTCGGTGTCGGACAGGTTGTCCTGGAGGTCGCCGACGGTCAGCTGCCACGCGGGGTGCGGGCCGCCGAAGTAGCGCTCGACGTTGCCCTTGGCGATCTCGGCGAAGTCCTCGCGGCGCTCGTAGGAGTGCAGCATGCCGCTGTCCCCGATGGCGCGCAGCAGGAAGGCGCTGAGCGAGCCGGAGCCCACGCCCGCCTCGACGACGCGGGCGCCGGCGAAGATGTCGGCGAAGGCCAGGATCTGCCCCGCGTCCTTGGGGTAGACCACGGCGGCGCCGCGGGGCATGGACAGGACGTAGTCGGGGAGCAGGGGGCGCAGCGCCAGGTAGGCGACGTTTCCCGTGGTACGGACAACACTGCCCTCGGGAGCACCGATCAGCTCGTCGTGCGGGAAGGAACCCTTGTGGGTGTGGAAGTTCTTCCCGGCCTCGAGCGTGAACGTGTAGTGGCGTCCCTTGGGGTCGGTGAGCTGGACCTGGTCCCCGACCTTGAAGGGCCCGCGACGGCGGGCGGCACCGGTCGGTTCGGACATGTGAGCACCCTATCAAGGGCGTGGCAGGCCCTTTGCCGTCTCGCCCCGAGGGCGAGTGAGCCGAAGGGGCGCGACGCTGTCGAAAGGAAGAGCGCGCGGAGGCTGCGAGGAACGAGCAGTCGAGCACGGTCGACCGTCGACAGCGGCTGCAGCGCCCCGGAGGCGAACCGAGCCTACGAAGAAGGGCGTGCCATGGCCTTGACGAAGGCCCGCTCCACGTCGGCGGTCGAGAGCACTCCGTAGATCTCGCCGCCGTCCTCGACGACCAGGTATTCGGTGGCGGGGCTGGCGCGGAGGTGGTCGAGGAGGGGCTGGCCGGCGAGGTCGGCGGGGACGCGCATGCCGTCGGCGAGGTCCTGGGCGAGGGCGCTGACGGCGACCCAGGGGCGGCGGTGCTGGGGGACGGAGGCGATGGCGGTCTCGCGGACGATGCCGGTGGGGGCGCCCTGGCCGTCGACGACGACGAGGGCGCGGGCGCCGGCCTCGTTGGCGCGGCGCAGTGCCTCGGAGAGCGGGGTGGCGGTCTCGACGGGGATGGCGCGGCGGGTGAGGGTGCGGGCGCGCAGTTCGGGGAGGTGTTCGCGGAGCCGGGCCATGCGCAGGCTGTTTCCGGCGCCGGTCCAGATGATGGCGGCGAGGATCGCGGCGAGCAGGGCGTCGGTGACGGTGGTGAAGCCGCTGATGTCGTCGGTGGAGTTGCCGAGGAGGCCGGTGCGGGTGAGCAGGGGCAGTCCGATGAGGACGGTGACGGCGAGCGCGCGGCCGACCCAGGCGGCGGCGACGGTGCCGGTCATGGCGTTGCCGGTGAGCTTCCAGACGACGGCGCGGAACATCCGGCCGCCGTCGAGGGGGAGGCCGGGCAGCAGGTTGAAGATCGCGACGATCAGGTTGGAGATCATCAGTCCGCCGAGCAGTACGGCGGGGACGGTGCCGGGCTCGACGGCGTACAGGCTGGCGTAGAAGACGCCGGCGAGGACGAGGGAGAGCAGGGGGCCGACGAAGGCGAGGACGAACTCGCGGCCGGGGGTCTCGGTCTCCTTGTCGATCTCGGAGACGCCGCCGAAGAACTGGAGCTGGATGCGGCGCACGGGGAGCTTGAAGCGGAGCGCGGCGAGGGTGTGCGCCAGTTCGTGGACGAGCACGGAGGCGTAGAAGGCGATGGCGAAGAACAGGGAGACCAGGTAGCGGGCCGCGCCGAGTTCGGGCAGGACGCGTTCGATCTGGTCGCCGAAGACCCAGGTGATGAGGGCGGCGACCAGGAACCAGCTGGGCGCGACGTAGACGGGCACGCCGAAGGGGCGGCCCATCAGGATGCCGCCGCCCGGCTCCTCGGTCCGCTGCGGCTTGGACTCGTCCTGGTTCACGGGTTCCTTTCGTCGCCGGGCCGTCGGGCCCGCGCACTCGGTCACGGTTCGATCATGCAGCGCGACGGGTCCCGCGTCGATGGTATTCCGCGCGCGCCTGTGGACGGGATCAGGGTGGAGCGGTGCTCGCTGTCGGTGGCGGGCCGTAGGGTCTGTGTCATGAGTACGAGCGAGCAGCCGCCCGTGGCGGCGGTGGAGGCACGGGCCCCGATGTCGTTGTCGCCGTCGCGGGCGAGCGACTTCATGCAGTGCCCCCTGCTCTACCGGTTCCGGGTGATCGACCGGCTGCCGGAGAAGCCGAGTGCGGCGGCGACCCGGGGGACGCTGGTGCACGCGGTCCTTGAGCGGCTGTTCGACGCGCCGGCGGTGGAGCGGACGGCGCCGCGCGCGAAGGCGCTGGTGCCGGGGCAGTGGGACCGGCTGCTTGCCTCGCGGCCGGAGCTGGGCGAGCTGTTCGAGGGGGACGCGGAGGGCGAGCGGCTCGCGCAGTGGCTCATGGAGGCGGAGTCGCTGGTCGAGCGGTGGTTCACGCTGGAGGATCCGACGCGTCTGGAGCCGGCCGAGCGTGAGCTGTTCGTGGAGACGGAGCTGGCCTCGGGGCTGCGGCTGCGCGGGGTGATCGACCGGGTGGACGTGGCGCCGACGGGTGAGGTGCGGATCGTCGACTACAAGACGGGCAAGGCGCCCCGCCCCGAGTACAGCGAGGGCGCGCTGTTCCAGATGAAGTTCTACGCGCTGGTGGTCTGGCGGCTGAAGAACGTGGTGCCGCGCCGGCTGCAGCTGGTGTATCTGGGCAGCGGCGACGTTTTGACGTACGACCCGGTGGAGGCCGATCTGCTGCGGGTGGAGCGCAAGCTGCACGCGCTGTGGGAGGCGATCCGGCTGGCGACGGAGTCGGGTGACTGGCGTCCCCGGCCGACGAAGCTGTGCGGCTGGTGCGACCACCAGGCGGTGTGCCCGGAGTTCGGCGGCACTCCCCCGGTGTATCCGCTGCCGGTGGTGCCCGCGCGCCCGGCGGAGTCGGCCGAGTAGACCCAGGGCAGAATGGATCAGGTCCAGCCCGCCCCGTGAAGGAGTTGTCCGTGGCTATCCGCGTCCTACTGGTCGACGACCAGCCGCTGCTGCGCACCGGTTTCCGGATGATCCTGGAGGCCGAGCAGGACATCGCGGTGGTGGGTGAGGCCGGGGACGGTCTCCAGGCCCTGGACCAGGTGCGGGCGTTGCAGCCCGATGTGGTGCTGATGGACATCCGGATGCCGCGGATGGACGGGGTGGAGGCGACCCGGCAGATCACCGGCCCGGGCCGCGACGGCCCGGCGAAGGTGCTGGTGCTGACCACCTTCGACCTCGACGAGTACGTGGTGGAGGCGCTGAAGGCGGGGGCGAGCGGCTTCCTCCTGAAGGACGCCCCGGCGACCGAGCTGGTGCAGGCGATCCGGGTGGTGGCGGCGGGCGAGGCGATGCTGGCCCCGTCGATCACCAGGCGGCTGCTCGACAAGTACTCGGCGCATCTGCCCTCGGGCGAGGAGCAGGTGCCGGACACCCTGAACACGCTGACCGACCGCGAGGTCGAGGTGCTGAAGCTGGTGGCGCGGGGGCTGTCGAACGCGGAGATCGCGGCGGATCTGTTCGTCAGCGAGACGACGGTGAAGACCCATGTCGGGCATGTGCTGACCAAGCTGGGCCTGCGGGACCGGGTGCAGGCGGCGGTGTACGCGTACGAGAGCGGTCTGGTGCGTCCCGGCGCGCAGTGACCGCCCTGTCCGGTACGGCGAAGGGCCCGGCGCGCGTGTCGCGCGCCGGGCCCTTTCCCGTATCGGGGCGCCTGCTCAGCCCTTCTTGATCTCCCAGAAGCGGAAGACGGTGGAGGCGTCCAGGGTCCATTCGAGGCCGGTGACGCCCTCGCGGGCGACGGCGTACTGCTTGCCCTGCCACAGCGGCAGCAGCGGGAGCTCGTCGGCGACGAGGTCCTGGACCTTGTTGTAGGTGGAGCCGGTCTGGGACCGGTCGGGCGAGGCGGCGACGGCCGGCAGCAGCTCGCCGGTGATCAGGGCGTTCTTGTAGCGGTTGCCGAGGACGTTGTCGTCGCCGAAGAACGGGGAGGTGAAGTTGTCGGCGTCCGGGTAGTCGGGGACCCAGCCGCGGACGTACACGCCGTACTTGCCGGCGTCGATGTCCTTCTCGTACTGCTCGTAGTCGGCGACCGACTGCACCTTGGCGTCGAACAGGCCGCTGGCGTTGAGCTGGCCGGCTATGGCCTCCATCATCTGGTCGGTGGAGGGGCCGAAGCGGTTCGGGGTGGACCAGAGGGTGAGCTCGACCTTGCCGGTGATGCCGTCCTTGCGCAGCGCCTGCTTCGCCTTGGCCTTGTCGGGCTCGCCGTAGGTGTCGAAGAAGGAGGTGGCGTGTCCGGCGATGCCGGCCGGGACGATGGAGTACAGCGGCGTCGCGGTCGACTTGTAGACGTTCTGGACGAGCGCCTCGCGGTCGACGAGGTGGGCGATGGCCTTGCGGACGCCGAGCTTGCCGGCGACCGGGTCCTTGACGTTGAAGACCAGGTGCTGGACCTCGGCGCTGGAGCCCTGGACGACCTGGATGCCGTCGGCGTCGGTCTGGGCGTTCTCCAGGGCGGCGATGTCGTCGGCGGAGAGGCCTCGGTAGGCGACGTCGACGTCACCGCCGGAGAGGGCCTTGGACAGGGCCTCGCGGTCGCCGCGGTAGAGCTTGAGCGTGACGCCGCCGTTCTTCCGCTTGGCGGTGCCCTGGTAGCCGGTGTTGGCGGTGAAGACGGCCTCGGTCTCGCTGAAGGAGTCGAGCTTGTACGGGCCGGAGCCGACCGCCTTGCCGTCGGTGCGCAGCGCGTCGGCCGGGTACTCGCGATGGTCGACGATGGAGCCGGCGCCCGAGGCGATCTTGCTGGGGAAGGTGGCGTCGGCGACCTTCAGCTTGAAGACGACGGTCTTGGCGTCGGGGGCCTCGATGGAGGCGATCGAGGAGAGCAGCGGAGCCGGGCCGTTGGGGTCGGCGATCTTCAGGGCGCGCTCGAAGGAGAACTTGACATCCTCCGAGGTGAGCGGGTTGCCGTTGGAGAACTTCAGGCCCTCGCGCAGGGTGCAGGTGTAGACCTTGCTGCCGCCGGAGAAGGCGCACTCGTCGGCGGCGTCGGGCTCGGGCTCGGAGCCGCCCTTGGGGAAGGCGAGCAGGGACTGGAAGACGTTGTTGAACAGCAGCCAGGAACCGGGGTCGTAGCCGGCGGCCGGGTCGGTCGCGACGATCTCGTCCGACATGCCGACCCGGACGGTGGTCCCGGCCTCGCCGGAGTCACCGCCCTGTTCGGTGCCGCAGCCGCTGAGCAGGGTCGCGGCGAGGCCCGCGGCGAGCGGGGCGGTCAGCCACTTGTTGTGTGCCTTCACAGAACTTGCCTCTTGCTCTCTTGCCAGGCCGGCCGCGCGGGCAGTGCGCGGCCGGTACAACGAAGGGTCAGGCGGTGCCGCGGCCCAGCTCCCACAGGAGCAGGTCGGAGGAGGTGTTCAGCGCCCACTCGACGCCGGTGACGTCGTCGCGGGCGGCGACGTACTGCTTGCCCTGCCACAGCGGCAGCACCGGGACGTCCTTGGCGACGATCTTCTGGATCTGCTCGAAGACCGGGGTCGCGGCGGTGCGGTCGGCCTGGCGGCGCGACTGCGGGATCAGCCGGTCACGGACGGACTGGTTGACGTAGGGGGTGTTGAGGAAGTTGTCGCTGTCCAGGAACGGCGCGATGTAGTTGTCCGGGTCCGGGTAGTCGGGGAACCAGCCGAGGCCGTAGACGGCGTAGTCGCCGCGCTTCTGGGCGGGGCGGAACTTGGACCACTCGGTGCCCTGGATCTTGGCGTCGAAGAGCTTGGAGGCGTTGAGCTGGGCGCGCAGCGTCTCGAACTCCCGGGCCGTCTCGGTGCCGTAGTGGTCGGTGGTGTAGTTCAGGGTGACCGGTACGGGCGTCCTGACGCCGGCGTCGCGCAGCAGTTTGGCGGCCTTCGTGGCGTCGGGCTCGCCGTAGGTGTCGATGAACGAGGTGGCGTGGCCGGTGACGCTGGAGGGGATCAGCGAGTACAGCGGCTGGGCGGTGGGGCCGTAGACCTGGTCGATCAGCTTGCCGCGGTCGACGACGGAGGCCATGGCCTGGCGGACGGCCTTCTCCTTGACGGCCGGGGCCTTGGTGTTGAAGCCGAGGTAGCGGATCTCCAGGCCGGGGACCTCGGTGAGGTTGATGCCGTCCTGGGGCTGCTCGGTGAGTTCCTTGATCTGCGGCTGCGACATGGCGCGGGCGGCCATGTCGATGTCGTCGGCGCGCAGCGCCTTGTCCATGGCGCCGGCGTCGGCGAAGGAGCGCAGTTCGACCTTGTCGTTGCGCAGGCTGATGTCGCCCTTGTACTTCGGGTTCTTGGAGAAGACGAACTTGGTCACCGTGTCGCCGGAGACCTCGGTCTTCAGGGTGTACGGGCCGGAGCCGTCCACGTCGAAGCCCTCGCGCAGTGCCTTGCCGTCGTACTTGGCCTTGCTGAGGATGCCGGCGACGGGGGTGGAGAGCTTGTACGGGAAGGTGGCGTCGGGCGTCTTGAGGTGGAAGATCACCTCGAGGGCGCCCTGGGTCTCCACGGTGTCGATGTTGGAGAGCAGCGCGGACGTGCCGTTGTCGGACTTGATGGCGAGCACGCGCTCGACGGAGAACTTGACGTCCGCGGCGGTGATCGGGGTGCCGTCGGCGAAGGTGAGGTCCTCGCGCAGCTTGCAGCGGAAGCTCTCGCTCTCCTTGTCGGAGAAGCCGCAGCTCTGGGCGGCCTCGGGGACCGGGGCGCCGCCGCCGCGGGGCGCGTGCATCAGGGTCTGCACGGTCTGGCGCAGGATGTTCCAGGCGCCGGTGTCGTAGGCGAAGGCCGGGTCGAGCGGGGCGGGGGCGTCCTCGGTGGCGACGAACTGGTCCGTGGTGCCGACGACGATCGCTCCGCTGTCGTCCCCTCCGCCGCAGCCGGCGAGCAGGGGGGTGAGCAGGGCGGCCACGGTGGGCAGCACCAGGGTCTTGCGGTTCATCAGGGACGTTCTCCTCATCCGGCACGGGGTGACGGCCGGCAGTGGTACAGCGGCTTTCGGGCACTCCGTCGGCCGCCCGGTCGGGGCGGTGGCGATCGGGCCGGGATGGGGGTGCGATCGGTCCTGTGTACGCGGCGACTTGGGTGGGCGCCGGGGCACGCGGTGGGTGCGGCGGAGTACTCGCGAAAGCGTAGTGGGCGGCGTCGGTGTTACTGGACGGAAGCAATCGCGGTCGTCGTCCGGGGCCGATCATGAATACGGTGCGTTCGATAGTCATGCAGGGGAATGATTCGTACGGGGGCGAGCGAATCGGGACACAAAGGCGGGGTGTAACCGCCGGTTTTCGGACACGGCACGCAGACAGGCCACTCGCCGGTCGGCACTCTGCGTGAGCAAGGTCACGCAGGGTTCTTTTCGGCGAGTGGCCTGTTCGTTTCCGGACGCGAAGCGGGGCGGTTCGGATCCCGCGCGGCGGGGCGCCGGGCGCGGGCCCGTGAGGCCCTGGTCCGCCGCGCGGTCCCTGCGGACACGCCCTAGATGATCAGGGTGCGCAGGAAGGGCACGTCGACGTCTTCCAGGGAGCGCACGACGACGCGGCCCGCGGAGGGCGCGATGGGGGCGACGGAGGGCACGGCGACGACCCGGCAGCCGGCCGCCTCGGCGGCGGCGACACCGGTCGCGGTGTCCTCGACGACGGCGCACAGCAGGGGGTCGGCGCCCACGCCCCGGGCGGCGGTCAGATACGGCTCCGGGTGCGGCTTGGTACGGGCCACCTCGTCGCCCGCGACGGTCAGCGCGAAGCGGTCGCGGCCCAGCGAGGCGAGCACCCGGTCGATGATCCGCCGGTGCGAGGCGGAGACCAGGGCGGTGGGGATGTTGTGCCGGGCCAGCTCGGTGAGCAGCCGGTCGGCGCCGGGCATCAGCGGCACGCCGCGGTCGATGCGCAGCTCGAACTTCTCGTTGAGCAGCACGGTGAGCTCTTCCAGGGTGATGTCGGCCCCGGTGGCCTCGATCAGATAGCCGGCACTGCGGGTCATGGGGCCGCCGACCACGACGTCCCGCCAGGACTCGTCGAGCCGGTGCCCGAGGTCCGCGAAGACCTCCACCTCCGCGTCCCACCAGAAGCCCTCGGTGTCGACGAGGGTGCCGTCCATGTCGAGGAAGACCGCCTGCAGCGCGGGGCTGCCGTTGGCACGGGACAGGGACGCGGGGACCGTACTGGTCATCCGGCACACCTCCACGAAGGGACGAAGAGGCCGGTCACCCTCCCCGGTACGGGGGTGGCGACCGGCCTGCACTGGACCGACCAGTGTACGTCCGGTTCACATCGAACGCATGGATTTACTCCTGCCCCGATTACCGAGCGTTGAAGTACTTCGCCTCCGGGTGATGGATGACGATGGCGTCCGTGGACTGCTCGGGGTGCAGCTGGAACTCCTCGGAGAGGTGCACGCCGATCCGCTCCGGCCGGAGCAGTTCGGCGATCTTGGCCCGGTCCTCCAGGTCGGGGCACGCGCCGTAGCCGAGCGAGAACCGCGCGCCGCGGTACTTGAGGTCGAACATGTCCCGGATGTCCTGGGGGTCCTCGCCGCCGAAGCCCAGCTCGGCACGCACGCGCGCGTGCCAGTACTCGGCCAGGGCCTCGGCCAGCTGCACGGACAGGCCGTGGAGTTCCAGGTAGTCGCGGTAGGAGTCGGAGGCGAAGAGCTCGGCGGTGGCCTCGCCGATCCTGGAGCCGACGGTGACGACCTGGAGGCCGACGACGTCGGTCTCGCCGGACTCCTCCGGCCGGAAGAAGTCCGCCAGGCAGAGGCGGCGGCCGCGCCGCTGGCGCGGGAAGGTGAAGCGGGTGCGCTCGTTGCCCGCCTCGTCCAGGATGATCAGGTCGTCGCCCTTGGACACGCACGGGAAGTAGCCGTGGACGACGGCCGCTTCGAGCAGGTTCTCCGTGTGCAGCCGGTCCAGCCAGCCGCGCAGCCGCGGCCGGCCCTCGGTCTCCACCAGTTCCTCGTACGACGGCCCGTCGCCGGCCCGGTTCTGCTTCAGGCCCCACTGGCCCTTGAAGAGCGCGCCCTCGTCGAGCCAGGAGGCGTAGTCCTTCAGCGGGATGCCCTTGACGACGCGGGTGCCCCAGAACGGCGGGGTGGGCACGGGGTTGTCGACGGCCACGTCGGAACGGCCGCCGGGCTCCGGCTCGTCGACCTGGAGGGTGGCGGAGCTCGCGGCGACCCGTCGCTGCCTCAGCTCGGGGAGTACGGCTCCGGGGACGCCCCGCTTCACGGCGACGAGGGCGTCCATGAGGCGCAGGCCCTCGAAGGCGTCGCGGGCGTAGCGGACCTCGCCCTGGTAGATCTCGTGGAGGTCCTGTTCGACGTAGGCGCGGGTGAGGGCGGCGCCGCCGAGGATCACCGGGTACTTGGCCGCCAGCTCGCGCTGGTTGAGCTCCTCCAGGTTCTCCTTCATGATCACGGTCGACTTCACCAGGAGACCGGACATGCCGATGACGTCGGCGGAGTGCTCCTCGGCGGCCTCCAGGATCGCGGAGACGGGCTGCTTGATGCCCAGGTTGACCACGTTGTAGCCGTTGTTCGACAGGATGATGTCGACGAGGTTCTTGCCGATGTCGTGCACGTCGCCGCGCACGGTCGCGAGCACGATGGTGCCCTTGCCGTCCGCGTCGGTCTTCTCCATGTGCGGTTCGAGGTGGGCCACCGCCGTCTTCATGACCTCGGCGGACTGGAGCACGAACGGCAGCTGCATCTGGCCGGAGCCGAACAGCTCGCCGACGACCTTCATGCCGTCGAGGAGCGTGTTGTTGACGATGTCGAGGGCCGGGGTGGTGGTCAGGGCCTCGTCGAGGTCCGCCTCCAGGCCGTTCTTCTCACCGTCGATGATCCGCCGCTTGAGCCGCTCCTCCAGCGGGAGGGCGGCCAGCTCCTCGGCCTTGCCGGCCTTCAGCGACTTCGCCGTGGCGCCCTCGAAGAGGGCCATCAGCTTCTGCAGCGGGTCGTAGCCCTCGCTGCGCCGGTCGTAGATCAGGTCGAGGGCGGTGGTCACCTGCTCGTCGTCGAAGCGGGCGATCGGCAGGATCTTCGAGGCGTGCACGATCGCCGAGTCCAGACCGGCCTTCACGCACTCGTCGAGGAAGACGGAGTTGAGCAGGATGCGGGCGGCCGGGTTCAGGCCGAAGGAGATGTTGGAGAGGCCGAGGGTGGTCTGGACGTCGGGGTGGCGGCGCTTGAGCTCGCGGATCGCCTCGATCGTCGCGACACCGTCGCCCCGGGACTCCTCCTGGCCGGTGCAGATGGTGAACGTCAGGGTGTCGATGAGGATGTCGGACTCGAGGATGCCCCAGTCGCCGGTCAGGTCCTCGATGATCCGCTCGGCGATCGCGACCTTGTCCTCGACCGTCCGGGCCTGGCCCTTCTCGTCGATCGTCAGCGCGATCAGCGCCGCGCCGTGCTGCTTCGCCAGGCGCGTGACCTTGGCGAACCGCGACTCGGGCCCGTCGCCGTCCTCGTAGTTGACGGAGTTGATGACGGCCCGGCCGCCCAGCTTCTCCAGACCCGCCTCGATGACGTCCACCTCGGTGGAGTCGAGCACGATCGGGAGGGTGGAGGCGGTGGCGAAACGACCCGCCAGCTCCTTCATGTCCGCGACACCGTCACGACCGACGTAGTCGACGCACAGGTCGAGCATGTGGGCGCCCTCGCGGATCTGGTCGCGCGCCATCTCCACACAGTCGTCCCAGCGGCCCTCCAGCATGGCCTCACGGAACTTCTTCGAACCGTTCGCGTTCGTCCGCTCGCCGATGGCCAGGTACGAGGTGTCCTGCCGGAACGGCACCGTCTGGTACAGCGAGGCGGCGCCCGGCTCCGGATGCGGCACCCGCACCGGCGGGACGACCCCGCGGACCCGCTCCACGACCTGCCGCAGGTGCTCCGGAGTCGTACCGCAGCAGCCGCCGACCAGCGAGAGGCCGTACTCGGCCACGAAGGTCTCGTGGGCGTCGGCCAGCTCCGCCGGGGACAGGGGGTAGTGCGCGCCGTCCTTCGTCAGGACCGGCAGACCGGCGTTCGGCATGCAGGAGAGCGCGATGCCGGAGTGCCGGGCGAGGTAGCGCAGGTGCTCGCTCATCTCGGCGGGGCCGGTGGCGCAGTTCATGCCGATCATGTCGATGCCGAGCGGCTCCAGGGCCGTCAGGGCCGCGCCGATCTCGGAGCCGAGCAGCATGGTGCCGGTCGTCTCCACGGTGACCGAGGTGATCAGCGGGACGGTGTAGCCGGCGATCTCCATGGCGCGGTGGGCCGCGATGACCGCGGCCTTGGTCTGGAGGAGGTCCTGGGTGGTCTCGACGAGCAGCGCGTCGACACCGCCGGCGAGGAGGCCCTCGGCGTTCCGCTGGTAGGCGTCGCGGATGGTGGCGTACTCGACGTGGCCGAGGGTCGGCAGCTTGGTGCCGGGACCCATGGAGCCGAGCACCCAGCGCTGCTGTCCGGTCCGCTCGGTGTACTCGTCGGCGACCTCGCGGGCGAGCCGGGCGCCGGCCTCGGAGAGCTCCTGGATGCGGTGGGCGATGTCGTACTCGCCGAGCGCGGAGAAGTTGCAGTTGAAGGTGTTGGTGCCGACGCAGTCGGTGCCGACCGCGAGATAGGCGTCGTGGACCGAGCGGACGATGTCCGGGCGGGAGACGTTCAGGATCTCGTTGCAGCCCTCCAGGTTCTGGAAGTCCTCCAAGGAGGGGTCCTGTGCCTGGAGCATGGTGCCCATCGCGCCGTCGGAGACGACGACCCGGGAGGCGAGGGCCTCGCGGAGGGCGTCGGCCCGCTGGGCGGCGGTCGCGGATGCGGTGGAAGGGGTCGGCGACGAGGCCATGGATGGGGCTCCCTGGAGTGCGACGGCTGTCGGCTTTGCGCCCTCGGCAGAGGGTGCACGGGCCCAGCGTAGCCGTGCGAGGGGCGGGGTGGACATGGGGTTCCAGCAGGTGGACGGCATCCTGTGTCCGGGGACTCCCGGTCCGGCCCGTTCATGTCCGACACTGTCAGGTGTGACACAAGGTCGACATCGACCGATAGTGTTCAGCATTGTCGAACAGCATGTGAGGAGAAAGGCCGGGCGATGGCGAAGAACATCCAGTCGCTTGAACGGGCGGCGGCGATGCTGCGACTGCTCGCGGGCGGCGAGCGCCGGCTCGGCCTGTCCGACATCGCCTCCTCCCTCGGGCTCGCCAAGGGAACGGCGCACGGCATCCTGCGCACCCTCCAGGCCGAGGGCTTCGTGGAGCAGGACCCGGCCTCGGGCCGCTATCAGCTGGGCGCGGAGCTGCTGCGCCTGGGCAACAGCTATCTGGACGTGCACGAGCTGCGTGCGCGGGCCCTGGTGTGGACGGACGACCTGGCCCGGTCCAGCGGCGAGAGCGTCCACCTCGGCGTGCTCCACCAGAGCGGCGTACTGATCGTCCACCACGTCTTCCGGCCCGACGACAGCCGTCAGGTCCTGGAGGTGGGCGCCATGCAGCCACTGCACTCCACGGCCCTGGGCAAGGTGCTCTCGGCCTACGACCCGGTGGCGCACACCGAGGCCCTGGAGATCGAGCGGGAGCCCTTCACGCCCCGTACGGTCACGGAGCTCGCGGACTTCGAGACGCTGCTCGACATGACCCGGGCGCGCGGCTGGGCGGCGGACGTGGAGGAGACCTGGGAGGGCGTGGCCTCGGTGGCCGCCCCGATCCACGACCGGCGCCGGATGCCGGTGGGCGCGGTGGCCATCACGGGCGCCGTGGAGCGGGTCTGCGCGGGCGGGGAGCTCCGCTCGGAGCTCGTGGCCGCCGTGCGGGACTGCGCCCGCGCGGTCTCCCGCGACCTGGGGGCGGGCCGCTTCTGACCGTGCCGGGCGGCTGCGCCCGAGCACGCCTGAACCCGTCGGTAACGATCGCGTTATCGGCGGGTTTTTCGTTCCCGCGACCCTTGACGCGCTGTTAACCCTGGCGCAAAACTTCCGTTCATCGGTCGGCATTGTCGAACAGCTACCGGCAATACGCGCTAAGGTGTGACAGTGCCAAGGGCCGGCAACGCCCTCACCTGAGGGCGCGAACCACCGGAGTCACCCGTGGTTCGCCTTCCCCTGGACGAAGGACAAAGGAGTCGCGGGTGTCCAGCTCCGACATCTTCATCGGCGAGACCATCGGTACCGCCGTACTCATCCTGCTCGGCGGCGGTGTCTGCGCCGCCGTGACGCTCAAGAACTCGAAGGCCCGCAACGCGGGCTGGCTCGCGATCACCTTCGGGTGGGGCTTCGCCGTCATGACGGCGGTCTACATGACCGCTTCCCTCTCCGGCGCCCATCTGAACCCCGCCGTCACGATCGGCATAGCGATCAAGGACGGCGACTGGAGCAACGTTCCGGTGTACATCGCCGGTCAGATGCTCGGCGCCATGATCGGCGCGGCGCTGGTCTGGATCACCTACTACGGGCAGTTCCAGTCGCACCTCACCGACCCCGAGACGGTCGGCGAGAAGCCGGTCGAGGGCCCGGGCCCGGTGCTCGGCATCTTCTCCACCGGCCCGGAGATCCGTAACACCTGGCAGAACCTGGCCACCGAGATCATCGGCACCGTGGTGCTCGTGCTCGCCGTGCTCACCCAGGGCCTCAACGACAGCGGCAAGGGCCTCGGCGTCATCGGCGCCCTGATCACCGCCTTCGTCGTGGTGTCCATCGGCCTCTCGCTCGGCGGCCCGACCGGCTACGCCATCAACCCGGCCCGCGACCTCGGTCCGCGCATCGTGCACGCCCTTCTCCCGCTGCCGAACAAGGGCGGCTCCGACTGGAGCTACGCCTGGATCCCGGTCGCCGGTCCGCTGATCGGCGGCGCCATCGCCGCGGGTATCTACAACCTCGTGTTCGCCTGAGCCGTCCTTCTTCCAGACTTCCCTTGGAGTACACCGTGACCGACGCCCACACCGCCGGCCCGTTCATCGCCGCCATCGACCAGGGCACCACCTCGTCGCGCTGCATCGTCTTCGACAAGGACGGACGCATCGTCTCCGTCGACCAGAAGGAGCACGAGCAGATCTTCCCGAAGCCGGGCTGGGTCGAGCACGACGCCACCGAGATCTGGACCAACGTCCAGGAGGTCGTCGCCGGCGCCATCGCCAAGGCGGGCATCACCGCCGCCGACGTCAAGGCGATCGGCATCACCAACCAGCGCGAGACCACGCTGATGTGGGACAAGAACACCGGTGAGCCGGTGCACAACGCGCTCGTGTGGCAGGACACCCGCACCGACGCCCTGTGCAAGGAGCTCGGCCGCAACGTCGGCCAGGACCGCTTCCGCCGCGAGACCGGCCTGCCCCTCGCCTCGTACTTCTCCGGCCCCAAGGTCCGCTGGCTGCTGGACAACGTCGAGGGCCTGCGCGAGCGCGCCGAGCGCGGCGACATCCTCTTCGGCACCATGGACTCCTGGGTCATCTGGAACCTGACCGGCGGCACCGAGGGCGGCGTGCACGTCACCGACGTCACCAACGCCTCGCGCACCCTCCTGATGAACCTGCACACCATGGGCTGGGACGACAAGATCCTGCAGTCCATGGAGATCCCGGCCGAGGTGCTGCCGGAGATCCGTTCCTCCGCCGAGGTGTACGGCACGGTCAAGGGCGGCGTCCTCGACGGCGTCCCGGTCGCCTCCGCGCTGGGCGACCAGCAGGCCGCCCTGTTCGGCCAGACCTGTTTCGCCGAGGGCGAGGCCAAGTCCACGTACGGCACCGGAACGTTCATGCTGATGAACACCGGCGACAAGATCATCAACTCCTACAGCGGCCTGCTGACCACGGTCGGCTACCAGATCGGCGACCAGAAGCCGGTCTACGCCCTGGAGGGCTCGATCGCCGTCACCGGCTCGCTCGTGCAGTGGATGCGCGACCAGATGGGTCTGATCAAGTCCGCGGCCGAGATCGAGACGCTCGCCTCCTCCGTCGAGGACAACGGCGGCGCCTACTTCGTCCCGGCCTTCTCCGGGCTGTTCGCCCCGTACTGGCGTTCCGACGCCCGCGGTGTGATCGCCGGCCTCACCCGCTACGTCACCAAGGCGCACATCGCCCGTGCCGTGCTCGAGGCCACCGCCTGGCAGACCCGCGAGATCACCGACGCCATGACCAAGGACTCGGGCGTCGAGCTGACCGCCCTCAAGGTCGACGGCGGCATGACCTCCAACAACCTGCTGATGCAGACCCTCTCGGACTTCCTGGACGCCCCCGTGGTGCGCCCGATGGTCGCCGAGACCACCTGCCTCGGCGCCGCCTACGCCGCCGGTCTGGCCGTCGGCTTCTGGCCGGACACCGACGCCCTGCGCGCCAACTGGCGCCGGGCCGCCGAATGGACCCCTCGCATGGACGCCGACAAGCGCGACAGCGAGTACAAGAACTGGCTCAAGGCCGTAGAGCGCTCCATGGGCTGGATCGAAGCAGAAGAGAACTGACGAGGAGCAATTCGCGATGACCACCCTGCAGAGCCTCCCCTCCCTGGGGATGCACCCGGCTGCCGGTTCCCTTCCGACGCGCGCCGAGACCAGGGAGCAGCTGTCCAAGGCGACGTACGACCTCCTGGTGATCGGCGGCGGCATCCTGGGCATCTCCACCGCCTGGCACGCCGCGCAGTCCGGGCTGCGGGTGGCCCTGGTGGACGCCGGCGACTTCGCCGGCGCCACCTCCTCCGCCTCCTCCAAGCTGCTCCACGGCGGTCTGCGCTACCTGCAGACCGGCGCGGTCAAGCTCGTCGCGGAGAACCACTTCGAGCGGCGCGCGGTCTCCCGTCAGGTGGCCCCCCACCTGTCCAACCCGCTCACCTTCTACCTGCCCGTCTACAAGGGCGGCCCGCACGGCGCGGCCAAGCTCGGCGCCGGTGTCTTCGCCTACAGCGCGCTGTCCGCGTTCGGCGACGGCGTCGGGCACCTGCTGAGCCCCGCCAAGGCCGCCCAGGACGTGCCGGAGCTGCGCACCGACAACCTCAAGGCGGTCGCCGTCTACGGCGACGACCAGATGAACGACTCCCGCATGGCGCTGATGACGGTGCGCGCCGCCGTCGACGCCGGCGCGGTCGTCCTCAACCACGCCGAGGTCACCGGTCTGCGCTTCACCCGGGGCCGGGTCACCGGCGCCGAGCTCCGCGACCGCCTGTCCGGCGAGGAGTTCGGCGTCGACGCCCGCCTGGTGCTCAACGCCACCGGCCCGTGGGTCGACCACCTGCGCAGGATGGAGGACCCGAACGCGGCCCCCTCCATCCGCCTCTCCAAGGGCGCGCACCTGGTCCTCAAGCGCACCTCCCCCTGGAAGGCCGCGCTCGCCACCCCGATCGACAAGTACCGGATCACCTTCGCCCTCCCCTGGGAGGACATGCTCCTGCTCGGCACCACCGACGAGGAGTACGAGGGCGAGCCGGGCGAGGTCGCGGTCAACGACAAGGACATAGCCCAGATCCTGGACGAGGCCGCCTTCTCGATCCGCGACCAGCAGCTCGACCGCTCCCTGATCACCTACGCCTTCGCCGGTCTGCGGGTGCTCCCGGGCGGTCCGGGCGACACCTCGAAGGCCAAGCGCGAGACGGTGGTCACCGAGGGCCGCGGCGGCATGCTGTCGGTGGCCGGCGGCAAGTGGACCACCTTCCGGCACATCGGCCGCACCATCATGAAGAAGCTGGAGTCGCTGCCGGGCCACCCGCTCGGCGAGGACTACGAGCCGGTGTCGACGCTGCCGAAGCGGCTGCCGCTGCCCGGCATCGCCAACCCGAACGCGGTGGCCCACCGGCTGCTCGTGGACGGCCCGGCGCCCGGCCCGCGGATGTCCGCCGACACCGCCAAGCACCTCGCCACCCACTACGGCTCGCTGGCCTTCGACATCGCCCGCATGGCCAACGAGAACCCCGAGCTCGCCGAGCGCGTCCACCCCGACGCCCCCGAGATCTGGGCCCAGGTCGCCTACGCCCGCGACCACGAGTGGGCCGAGACCGCGGACGACGTGCTGCGCCGCCGCACCACCCTGACCATCCGCGGTCTCGCGAACGACGAGATCCGCGGCAAGGTCGAGGACATGCTGCGCAGGTAGAGCGCGCCTGGGTAAGGGGCGGTCTCCCACGGAGGCCGCCCCTTACGCGTATGCCCCGTGTGCGGAGGCCGGTTCCTGGGTAGTCGATCAAGGCCGACGCGGCGCCCGGAAGGCATAGGGTTGGTCCGTACGACAGGAACTTCGACGAAGGAGGCGCTGGGTGATCGAGCTCGAGGGGGTTCCCGAGCTGATCGACCCGGTCATGGTGGCCGCGTTCGAGGGGTGGAACGACGCCGGTGACGCCGCCTCCGCCGCGGTCGCCCATCTGGACCGGGAGTGGAAGGGCGAGGTGTTCGCGGCGCTCGACGCCGAGGACTACTACGACTTCCAGGTCAACCGTCCCACGGTGTGGATGGACGGCGGCGTCCGGAAGATCACCTGGCCGACGACCCGGCTCTCGGTGGTGCGGATCGGCGGCGAGAAGCCCCGTGACCTGGTCCTGGTACGCGGGATCGAGCCGTCGATGCGCTGGCGTTCGTTCTGCAACGAGCTGCTCGGCTTCGCGCACGAGCTGGGCGTGGAGATGGTGGTGATCCTGGGCGCGCTGCTCGGCGACACCCCGCACACCCGTCCGGTACCGGTCAGCGGTGTCACCTCCGACCCCGATCTGGCCCGCACGATGGACCTGGAGGAGACCCGCTACGAGGGCCCGACGGGCATCGTCGGCATCCTCCAGGAGGCCTGCACGCACGCCGGTGTCCCGGCCGTGAGCCTGTGGGCGGCGGTGCCGCACTACGTGTCGCAGCCGCCGAACCCGAAGGCGACGCTCGCGCTGCTCAACCGCCTGGAGGACCTGCTCGGGCTGCGCATCCCGCTGGGCGAGCTGCCCGAGGACGCGCGTGCCTGGCAGGTGGGCGTGGACCAGCTGGCGGCCGAGGACAGCGAGGTCGCCGAGTACGTGCAGACCCTGGAGGAGGCGCGGGACACGGCGGAGCTGCCGGAGGCCTCCGGCGAGGCCATCGCCCGCGAGTTCGAGCGCTATCTGCGCCGTCGCGAGCCCGGTCAGGGGCCGGGCCAGGGCGTGGCGACGGAGGGCGGCGACGCCTCGTACCTGCGGGACGCCCCGAGCGAGCGGACCCGCCCGCCGAAGCCCCAGCAACCGGGTCCCGAGGCGGTCCCGGGCACGGAGCCGGAACCGCCGGCCGACCAGGACGGCGAGAGCGGCCAGAGCGGCGAGGGGTCCGAGGAGGACTGAGCGGCCGTACGGGAGGGGTGGCGCGGCCACCCCTCCCGTACGCGTTCCGGGCTCAGGCGCAGTCGAACCGCGCGCCCGCCCAGTCGCCGTGGTCACCGCTCTTGGAGCCGTTGGTGTCGGTGATCCGCAGGTGTACGTGGCGGGCGCCGGTCACGTCGACGTCCACCGGGACGGTGGCGGAGGCCCCGGTCAGCCGGGGCGAGGTCCACAGCACCGTGCCGTCGGCCTCCACGGAGAAGGCCACCTCGCCGTAGCCGTTGATCTCGTCGTCGATGCCGACATCGGCGGTGAAGGAGGTGCACCGGCCGCCGAGGTAGACCTCGATGTCGGAGTCGGCGTGCGCGCCGACGCCCTTCTCGTAGGTCTGCCCGGCCAGGGTGAGGGGGTGTCCGTCGGCGGCGCCCGACTCGCCGTTGGAGCGGTCGCGTTCGGGCGGTCCCCAGCCGTTGGACGACTTCAGCCAGACGAGGTCGCTCGCCCAGGCGGGGGCGGTCGGCGGGGGCGGCATCACGCCGACCGCGAACCGCTGGGCCGCGGTCCGGTCGGTGCCGGCGGCGCGGTGCCGGACGCTCGCGGTGAGCGTGACCTCGCCGGGCAGGGCGTCCCGGGCGGGCGTGACGGCGACCTCCACCCGGCGGGTGGTGCCGGCCGGGATCCGGGCGATCGGGGTGGCCGGGGTGGTCTGCCAGCCGGCCGGGACGGTCAGTGCGACCTCGGCCCCGGTGGCGTCCCGGTCGCCGGCGGTGACGTCCACGGCGACGGTGCCGGGCATGCCCGCGCCCAGCTCCTGGGCGGCCGGCGCGGCGAGGGTCGCCGTGGCCCCGGGCTGTGCGCCGCCGACGGCGCTGGTGCCGGCGAGGAGCAGGGTGAAGGGTCGGTCGGTGCGCTGGGCGGCGGTCTTGACCCGCACCACTCCGCCGCGATCGTCCCGGTCGTACCACCAGCCCTGTTCGGCGGCCTCGAAGGCGGCCTCGGTGGTGTGGCGGGGCAGGGCGCGGCCGGCGAGGGTCACGGCGCCGGGCGCGTCGCCGGTGTGGACGGTGAAGAGGTACGGCCGGGCGGCCGGCTTGCCGGTGTACGTGCCGGTGCTCGCGCCGATCCGCACGGTCACGTCGCCGGCGCCGCGCTCGGGCGCGGTGACCTCGGCCCGCTGGGTGGCGTACCGGCCGCCGCGGTGCTCGCGGGTGACGCCGTCGTCCTCGTACAGCTCGAAGGAGGAGTCGCCCTGCGGGTAGACGTCCCAGGCGATCGGGTCGCCGGGCTTGCGGTCGGTGTACGAGCGGATGCCTCCGGGCCACATCGGGACGACGGCGCCGGCCCGGACGAACACGGGCAGGGTGTCGAGCGGGGCGCTGTAGTCGTTCAGGGTGACCGGGCCCTGGTAGGTGCGTCCGTTCCAGTAGTCGATCCAGGTGCCCTTGGGGAGATAGATACCGTCGCGCTCTACGGCGTCCTGGTAGACGGGCGCGACGAGGAAGTCCTCGCCGCTGAGGAACTCGTACTTCGCGGCGTCGGAGGCGGCCACCGGGTCGTCGGGGTGTTCGAGGGCGAGCGGGCGGGCGAGGCCGACGCCGGTCTTCGTGGCCTGGTGGGCGTGCGAGTAGATGTACGGCAGCAGCGCCTCGTGGAGCTTGAGGGAGGCCCGGTTGACCGAGACGTAGGGCTCGCCCTGGCGGAAGGGCTGCTTGTCCTGGGCGGCCCAGCCGTCCATGGTCATGGTGACCGGGAGGAAGGTCTTCCACTGCAGGTCGCGGGTGTACGTCTTGGGGCTGCCGCCGAAGATGCCGTCGACGTCGCCGGTGGTGTAGGCGAGGCCGGACATCGATGCGCCGGCGTAGGTGGGGATCTGCCAGCGGATGTACTCCCAGCTGCCGGACTGGTCGCCGGACCACTGGACGCCGCAGCGCTGCGCGCCGGACCAGCTCTCGGGGGCCCAGGTGAAGCCGCGGGCGTCGGAGTTGGCCTCGATGCCGGCGTAGGCGCCCTTGCAGCCGTCGAGGGCGAACTTGTAGCCGGCGCCGACCCAGGCCACGTCGAGCTTGGCGACCCGCTGGCCGGCCTTCACCTGCTCGCCGAGCCGGTCGATGCCGTCCTCGGTCCACAGGCCGAGCCGGGTGCCGCGGGCCTGGAGGCCCTGGGCGGTCTCGGCGAGGTCCTCGTAGCCGCAGCCGTAGCCGTCGTTGACGAGCATCCAGCCGTTGGGCATGTCGTTTTGCACATAGCCGTCGGCGATCTTCAGGGCGTCGAGGGTGTGGCGTTCGCCGCGGTTGGCGTTGTGCAGGTAGCAGTCGGCGTCGCCGATCTCCAGACCGTACACGGGCGGCAGGAAGGGCTTGCCGGTGAGCGCGGTGTACTGGCCGATGACGTCCTTGACCGCGTCGTCGCCGTCGCCGGCGAAGTAGTAGGCGTCGAAGCGCTGTTCGCGGGCGCTGGTGGTGACGGGCTCGCCGAACGCGTAGGTGTTGGGGGCGTAGGTGTTGCGGTAGACGCCGTAGCCGGCGGAGGAGAGGTAGAACGGGACGGAGTTGGGGTGGCCGCCGTCGTTCCAGTTGTAGTCGACGCCGACCTCGACGGTCTTGCCGCGGTGCGAGGTGTTGCCGCGCCCGTTCTGCATGCCGGCGCCGTAGAACTGCTCGTCGGCGCCGCGGGCGAGGGTCTGGACGGTGCGGTCCTGGTTCCAGGTGAGGCCTCGGGTCTCGGACCACAGCGGGGTGCCGTCGGCGCGGTACGCGGCGAAGCGCAGGGGCGACTTGTAGGCGCGCAGGGTGACCTGTGCGGTGCTCAGCTCGTAGCGGTCGCCGCGGTCGGTCCAGTGGGTGGCGGGCGGCGGGCCCTGCGGCTGGACGATGTCCTGTCCGGTGGGGTCGGTGAACTTTCCGTCGGGGGCGAGTTCGAGGCGGAAGGTCTCGTCGGTGACGAAGCTGACCCGGGCCTCGGCGCGGCCGGCGGTGAGCCGGTAGACGCCTCGGTCGGCTCCGTCGTCGGCGAAGCCGGTGAGGTCGCCCACCGTGGTGTCGGTGGGGACGGCGGACGCCGTGCTTCCGGGGCCCGCGAAGACCGCGAGCAGCCCGAGCATGGCACCACCGATGGCAGCTCTCATGCGCATTGATGATTGCATGTGGCGTTCTTAGCGCAGATTCAAGCATCCGACCAGAGGCAGAACGCAACCGCCCTCGGACTTCGCGGGAAGTCCGAGGGCGGTTGCGTGAACGGAGGTTGCGTGAACGGACGTTGCGCGGGCGGACCGCTACAGGGCGACGCCGAGAAGGGCGTCGACGGCGCGGGAGACGAGGCCGGGGGCGGACTCGTCGGTGCCGCCGTCGGCCTCCTGGAGGGCGGCCCAGCGGTCGACCGCGGCGAGCGCGGCCGGGGCGTCCAGGTCGTCGGAGAGCGCCTCGCGGATCTCCTCGACGAGCGCGTCGGCGGACGGGCCGTCGGGGCGCGAGACGGCGGCGCGCCAGTGGCCCAGGCGCGCCTCGGCGTCCTGGAGCACCTGGTCGGTCCACTCCCAGTCGGCCCGGTAGTGGTGCGAGAGCAGGGCGAGCCGGATGGCGGCCGGGTCGACGCCCTCCTTGCGCAGGGTGGAGACGAAGACCAGGTTGCCCTTGGACTTGGACATCTTCTCGCCGTGGAGGGCGACCATGCCGGCGTGCACGTACGCCTTGGCCATGGGGAACTCGCCGGTGAGGGTCTGGGCGTGGGAGGCGCCCATCTCGTGGTGCGGGAAGATCAGGTCGGAGCCGCCGCCCTGCACGTCGAAGCCCATGCCGAGGTGGTCGAGGGCGATGGCGACGCACTCGATGTGCCAGCCGGGGCGGCCGGGGCCGAGGCTGGCGCCGTCCCAGCTCGGCTCGCCGTCACGGGCGGCCATCCACAGCATCGGGTCGAGCGGGTTCTTCTTGCCCGGGCGGTCCGGGTCGCCGCCGCGCTCGGCGGACAGGTGGCGCATCAGCTCGGTGTCGTAGTTCGACACCTGGCCGAAGTGCGGGTCGGCCTCGACGGAGAAGTAGATGTCGCCGTCGAGCTCGTAGGCGGCACCGGAGTCCCGCAGCCGCTCGACGAGCGGGACGATGCCGGGTATCGCCTCGACCGCGCCGATGTAGTGCTGCGGGGGCAGCATCCGCAGGGCGGTCATGTCCTCCCGGAACAGGGCGGTCTCGCGCTCGGCGAGCCCGACCCAGTCGATGCCGTCGCGGAGCGCCCGCTCCAGGAGGGGATCGTCCACGTCGGTGACGTTCTGGACGTAGTGGACCTGCCGCTTGGTGTCGAGCCACACGCGCTGAACGAGGTCGAACGCGTTGTAGGTCGCCGCGTGACCCATGTGGGTCGCGTCGTACGGCGTGATGCCGCAGACGTAGATGCGGGCGACGGGGCCGGGGGCGAGGGTCACTCGCCCGCCGGTCGCGGTGTCGTGAATCCGGAGGTCGCGGCCCTTGCCGGGCAGGGCGGGGACCTCAGAAGCGGGCCAGGCATGCATGTCCTGAGCGTAACCGGACAGGTGTTCCGGATACGAACCGCATCCAGGATCTTGGCCGAGGAGGCGGTCTTGCGCTCTCACCCGCTCTCATGCATGGCGACACATACCCCCGGGGGGTGTTCCGGGCCTTGGGAAGGTTGACCGAAAAGCATCGGCCACCGTTCGAAGCCGGCCGGTTCGCTACACCGGGGGCCAGGGAATGGCGGGCCACTGCCCCGACGGTACGGGATGCCGCCCGGTCCCACGCAGCACGGCCACCCGCTCCCGCAGTGCGGCCACCTCGGCCTCGGTCAGCAGCGCGCCGAGCCGTTCCGCCAGCGGAGTGCCGGGCGCGAGCAGTGCGTACAGACGAGTGAGGACCGTCACGGCCTCGTCCGTCAGGTCCTCGCCCGCCCAGCCCCACAGCAGCGTGCGCAGCTTGTCCTCGACATGGAACGAGACGCCGTGGTCGATCCCGTACAGGCGCCCGTCCGGCGCGGGCAGGAGATGCCCGCCCTTGCGGTCGCCGTTGTTGATGACGGCGTCCAGGACGGCGAGCCGGCGCAGCTCGGGGGTGTCGGCGTGCACGAGCAGCGCGGTGCGGTCCTCGGCGATCTGCGCGGGCCCCACCGCCCTCCAGCCTTCGCCCGGCTCGTCGTCCTCGACGAGCGCGAGCAGCTGGGCCGAGGGGTCGGGCTCGACCCACAGCTGGACCATGCCCTCGCCGTACGGCCCGTCCCGGAGCACGGTCGGCGGGACCAGACCCCAGCCGGTCGCCTCGGACAACTCGAATGCGGCCACCTCGCGCTGGGCGAGGGTGCCGTCCGGGAAGTCCCACAGCGGGCGCTCCCCCGCGACCGGCTTGTAGACGCAGTCCGCCCGCTCGCCCTCGTACGCGACGGAGCAGAACAGCACCGCGTTGGACGCCTCACGGACCCGGCCGACGACGGTCAGCTCCCCCGCGGCGAGCAGTTCGATGGCACTCGGGGTCCCCTGGCCGCTCATGCGCCGCGACGGTATCCGTTCTGGCGGGGGCAGACATGGCCCTCGGGGTCGAGCGGGAGGCTGCACAGCGGGCACGGCGGGCGGCCGGCGTTGACCACGTCGAGGGCGCGCTTGGCGAAGGCCCGGGCCTGCGCGCCGCTGAGCCGGACCCGCAGCATCGGCGGGCCGTTCTCCTCGTCCTGGAGCAGCCGCTCCTCGGCCTCGGCGAGGTCCTCCTCGGAGTCCGCGTCGAGCTCGACGAGCGCCTGCGCCTCGACGATCATGCGCTGTTCCTCGCCGTCCCAGGCGAGCGCCATGGTGCCGACCCGGAACTCCTCCTCGACGGGGGTGTCCAGCGGGGCGGTGTCCGCGATCTCGGCGGGGGCGACGGCCGGCACCGGGGCGTTGCCGCCGGTGCGGCGCACGACCTCGTCGAGCAGTTCGTCGATCCGCTCGGCGAGGGCCGCGACCTGTGTCTTCTCCAGGGCGACGCTGGTGACGCGGCCGGCCGCGGACGCCTGCAGGAAGAACGTACGGCGGCCAGGCAGCCCGACCGTGCCGGCCACGAACCGCTCCGGCGGGTCGTAGAGGAACACCTGACGGGACACGTTCCTGACTCCCTCGGGTCTCGACTGTCTCGACTGTGCTGCCACGGCCGTGGGCGGATGCCGCTGCCGTGGGCGGGTGCCGCTGCCGTCGGCGGTCGCGCGCAGCGGTCTACCGCGGCGCGTCCACCCTACTGCGCGGATGGATCACGGTGCGCCCGCACCGCCCCCGACCTCCGCCGCCCCCTCGCCGGCCGGTGTCTCGCGCGGGGCGAGGCCGGACAGGTCGCCGGTGTCGCCGAGGCGCAGCAGAAAGGGCCGCAGCCGGGTGTAGCGGATCGCGGTGACCGAGCAGGGGTCGACCTGGATGCGCTGGAAGAGGTCGAGGTGGAGGCCGAGGGCGTCGGCGACGATCGCCTTGATGATGTCGCCGTGGGAGCACATCGCGAAGACGGCGTCCTCGCCGTGCTCCTCCTCGATCCGGGCGTTCCAGTCCCGCACCGCGTCCACCGCGCGGGCCTGCATGGCGCGCATGGACTCGCCGCCGGGGAAGGCGGCGGCCGAGGCGTGTCCCTGGACCACCTGCATCAGCGGCTCGTCCATCAGCTCGGCGAGCTTGCGGCCGGACCAGTCGCCGTAGTCGCACTCGCTGATCCGCTCCTCGGTGTGCAGCGGCACCCCGGGGCGGGCGTCGAGCAGCGGCCGCACGGTCTCCCGGCAGCGCTGGAGCGGGCTGGAGACGACGGCGGCGAGCGGCACCCCGGCGAGCCGCCCGGGCAGGGCGGCGGCCTGCGCGGCGCCCCGCTCGTCGAGTGCGATCCCGGGCGTCCGCCCGGCGAGCACTCCGGAGGTGTTGGCGGTGGAGCGTCCGTGCCGGACGAGGATCAGGGTGGCCATGGGGGCCAGCGTAAGCGCCCGCACGCGCGCGTGGGGACGGCCGGCGGGTGCGCCCGGGCGACGGGCGGGGGAGAATACGGCCCGTGATCGTCGACTCTGCCATCTATCGGCGCGGGCAACGGATGGAGAGCCCCGCCGACCTGTCGGACGCCCTGGCGGAGGCCCGGGCGACCGGGGACACGTTCCTGTGGGTGGGGCTCTACGAGCCGACCGAGGCCGAGTTCGGCCATGTCTCCTCGGAGTTCGCGCTGCACCCGCTGGCCGTGGAGGACGCCCTGAAGGCGCATCAGCGGCCCAAGCTGGAGGTGTACGACGACTGCCTGTTCGTCGTGCTCAAGCCGGTGGTGTACGAGCCGGAGAGCGACCGGGTCAGCTCGGACGAGGTGATGGTCTTCGTCGGCGACTCCTTCGTGGTGACCGTACGGCACGGGGCGGGCAGCCCGCTGACGGCCGTGCGCAAGCGCATGGAGGCCACACCGGACGTGCTCCGGCACGGGCCGACCGCGGTCCTGTACGCGATCTGTGACGCGGTCGTGGACCACTACATCGAGGTGGCCGGGGAGCTCCAGATCGACCTGGAGGAGCTGGAGGCCGATGTCTTCGCGCCGTCCGGCGGCAGCCCGAAGCGGACCGCGGAGCGGATCTACACGGCCAAGCGACAGGTCCTGGAGTTCCGCCGGGCGGCGAGCCCGCTGACCGCGCCGATGGCCCGGCTCGCGACGGGCACGGTGCCCTTCGTGCACGACAAGGCCATGCCGTTCTTCCGCGACGTCCAGGACCATCTGCTGCGCGCCAACGAGCAGGTCGAGGGCCTGGACCGGCTGCTCTCGGACGTGCTGTCGGCGCATCTGGCGCAGATGGGCGTGCGGCAGAACGACGACATGCGGAAGATCTCGGCCTGGGCGGCCATGGCCGCGGTCCCCACGATGGTCGCGGGGATCTACGGCATGAACTTCGACCACATGCCGGAGCTGCGGTGGGTGTGGTCGTACCCGGCGGTGATCCTGCTGATGGCGGGGATCGTGACGGGTCTGTACCGGCTGTTCAAGCGGCGCGGCTGGATGTGATCCCGCGAATCCTGCGAATCTCCCGGATCACCCGGATTCCCAGGGGGGATCCGGGGTTTACAGGAGGTTCGGGGGTTTACCGGCCGTCCGGCTCAGAAGGCCGGGAGGGGCGCGGCGGGACCTCCGAGGGCGTCCCGGCGCTCGGGCATCCTGAGGTCCACCATCTTGTGCCAGCCGGCCGCGCGCTCCCACGCGTACATCCCGTGGATGCCTGCGGCGAGCGTGGCGGCCCTGGCCTTCGGCCAGCGCAGGATGCGGCCCATGTGGCTCATGACGGCGAGGCTGACGTCGCGGTAGACCTGGATCTCGGCGAGCGCGGACTCCCTGAGGGTGCGCTGGATGAGCCGCCCGTACCCCTCGTAGTTGAGGCGCAGCAGCTCCTCGTGGCAGTACGCGAGGTGGTTGGTCTCGTCGTTGTCGATCATGCGGATGGCCTTGCCGAGCTCGGGGTGGTCCCCGAAGTACCTGACCAGCATGATCATCTGGTCCGCGGCGCGCTGCTCGGTGACCCGGCTGTGCGCGAGGTAGACGACGATGTCCTCCTCGGTCAGCGGCTCGTCACGGCGCAGCTTCTCGTGCGCCAGGCCGATCCCGCGCCGCTCCAGGAGCATCGTGTAGTCGGTCTCGGGCGGCACGGGCACCGGTTCGAGGCCGCGCTTCTTCAGCAGGGCGTTGAAGATCCGGCCGTGCTTGTCCTCGTCGGCGCCGTGCCGGCTGATCTTGGGAGCCATGTCCCGCATGCCGGGGGGGACGAGGGCCGCGATCCGGCCGTTCTCCCAGCCGCCCTGGGCCTCGCCACTGGCGGCGATGGAGCAGAAGAGCCGGAAGGAGTCGTCGTTGTCGATGATTTCCTGGAACAGGCCTTTGGCCGTGAGCATGCCTGCCACCTCCATGCGGACGTCCGCACTCCGCACGCCCGTGGAGTACGAGTCAAGTGCGCCGCGCGGGGTCGGGCAACAGGAGGAGGGCGCGGACTGCGCCGAACGAGGCAGCGCGCGGGGCCCGGGCCGGGCGCGCGGGGCGCGGGGGCGCGTAACCCCGGGCGCCCTCACGCGTTGTGCTCCGTGACGGCCGTGGCGGGGAAGACCCCCGAGCCCCCACCACGGCCGCAGAGCTCCGTACGGCGCGCGAGGACGCGTTACGACGCGAGGCCGGCCCGCTCCAGGGCCTCCACACCCGCCCGCAGCGCCGCGATCCGCTCGTCGAGCGTGAAGCCGGCCGGGGAGAGCGTCAGGGTGGTGACTCCGGCGGAGGCGTAGGCCTTCATCCGGTCGGCGATCCGGTCGACGCCGCCGAGCAGCGCGGTCTGGTCGATCAGCTGCCGCGGCACGGCCGCCGCGGCGCCCTGCTTGTCGCCGGACAGGTACTTGTCCTGGATCTCGGCGGCGGCCTTCTCGTAGCCCATCCGCTGGGCGAGCTGGTTGTAGAAGTTCTGCTTGCGGCTGCCCATGCCGCCCACGTACAGCGCGGTGTAGGGACGGAACATGTCGGCGAGCGCGTCGATGTCGTCGCCGAGGGCGATCGGCAGGGTGGGGTGGACGTCGAAGCCGTCCAGCGTCAGCCCGGCCTTCTCACGGCCCGCGCGCAGGTGGCGGAGCGTGGTCTCCTCCAGGTGCTCGGCGGCCGGGAAGATGAGCAGGGCACCGTCGGCGATCTCGCCGGTCTGCTCCAGGTTCTTCGGGCCGATGGCCGCGATGTAGAGCGGGATGTGCGGGCGGGTCGGGTGGACGGTGAGCTTGAGCGGCTTGCCCGGGCCGTCCGGCAGCGGCAGCGTCCAGTGCTCGCCCTGGTGGGTGAGGCGCTCGCGGGTCATCGCCTTGCGGACGATCTCGACGTACTCGCGGGTGCGGGCGAGCGGCTTGTCGAACTTGACGCCGTACCAGCCCTCGGAGACCTGCGGGCCCGAGACGCCGAGGCCGAGCCGGAAGCGGCCGCCGGAGAGCGAGTCGAGGGTGGCGGCGGTCATCGCCGTCATCGCGGGCTGCCGGGCCGGGATCTGCATGATCGCCGAGCCGACGTCGATCCGCTCGGTCTTGGCGGCGACCCAGGAGAGCACGGTGGGGGCGTCGGAGCCGTAAGCCTCCGCCGCCCAGCACACGTCGTAGCCGAGGCGGTCCGCCTCCTGGGCCACGGCCAGGTTGTCGCCGTCCATGCCCGCGCCCCAGTAGCCGAGGTTGATGCCGAGCCGCATGCCACGTACCCCTTACCCATCGGTAACGTCCCTGTGCAGGGACTCTAGCGCGCGGCCCCGGCATTCGTCAGGAGCCGACCGGGGACAGGTCGGAGCGGGGGTGCCGGCTCCTCGAACGGGTGGGCTGTGGACAGGTTGTCCACAGGGTCTCTCCGCGTGGTGCCGTGGCCAGTAATCTCGCGGCCATGGAGCAGAGGCATCTCGGACGTACCGGCCTGCGCGTGTCCCGGCTCGGGCTCGGCACCCTCACCTGGGGCCGGGACACCGACGAGCACGACGCGGCCGAGCAGTTGAAGGCGTTCTGGGACGCGGGCGGCACGCTCGTGGACACCGCGGACGTGTACGGGGGCGGCGAGGCGGAGTATCTGCTCGGGCGGCTGATCGACGAGCGGTCCGGCCTGGTGCCGCGCCAGGACCTGGTGATCTCCACCAAGGCCGGCAGCGTGCCCGACCCGGACCGGCGCACGGACGGCTCGCGCGGGCACCTGCTGGCCGCGCTCGACGCCTCGCTCGCCCGGCTCGGCACGGACTACGTGGACCTGTGGCAGCTGCACGCCCCCGACCCCCACACCCCGATGGAGGAGTCCCTGCAGGCCCTGGACATCGCGGTGCGCACCGGCCGCGCGCGCTATGTGGGGGTGGCCGGCTTCTGCGGCTGGCAGCTCGCCAGGGCCGGCACCTGGCAGCTGGCCGGGGACCGGACGCGCCTCGCCGGGACGCAGATGGAGTACTCGCTGCTGCAGCGGGGCGTCGAGCGCGAGGTGCTGCCGGCCGCGCTCGACCTCGGCATCGGGCTGCTGCCCTCCTCTCCGCTCGGGCGCGGGGTGCTCACGGGGAAGTACCGACACGGCACCCCGGCCGACTCGCGCGGCGGCTCGGAGGCCCTGGCTCCCTTCGTCGAGCCCTATCTCGACGACACGGCGAGCCGGATCGTCGACGCGGTGCGCACGGCCGCGGACGGCCTCGCCACCACCCCGCTGCATGTCGCGCTCGCCTGGGTCCGCGACCGCCCCGGGGTCACCGCCCCGGTCGTCGGCGCGCGCAACGCGCAGCAGCTCGCGACCGCTTTGTCAGTGGAGAGCCTTAGTCTTCCTGACGAGATCTGCCGGGCCCTCGACGACGTGTCGGCGCCCGTGCACCGCTATCCGGATCACGACTGGAGCACCTTGTGACCGAGCCTTCCGGCGACACCGCGCCGCCCGAGGCCGCCGAGCCCACCGCCGACGCCCAGGAGGCGCCCGTCGCGCCGCCCGACGCACCCGGTGCGGAGCCCGCGGCCGACGAGGAGTCGGACGAGCGGACGGAGGGCGCGGAGCCGGAGCCGGAGCAGTCCGGGACGGCGGAGGAGGCCGGCACCCAGGAGGCCGGCACCCAGGAGGCCGCGCCCGGGCTGTCCGAGGCGCAGGCCGAGCTGGCCGCGCAGCGGGAGCTGCGGGAGAAGATCGAGCGCCGCAAGGCCGAGCGGGGCGCTCCCGTCGAGGCGGGCGGCAAGCTGACGGGCACCGCCGCCGACCTGCTCGCCGCCGTACGCGCGGTGGAGAGCGGCGAGAAGCCGGTCTCCGTCCCGCAGGCGGCGGCGCCGATTCCCGCGCCCACGCCGGAGCGCACCGCCCCGGCGGCGCCGCCGGAGACGACCGTGCGCCCGCCGGCCCCCGAGGCCCCGGTGGTGACCGAGGAGACCACGGCCGCCGTCCGGCAGGTCCTCCAGCGCGGTGGGGCACCCGACACGCTCGCCGCCCCGGTGGCCGCCGTGCTCGGCGAGGGCGCCGCCCGGGCGCTGGCGGACGACCCCTGGCAGCTGCTCGCGGTGCCGGGTGTGCGCCCCGAGCAGGCCGACGGCTTCGCCCGGGCGCTGCTCGGCGCGGAGTGCGGTCCCGCCGACCCGCGCCGCGCGGTGGCCCTCACCGCCTGGCTCCTGGAGCAGGCGGCGCTCAAGGGCCACACCGCCCTGGAGATCGGCGCCGTCCGGGACGCCCTCGCCAAGCTGTCGGTGCCCGAGCCGGACAAGGCCGTCGACCTGGCGGTGTCCGAGGCCGCGGTGCTGGTCTTCCAGGAAGAGGAGCAGGAGGAGCCGGAGGACGCGGTCGAGGGCGAGGACGAGGCCGCCGCCGCGCCGGCCCCCGGGCCCGAGGTGCCGGTGCTGCTAGGCCTGGAGCGGTACGCGCTCGCGGAGGAGAGCCTCGCCGACGGGCTCGCCCGGCTGATCCGCACGGCCGGGACGGCGGAGTGGGACGGCCCCGAGCTGGCCCGGGCCGCCGGGACGCACGGACTCGTGCTGCACACGGGCGGCGAGGCCGCCCGCGCCGAACCGGCCGCCCTGGCCGAGGCCGCCCGCGCGCGCGGGCTGCGGGTCGCGCTCGCGGCGCACACCGCGCGGGACGGCGCCCTGCCCGTGGCCGTGCTGCTGTCCGGCGCGGCCGGACCGGGCCGGGACGCCGAGGGCGCCCTCGCCCTGGACCTGCTCGTGGTCCTGGACGCGCCGCTGCTCGACGTGGAGACCGCGGCCACGCTGGTCGAGGCGCTTCCGGACGGCTGCCGGCTGGTCCTCAGCGGCGATCCGTACGTGCTGGGCGCGGCGGGCCCCGGCCGGGTGTTCGCCGACCTGCTCGCGGCGAAGGTCGCCCCGCAGATCGCCTCGCGCGTGCCCGACCCGGGCCCGGTCGGCGAGCTCGTCTCGGGCGTCGGCGTCGGCGAGCTGAACCAGGTGGCCGCGCCCGGCAAGGAGGTCGTGATCGTCCCGGTCCGGGACGCCGGCGAGGCGGTGCACCGCACGGTGCAGCTGGTCGCCGACTCGATCCCGCGGGCCATCGGCGTGCCGACCGAGCAGACCCAGGTGATCACGGTGGGCCACGGCGGCTCGGCGGGCACCCGCGCGCTGAACGCGGCACTGAAGGAGCGCCTCAACCCCGGTCCCGGCCGCTTCGGCGGCTTCGACCCGGGCGACCGGGTCGCCCACTCCCCCGCCCCGGGCCGTACGGCGACCGGCACGGTCGTCTCGGCCGACGTCGAGGGCCTGCACCTGGACTGCGCGGGCGAGCGGGTCGTCGTACCGAAGGAGCGGGTCGAGTCCGCGCTGCGGCACGGCTGGGCGCTCACCGCGCACCAGGCCGCCGGGGTGCGCTGGCCCGCGGCGGTCGTGGTGCTGCCCGGCGACGCGGCCGGCGGCCTCACCCGCTCCTGGGTCTACACGGCCTTCGGGCGCGCGGAGCGCCATCTGTCCGTCGTGCACGGCGTCGAGCAGGCGCTGCCGAGGGCGGTGGCCGAGGGCCGCGACCCGGAGCGCACGACCCGGCTGCGCCCCCTCCTGGAGGTCCTGCTGCACGAGGACGAGCCCCAGGCGTAGCCGCCCGGACAGGGGCCCGGAACGAGGACAGGGCGCCCTCCCCGCTCGCCGCGGGGAGGGCGCCCTGTGCGTACGGGGGCCGGATCGCCCTTGCTCAGGCCTGGCGGGCCCGGACCTCCGGCTCCTCCTCGTCCGTCTCGTCGTCGAAGACGGCGCTGATGTCGAAGCGGCACACCAGGTGCTCGGGGTCGGCCTGGTCGAAGGGGGCGTTCAGCCACTCCCCCGGTTCGGGCAGGTCGTCGGCGGCCTCGACCCAGAGGGTGGAGTCGCCCTCCTCCAGGCCGAATTCCTTGTGCCGGGACGCGATTTCGTCAGGTTCGTACTCGCCGAACACGATTCCGAGTGCCGCGTGCGTGGTCCCCGCGCCCTCCTCCCGGTCCAGGTCGGTGACCCGGCGGGCCTGGGCGATGAGGCGCTGCGGCTCCACCACGGCGTAGTCGCGGCGGATCAGCACGCTGAGGGCATGTGGCTCCTCCGGGCCCGCGTAGGGCGGCAGGGAGTCGTCGGCGCCCGGGATCTCGAAGGGCGTGACCTCGTCGTACCGGTCGTAGAGGGCCTCGTCGTACGCCTCCGCCGCCGCGGCGAGCGCGTTGAAGGCCTCGTAGACGGCCGGGTCGTCGTCCCCGGTGCGGCGTTCGACCGCCGCGAGGTGACGGTCCAGTGCGGCTTTGACCGCCTCGGCGGCGGCGCGTACCTCGGCAGCGGTGGGCTGCGCAGCATCAGACATAGGACAGACGCTATCCGTACCTGGCCCTTGGCCGCACAATAGATGCGATGCCGGAATACGAATTTGTCGACGTGTACGTGCCGCGTGGCGTCTCCCGCAAGGAGACGACGCGGCTCCTGACCGACCATGCCGAGTACGGACACTGGGAGTTGGACCGCTTGAGCCTGCGCCGGGACGGCAGCCGCAGGGTGCGGCTGAAGCGCCGCATCATCCGTCAGCTCCGCGCCACCTGGTGACATGAGCAAGGGGCCCCGCGACCGCGGGGCCCCTTCTTTCTCGTGCTCTCTCGTGCGCCGGCTCGCCGCTACGCGGCGCTGCGGGCCCGGCGGTAGATCACGGAGCCGGCGAGGAGCAGGCCCGCGCCGGCGGGCACGATCAGGCCGAGCGGGCCGGCACCGGTGCTGGCGAGCTCCTCGGTGGGCCGGTCCGGCGTGATCGAGCGCGTACTGGGCGTGTTCGGCCCGTGCGAGCCGCCGGGGGTGCCGGGCGTCTCCGGCGTGCCCGGGTGCTCGCCCTCGCCGCCGGGGGGCGTGCTCGGGGTGCCGGGGGTCTCCGGTGTGCCGGGGTGTCCCGGGTGCGTCGGCTCGACTCCGTAGCCGCAGTCGTTGCCGTAGGCCGCGTTCCCGGCGCCGACGCCGTCGACGCTGTTCCCGCAGATGTTGACGGGCGCGTCGATCGGGACCTCGACGGTGTTGCCGGAGCCCACACCCGGGGAGTCGGAGGTGTGGCCGTCGGCGCCCGAGCCCTCGTCTCCGTAACCGCCGGGGCTGTCAGGAGTGTCGGAAGTGCCGGAACCACTCTGGTTGGCACAGGAGTTGCCGTACGCCGGGTTCAGCAGCCCGATGACGGAGACGGTGTTGCCGCAGACGTTCACCGGCGCGTGGACCGGGACCTGCACGGTGTTGCCGGACGCGACGCCCGGCGAGTCGGACGCGGCGCCGCTCGCGCCGGACGAGGCGTGGGCGTAACCCCCGCCGAGGGCGATCATGCCGCCGGCCGCGGCGACCGTGATGATGCTCTTGCGCGTGATGACGCGTGTGACCTGTCGCATTGCTGGTTCCCTGCTTCTCGGCTCGTGACGAAATGGCCACCGGCCCCGGAGTGCATGGCACGCACTCCGGGGCCGGACTGGGCTCGGACCCTCAGGGGGTCGAGACGGAACGTCAGGCGTTGACGCAGGTGTTGCCGAAGGCGGGGTTCAGCAGCCCGATCACGGAGACCGTGTTGCCGCACACGTTCACCGGGACGTGGATCGGCACCTGGACGACGTTGCCCGAGAGCACGCCGGGGGAACCGATGGCGGCACCCTGGGCACCCGCGTCGGCAACGGCCATGCCCGCGCCCGCGAGAACGAGACCGCCGGTGGCAGCCGCAGCAGCGACGACCTTCTTGATCATTATTCCTCCTTGTTGGCAATGCGGTCCCAGCCGCGGACCGCACCACCTGTAACGAGGGGGAATGTTGGGGGCTACGAGCCCCCTCGGGCATTCACTCTTTCCGGTATCCCGTGGACGTGCGGTCGAATTCAGCTCGCGTCGAGGAAGCGGTCCAGGACGCGGACGCCGAACCTGAGCCCGTCCACCGGGACCCGCTCGTCCACGCCGTGGAACATACCGGCGAAGTCCAGCTCCGGCGGCAGCTGAAGCGGTGCGAAGCCGAAGCAGCGGATGCCGAGGTCGTCGAAGGACTTGGCGTCGGTGCCGCCGGAGAGCATGTACGGCACGGCCCGGGCGATCGGGTCCTCGGCGCGCAGCGCCAGCTGCATGGCGTCGACGAGGGCGCCGTCGAAGCTGGTCTCCAGGGCCTTGTCGCCGTGCACGTCCTCGCGCTTCACGCGCGGGCCGAGGATGCGGTCGAGGTCGGCCAGGAACTCCTCCTCGTAACCGGGCAGGAAGCGGCCGTCGACGTGCGCGGTGGCCTGGCCGGGGATGACGTTCACCTTGTAGCCGGCCCCGAGCATGGTGGGGGCGGCGGAGTTGCGCAGGGTCGCGCCGACCATCTTGGCGATGCCCCCGAGCTTGGCGAGGGTGGCGTCCATGTCCTCGGGGTCGAGCGGGGTGCCGAGGGCGTCCGAGAGCTCGTCCAGGAAGGACCGCACGGTCTTGGTGACCCGCACCGGCCACTGGTGGCGGCCGAGCCGGCCGACGGCCTCGCACAGCTCGGTGATCGCGTTGTCGTTGTTGGTCATCGAGCCGTGCCCGGCGGTGCCCTCGACGGTCAGCCGCATCCAGTGCATGCCCTTCTGGGCCGTCTCGACCAGGTAGAGCCGCAGGTTCTCGTTCACCGTGAAGGAGAAGCCGCCGACCTCGCCGATCGCCTCCGTGACGCCCTCGAACAGGTCGCGGTGGTGGTCGACCAGGTGGCGGGCGCCGTAGGTGCCGCCGGCCTCCTCGTCGGCCATGAAGGCGAGGACGACGTCGCGCGGGGGCTTGCGGCCGCTGCGCATCCGGTCGCGGACGACCGCGAGGGTCATCGCGTCCATGTCCTTCATGTCGACCGCGCCGCGGCCCCACACGCACCCGTCGGCGATCTCGCCGGAGAAGGGGTGGTGGGTCCAGTCCTCGGCGTTGGCCGGGACGACGTCGGTGTGCCCGTGGATGAGCAGGGCCGGCCGGGAGGGGTCCTCGCCCTCGATCCGGGCCACGGTGGAGGCCCGGCCCCGGTGCGACTCGATGATCTTCGGCTCCAGGCCGACCTCGGCGAGCTTCTCGGCGACGTACTCGGCCGCCGCCCGCTCGCCGGGCCCCGAGTGGTCGCCGTAGTTGCTGGTGTCGATACGGATGAGGTCCCGGCACAGGTCGACGACCTCGTCCTCGCCCGTCACGCCCCGGCCGGTGTTCGACTCGCTCACGCTGCTTCCTCCCACTGCGTACCCCATGACTGTGGTCGCCCCTATCCTCGCCCGCCGCCCCGGTCCGGCCCAAGGGCCCCCGCCCCCGGGTGGTGATCGACCACCCCAGATGTTTGCTATGGTTTTCCTCGTCGGAAGGGGCCGAGAGCCCCGAAAGACACACCCCGTCCGGGTGGCGGAATGGCAGACGCGCTAGCTTGAGGTGCTAGTGCCCTTTATCGGGCGTGGGGGTTCAAGTCCCCCCTCGGACACAGCAGCCGAAGAGGCCCCACAGCAATGTGGGGCCTCTTCGCATGTCGGCGCCTTCACATACCGGCGTCTTCGCACGTCGGCGTCCTGTCACGGCCTCCCTTACGGTGGGTGCGTGCGACGCAGAGCCAAGGCCCCCTCCTCTCCTCTCCCCCAGCGTGACGGGGTCGACGCCGTGCGGGTGCGGCTGCCCGGTGATCCTGAGGGGCTCTGGGCCACCGTGCGGGAGCATCTGCTCGGGCGGTACGGGGCGGCCGTCGGGGTGGGGCGGGTCGAGGAGATGCTGCGGGAGGGGCGGTTCGTCGGGGCCGACGGGCGGGCCCTCGCGGGCGACGAGGCGTACGAGGCCGGGCGGTATCTGTGGTTCCACCGGGACTTTCCGGCCGAGGAGCGGGTGCCGTTCGAGGTCGGGGTGGTGTACCGGGACGAGCGGATCGTGGTGGCGGACAAGCCGCACTTCCTGGCGACGATGCCACGCGGGCGGCATGTGACGGAGACGGCGGTCGCGCGGCTGCGGCGGGGGCTGGGGCTGCCGGAGCTCCAGCCGGCGCACCGGCTTGACCGGCTGACGGCGGGGCTCGTGCTGTTCGTCGTACGGCCGGAGGACCGGGGGGCGTACCAGACGCTGTTCCGGGACCGGGCCGTGCGCAAGACGTACGAGGCGGTGGCCCCGTACGGCCCGGCGGTGGAGCTGCCGGTGACCGTGCGGAGCCGGATCGAGAAGGAGCGCGGCGTGCCGGCCGCCCGGGAGGTGCCGGGCGAGCCGAACGCCGAGAGCCGGATCGAGCTCCTCGCGCACGCGGACGGGCTCGCCCGGTACCGGCTGGCGCCGGTGACCGGGCAGACCCATCAGCTGCGGGTGCACATGAACGCGCTCGGGCTGCCGATCCTCCACGACCCCCTGTACCCGGTGGTGCGGGAGGACGGGCCGGAGGACTTCGGGCGGCCGCTGCAACTGCTCGCGCGGACGCTGGAGTTCACCGACCCGTTCACGGGTGACGAGATGCGCTTCGAGAGCCGGCTGGCTCTCAATGGCCCCGAGTGATCCATTCCTCCAGGTGCGGGGCCTCTGCGCCGATGGTGGTGGTGTCGCCGTGGCCGGTGCGGACGACCGTCTCCGGCGGCAGGGTGAGGAGCTTCTCGCGGATCGAGTCGATGATCGTCGGGAAGTCCGAGTAGGACCGGCCGGTCGCGCCGGGGCCGCCCTGGAAGAGGGTGTCGCCGGTGAAGACGGTGCCGAGCTCGGGGGCGTGGAGGCTGACCGCGCCGGGCGCGTGACCGGGGGTGTGCAGGACCTTCAGGTCGGTGCCGGCGATGGTCAGGACCTGGCCGTCGGCGAGGTCGCCGTCCGGGCTGTGGTCCGGGTGGGTCAGCTTCCACAGCGGCTGGTCGGCGGGGTGCAGCAGGATCCGGGCGCCGGTGGCGGCGGCCAGGGCCGGGGCCGCGTCGATGTGGTCGTCGTGGGCGTGGGTGCAGACGATGGCGCGCAGGGCGCGGCCTTCGAGGGCGGTGAGGATGGCCTCGGCGTCGTGGGCGGCGTCGATGACCAGCGCCTCGGTGTCGTCGCCGACGATCCAGACGTTGTTGTCGACCTCCCAGGTGCCGCCGTCGAGGCTGAAGGTGCCGGAGGTGACCAGACGGTCGATGCGGGCGCCCATCAGAAGACCACCACCGAGCGCAGCACGTCGCCCTCGTGCATGCGGGCGAAGGCCTTCTCGACGTCGCCGAGGCCGATGGTCTCGGTGACGAAGGCGCCGAGGTCGATGCGGCCCTGCTGGTGCAGGTCGATGAGCATCGGGAAGTCGCGGGACGGCAGGCAGTCGCCGTACCAGGAGGACTTGAGCGCGCCGCCGCGGCCGAAGACGTCGAGCAGCGGGAGTTCGAGCTTCATCTCGGGGGTGGGGACCCCGACCAGGACGACGGTGCCGGCCAGGTCGCGGGCGTAGAAGGCCTGCTCGTACGTCTCGGGGCGGCCGACCGCCTCGATGACGACGTCGGCGCCGAAGCCGCCGGTGAGCTCGCGGATCGCCTCGACGGGGTCGGCGGTGCGGGAGTTGACGGTGTGGGTGGCGCCCATCTCCTTCGCCTTGGCGAGCTTGCGGTCGTCGATGTCGACGGCGATGATCCGGGCGGCTCCGGCGAGCCGGGAGCCGACGACGGCCGCGTCGCCGACGCCGCCGCAGCCGATGACGGCGACGGTGTCGCCGCGGCCGACGTCGCCGGTGTTGATCGCGGCGCCGATGCCGGCCATGACGCCGCAGCCGAGGAGGCCGGCGATCTCGGGGGCGACGGACGGGTCGACCTTGGTGCACTGTCCGGCGTGGACGAGGGTCTTCTCGGCGAAGGCTCCGATGCCGAGGGCGGGAGACAGCTCCGTTCCGTCGGTCAGGGTCATCTTCTGCTGCGCGTTGTGGGTGTCGAAGCAGTACCAGGGGCGGCCGCGGCGGCAGGCGCGGCACTGGCCGCAGACCGCGCGCCAGTTGAGGATCACGAAGTCGCCGGGCGCGACGTCGGTGACGCCCGCGCCGACGGACTCGACGATTCCGGCGGCCTCGTGGCCGAGCAGGAAGGGGAACTCGTCGTTGATCCCGCCCTGCTTGTAGTGGAGGTCGGTGTGACAGACCCCGCAGGCCTGCACCTTCACCACGGCCTCGCCCGGACCGGGGTCGGGGATCACGATCGTCTCCACCCGTACCGGCTCGTTCCTGCCGGGGGCGACGACCCCCAGGACCTGCTGCGACATCGTGGACTTCCCTTCACCGACGCTGTAAGGATCTTGCGTACCACTATCTCCTGACAAAACGCGAGACCCCCGCAGTTCGTGCCTGCGGGGGTCTCTTGTCCCGTGGGGGGTGCGGGGGGGGTCAGTCCCGGTCGACGGCGCCCTGCGTCGCGCGGACCCGGCCGCGGACCAGGAACCAGCCGCCGACCAGCGCCGCCGCGATGAGCGGCAGGCAGGCGACGGTGGTGCGGCCGACGCCGCCGTCCATCCACATGAGGACCAGGACGGAGCCGAGGAACAGCAGCGTCACGATCTGGGTGTACGGGGCCCAGGGCAGCTGGTACGAGGGCCGGACGAGCTTGCCCTCCTTGGCGCGGCGGACGAACAGCAGCGAGCAGACCATGATCATGGCCCAGGTGCCGATGATGCCGATGGACGCGAAGTTGAGCACGAGCTCGAAGGCCTCGCCGGGCATCCGGTAGTTGAGGAAGACACCGACGACGCCGAAGCCCGCGGTGAGCAGGATGCCGCCGTACGGGACGCCGCCTCGGTTCATCACGCCGGTGAACTTGGGCGCGGAGCCGGCCAGCGACATCGAGCGCAGGATGCGGCCGGTGGAGTAGAGGCCCGAGTTGAGGCTGGAGAGGGCGGCGGTGAGCACGACCAGGTTCATCACGCCGGCGGCGCCGGGGATGCCGAGCTTGTCGAAGACGGTGACGAAGGGGCTCTGGTCGCCGGAGTACGCCGTGAACGGGAGGATCAGCGCGAGCAGGACGACGGAGCCGACGTAGAACAGGCCCACGCGCCACATGATCGAGTTGATCGCCTTCGGCATGATCTTCTCGGGGTTCTCGGTCTCACCGGCGGCGACGCCGCACAGCTCGACGGAGGCGTAGGCGAAGACGACGCCCTGGATGAGCAGCAGCATCGGCATGACGCCGTTGGGGAAGATGCCGCCGTTCTCGGTGATGTTGGCGAGGCCCGGGGTGTGGCCGCCGACCTCGTGCTGGGTGACGACGAGGTAGATGCCGACGAGCATGAAGGCGACCAGGGCGCCGACCTTGATGATCGCGAACCAGAACTCCATCTCGCCGAAGTACTTCACCGAGATGAGGTTGGCGGCGAGGACGATCGCGAGGGCGATCAGCGCGAGGATCCACTGCGGGACGTCGCTGAACATCGACCAGAAGTGAGCGTAGGTCGCGGCGGCGGTGATGTCGGCGACGGCGGTGGTCGACCAGTTGAGGAAGTAGAGCCAGCCGGCCGTGTAGGCGCCCTTCTCGCCCATGAACTCACGGGCGTAGGAGACGAAGGCGCCGGAGGAGGGGCGGTAGAGCACGAGCTCGCCGAGGGCGCGGACCACGAAGAAGGCGAAGACGCCGCACACCGCGTACGCGATGAAGAGGGAGGGTCCGGCGTTGGCCATGCGGCCGCCGGCGCCGAGGAACAGGCCGGTGCCGATCGCGCCGCCGATGGCGATCATGTTGATGTGCCGGGACTTGAGGTCCTTGCGGTAGCCGTGGTCTCCGGCGTCCACGTGGGCGGGCGCCGACGTGGGGGCCGCCGGGGTGGCGGACAGCGGGTCGGCCGCAGTGATGCGGTCACTCATGGAGTTGTTCGCCTTCGTGAGGGGGAGGGTCTGTGCGGTACCCGGCCGTGCCCTTGTGGGGCATTCCGGCACGGCCAGCGCACATCCTCACGGCAACACCCGGTCACTGACTGTGGCCGAAATCACTGAAGAGCCGGATTTGAGGTAGTTCAGAGGTTACGCGCGGGTTAACCAGGGGAGGCCGACGGTGCGTTACGGGGCGAGGACGTCCAGCTCCTTCAGGGCGCCGACCGCGATCTGGCGGGTCAGCTCCTCGGCGCGCGCCGCGTCCTTCTCCCGTACCGCCTCGGCGACCTGGACGTGCAGGGTCACCGCGGCCGGGTCCGGGTCCTCGAACATCACCTGGTGGTGGGTGCGGCCGGTGAGCACCTCGGCGACGACGTCGCCGAGCCGGGCGAACATCTCGTTGCCGGAGGCGTCGAGGACGACCCGGTGGAAGGCGATGTCGTGCACCAGGTACGCCTCCAGCTGCCGGCCGCGCGAGGTGGCCACCATGCCGAGGGCCTGCTCGGTGAGCTCGCGGCACTGCTCGGGGGTGGCGTTCAGGGCGGCGAGCCCGGCGGCGACCGGCTCGATCGCGGAGCGCAGCACGGTGAGCGAGCGGAGCTGGCGGGGGCGGTCGGCGCCGGCCAGGCGCCACCGGATGACCTGGGGGTCGTACACGTTCCAGCGCTCGGTGGGCAGCACGATCACGCCGACCCGGCGCCGGGACTCGACCAGGTGCATGGACTCGAGGACGCGGACGACCTCGCGCACCACGGTCCGGGAGACCTCGAAGCGTTCGGCGATCTCGTCGGAGCGCAGCACGGTGCCGGGCGGGTGCTCCCCGGCCGTGATGGCCAGGCCCAGGGTGGCCAGGACCTGCGGATGGAGCCCCTGAGCGGCCGGTGTCGTCATGGCCGCAAGCCTATGCGCGCAGGGCCCGGTGATCACACCCGAGAGCGGCCGTAGCCTCGGGCGCGCCCCGGCGGGAACAAAAAGTACGACGTTTATGTCACAGACTCTTGAATACGTCGTACTCAATGGGTTTCATGAGCGCGACGGATCGATGTCGAAGAAGACAGCGAGGCACCACCCATGAGCACCACCCCCCACACCGCGTCGGCGACCGGCCGTCCCCCGGTCGTCGTCGTGATGGGCGTCGCAGGTACCGGCAAGACGACGATCGGCCCGCTGGTCGCCGAGGCGCTCGGCCTCCCCTACGCGGAGGGCGACGACTTCCACCCGGCGGCCAACGTGGCCAAGATGTCCGCCGGCATTCCGCTCGACGACCGCGACCGCGAGCCCTGGCTCGACGCGATCGGCGCGTGGGCGCACGACCGGGCCGGGCTCGGCGGGGTGGTGAGCAGCTCCGCGCTCAAGCGGGTCTACCGTGACCGGCTCCGCGCGGCTGCCCCCGGTGTGGTCTTCCTGCATCTGACCGGGGACCGGGAGCTGATCGAGCGGCGGATGAAGGCCCGCAAGGGGCACTTCATGCCGACCGCGCTCCTCGACTCCCAGTTCGCGGCCCTGCAGCCACTGCGGGAGGACGAGGCCGGCGTCGCCGTCGACGTCTCCGGCACCCCGGAGGAGATCACCGCCCGGGCCGTCGCCGCTCTGCGGCGGCTGACCGACTGCCCCACCCCGGCCTGACCGGACGCCCGATCGGACCTCCTTCCCGATCAGGCCCCCTTCCCGATCAGGCCCGGCCGGCCACCCCGGCCACCGCCTCAAGGCCCCGGGTCTCCCCCAGGGCCCTGGCCGAGAACCACCCGCCGGCCGCCACCGGCCCCCTGGCTCCACCGGCCCCCGAGCCCTCCCGGGCCCCGGGGCCACTGTCCCCCTGCCCCCCCCTGACCCCCAAGGGACCCACCGTGACCAGTCTCAGCGTCGAGACCCTGGCAGCGGATGCCGTCGAACCGATCACCTCGGCGGGCAACGCTCAGCTCGGTATCGCCGTACTCGCAGGCATCGCCGTCATCGTCCTGCTCATCACCAGGTTCAAGCTGCACGCGTTCCTCGCGCTGACCATCGGGTCGCTGGCGCTCGGCGCGTTCGCCGGCGCCCCGCTCGCGGACGCCATGAAGTCCTTCACCACCGGACTCGGCGCCACCGTCGCCGGTGTCGGTGTGCTCATCGCGCTCGGCGCGATCCTGGGCAGGCTGCTCGCCGACTCGGGCGGCGCCGACCAGATCGTCGACACGATCCTCGCCAAGGCGAGCGGCCGGGCCATGCCCTGGGCGATGGTGCTGATCGCCTCCGTGATCGGTCTGCCGCTGTTCTTCGAGGTCGGCATCGTGCTGCTGATCCCGGTGGTCCTGATGGTCGCCAAGCGCGGCAACTACTCGCTGATGCGGATCGGCATCCCGGCCCTGGCCGGCCTGTCCGTGATGCACGGCCTGATCCCGCCACACCCCGGCCCGCTCGTCGCGATCGACGCGGTCGGCGCCAACCTGGGCGTCACCCTGGCCCTCGGCCTGCTCGTCGCGATCCCGACCGTGATCATCGCCGGTCCGCTCTTCTCCAAGTACGCCGCCCGCTGGGTGGACATCCAGGCCCCGGACCGGATGATCCCGGCCCGTAACTCCGACGACCTGGAGAAGCGCCCCGGCTTCGGCATCACCGTCGCGACCATCCTGCTGCCCGTCGTCCTGATGCTGGTCAAGGCGCTCGTCGACATCGTGGTCGACGACCCCGAGAACGGCGTGCAGAAGGTAACCGACGTCATCGGCTCGCCGCTGATCGCCCTGCTCGCGGCCGTCATAGTGGCCATGTTCACGATGGGCCGCGCGGCCGGCTTCACCAGGGAGCGGCTGTCCTCCACCGTCGACAGGTCGCTCGCCCCGATCGCGGGCATCCTGCTGATCGTCGGCGCGGGCGGCGGCTTCAAGCAGACCCTGATCGACATCGGCGTCGGCCAGATGATCCTGGACTTCTCGAAGGACTGGTCCATCCCGGCCCTGCTGCTCGCCTGGCTGATCGCGGTCGCGATCCGGCTCGCGACCGGCTCGGCGACGGTGGCGACGATCTCGGCGGCCGGCCTGGTGGCCCCGCTCGCCGAGGGCATGTCGACCGGTGAGGTGTCCCTCCTCGTCCTCGCGATCGGTGCGGGTTCGCTCTTCTTCAGCCACGTCAACGACGCCGGTTTCTGGCTGGTGAAGGAGTACTTCGGGATGAGCGTCGGCCAGACGGTCAAGACCTGGTCGGTGATGGAGACGATCATCTCGGTGGTCGGTATCGGGATCGTGCTGCTGCTGTCCCTGGTGTTGTAACCCCCGCCGCCCTCAGTCGCGCGGGCCCCCTCAGTCACGCGGGCCGGTCGTTCCCCCCGACGACCGGCCCGCGTCCTGCCGTCCGCGCTGCTGCCCGCGCGCGTCAGCCCACCGCATCCGCCGCCGCCCGCCCCGCGGCCCGCCCCGAGAACAGGCAGCCGCCGAGGAAGGTGCCCTCCAGGGACCGGTAGCCGTGGACGCCGCCGCCGCCGAAGCCGGCCGCCTCGCCCGCCGCGTACACACCGGGCAGCGGCTCCCCGTCCGCCGTGAGCACCCGCGAGGACAGGTCGGTCTGCAGTCCGCCGAGCGACTTGCGGGTCAGGATGTTGAGGCGTACGGCGACGAGCGGGCCGGCCTTGGGGTCGAGGATGCGGTGCGGGGGCGCCGTACGGATGAGCTTGTCGCCCAGGTAGCGGCGGGCCCCGCGGATCGCCGTGACCTGGAGGTCCTTGGTGAAGGGGTTGGCGATCTCGCGGTCGCGGGCGGTGATCTCCCGGCGCAGCGCGGTCTCGTCGATCAGGTCCTCGCCGGTGATCCGGTTCATGCCGCGGACCAGGGCGCCGAGGTCGTTCTCGACGACGAAGTCGGCGCCCTTGTCCATGAAGGCCTGCACCGGTCCGGGGACGTCGGCGCGGGCGCGGCCGATGACGCCGCGGACGGACCTGCCGGTGAGGTCGGGGTTCTGCTCGGAGCCGGAGAGCGCGAACTCCTTGCCGATGATCTTCCGGTCGAGCACGAACCAGGTGTGGTCGTGGCCGGTGCGCATGATGTGTTCGAGGGTGCCGAGGGTGTCGAAGCCGGGGAACAGCGGCACGGGCAGCCGCCTTCCGGTCGCGTCGAGCCAGAGCGAGGACGGGCCGGGCAGGATCCGGATGCCGTGCTTGGCCCAGATGGGATTCCAGTTCTCGATGCCCTCGGTGTAGTGCCACATCCGGTCGCGGTTGACGTGGTGGGCGCCGGCGTCCTCGGCGATGCCCAGCATCAGGCCGTCGACGTGCGCGGGCACGCCGGAGAGCATGCGGGCGGGCGGGGTGCCGAGCCGCTCGGGCCACTGCTTGCGCACCAGGTCGTGGTTGCCGCCGATGCCGCCGGTGGTGACGATCACCGCCTGCGCGCGGTACGAGAACTCCCCGGTGACCTCGCGGCCGCTGGCGGTGCCGCGCGGGACCGCGGACGGCGCCAGGACCTCGCCGGTGACGGTGTCGACGGCACCTGCGGTACGGGCGAGGCCGGTCACCCGGTGCCGGAAGCGGAAGCGGACCAGGCCGCGGGCGACGCCGTCGCGGACCCGCCGCTCGAAGGGGGCGACCAGGCCGGGGCCGGTGCCCCAGGTGATGTGGAAGCGGGGTACGGAGTTGCCGTGGCCGTTCGCGTCGTAACCGCCGCGCTCGGCCCAGCCGACCACCGGGAAGAAGCGCACCCCGAGCCCGTGCAGCCAGGCGCGCTTCTCGCCGGCCGCGAAGTCCACGTACGCCTCGGCCCAGCGGCGCGCCCAGGCGTCGTCCTCGGGCCGGTCGAAGCCCGCGGTGCCCATCCAGTCCTGGAGGGCCAGGGCGTGGCTGTCGCGGATCCGCATCCGGCGCTGCTCGGGCGAGTCGACGAGGAAGAGGCCGCCGAAGGACCAGTGGGCCTGGCCGCCGATGGACTGTTCGGGTTCCTGGTCGAGCAGCAGCACCGTGCGGCCGGCGTCGACCAGTTCGGCGGTGGCGGCGAGACCGGCGAGGCCGGCCCCGATGACGATCACATCGGCGTCGTACGACTCATGAGGCATGCACCGCATCTTGGATACACCGATGTATCCAGTCAACGCCCGGCAGTGGTTTCGTTCCGGTTCCCTGCTGTCGTGCCGGTGGTTTCATGGGCGCATGAGCGCTGAGGACGAGGTACTCGACGTCGTCGACGAGCAGGACCGGGTGATCGGGCGGGCACCGCGCGGCGAGGTGTACGCGCGGGGGCTGATCCACCGCTGCACCTTCATCCGGGTGCGGGACGCCCGGGGGCGGACCTTCGTGCACCGCAGGACCCCGACCAAGCTGGTCTTCCCCTCGCTGTACGACATGTTCGTCGGCGGGGTGGTCGGCACCGGCGAGTCGTACGACGCCGCCGCGCTGCGCGAGGCCGAGGAGGAGCTCGGCGTGTCCGGGCTGCCCCGGCCCGAGCCCGTGCTGAAGTTCCTGTACGACTCCGGGGGCGTGGCCGGCAAGTGGTGGTCGGCGGTCTACGAGGTGCGCTGCGACCTGCCGGTGAACCCGCAGGCGGAGGAGGTGGCCTGGCACGGCTTCCTCACCGACGAGGAGCTGACCGCGCGGCTCGGCGAGTGGGAGTGGGTGCCGGACGGGCGTGCCGCCTACGAGCGGCTCCTCGCCCGGCGTGGCCGTTAAGGTGCCCTGGTGAGCGACTTCGTACAGAGCCTGCGGCTGTGGTTCGCGCCGCGGCGCCTCCGGGAGGAGGGGGAGACTCCCGACTACCGGTTCTCCCTGGCCAACGAGCGGACCTTCCTCGCCTGGCTCCGGACCGCTCTGGCGCTCATCGGCGGCGGTTTCGCCGTGGACCAGTTCCTGCCGGACCTGCGCTGGGGCGTCCGGGTCGGGCTCGCGGTCTCGCTGCTCGTCGCGGGCGTGCTGTGCGCGCTGCGGGCGGTGAACCACTGGGTGCGCTGCGAGCGGGCCATGCGGCGCGGCGAGGACCTGCCCGTCTCCCGCTTCCCGGCGGTGCTGAGTCTCGCGGTGGCGGTGGTCGCGCTCGCGATGGTGGTGGTCGTGGTCTTCGGCTGGGCCGGACGATGACCGGAGCGGGAGCCGGGGCCGGAGCCGCGGTCGCGGACCGGGACCCGGGGCTGCAGCCCGAGCGAACGCGCCTCGCCTGGCGGCGGACCACCCTGTCGGCGACGGTGGTGGCCGTCCTCGCGGGCAAGCAGGCGATCCACGACGACGTGACGGCCGCCGGCCTGCTCGCGGCGGGCCTGTCGGCCCTGGTGTGGATCGGGTTCCTCGCGGTCGCGCACCGCCGGATCCAGTCCCTCGGCGCGGCCCGGCCGCGCGCGCTGTCGCACCGGGGCGCGCTGCTCGCGGCGGTGTGCACGGTGGCGTTCGCGGGGTTCGCGGTCGCCGTGCTGCTCTGACGGAGCCCCGCCGGCGGACCTGGACTCTCCAACTTCCCCTGGACCCGCGCCTGCTGGCACTCTTCCCCTGTCCGATTCGGGCTCTCATCCGGGGGATTCCCTTTGCCTGCCACCGATCCGTACGTGGTCGCGCTCGCGCCGCACGTCCACGCCTTCGTCCAGCCCGACGGGGGCTGGTGCCTGAACAACGCCGGGTTCGTCGGCGATCCCGGCGGCGGCGAGACGCTGCTCGTCGACACCGCCGCCACCGAGCGCCGGGCCCGGCTGCTGCGCGCGGCCGTCCTCGACGCGGGGCTCGCGCTGCCCCGCACGATCGTCTCCACCCACCACCACGGCGACCACACCTACGGCAACGGGGTGTTCCGCCCGGAGGCCCGGATCGTCGGGCACGCCAACTGCCGGGCCGAGCAGCTGGCCGCCGGGCGGCAGCTGCATCTGCTGTGGCCGCAGACCGACTTCGGCGCCGTGGAGATCCTGCCGCCGGACCTCACGTACACGGACACGCTGACGCTGTACGTCGGCGAGACCGAGGTACGGGTGCTGCACCCGGGCCCGGCGCACACCACCGGCGACTCGGTCGTCCATCTCCCGGCGCAGGGCGTGGTGTTCACCGGCGACCTGGTGTTCCACGGGGGCACGCCGTTCCTGCCGATGGGTTCGCTCGCGGGTTCGCTGCGCGCCCTGGAGGTGCTGCGCTCGCTGGACGCCGCCACCGTGGTGCCCGGGCACGGGCGGGTGACCGACCCCTCGGCGTACGACGCGACCGAGCGCTATCTGCGCTGGGTGCGGGAGTTGGCGGCCGAGGGGTACGCGAAGGGGGACCTGCCGCTGGAGACGGCCCGGGCGGCGGACCTGGGCGAGTTCGCGGCCTGGCAGGAGAGCGAGCGGCTCGTCGCCAATCTGCACCGCGCGTACGCGGAGCTGGAGGGGCTGCCGGAGGGCCACCCGCTCGACCCGGCGGCGGTGTTCGGGGACATGGCGGCGATGAACGGCGGCGTGCCGGTCGCCTGTCACGCGTGAGGCAGAGGTAGCGCTACCAGCGGGCGGGCCGCCACTCCGGGTCCGCCGCGCGCATCGCGGCCACGTCGTCGCGGTCGCGGTACCGGCCGTCGTCCTCCGCCCAGCGGCGGTGGAGGTCGGCGAGCCGGTCGCGGTCGAGCTCCACGCCGAGGCCCGGTGTGTCGGTGACGGCGAGCCGGCCGGCCCGGAAGGCGGGGGTGGTGGTGATCACGTCCTCGGTGAGCCACGGGTAGTGGGTGTCGCAGGCGTGGTGGAGCGCCGGGAGGGTCGCGGCGACCTGGGTCATGGCGGCGAGGCTGATGCCCAGGTGGGTGTTGGAGTGCATGGAGAGGCCGACGCCGTACGTGCCGCAGAGCGCCGCGAGTTCGCGGGTGCGGTGCAGTCCGCCCCAGTAGTGGTGGTCGCAGAGCACGATCCGTACGGCGCCGCGCGCGAAGGCCTCGGGGACCTCGTCCAGGGTGGTCACGCACATGTTGGTGGCCAGCGGCACGTCCGTGCGGGCGGCGACCTCGGCCATCGCGGCGGTGCCGGTGGCCGGGTCCTCCAGGTATTCGAGCAGGTCGCCGAGTTCGCGGGCGACGGCGAGGGAGGTCTCCACGGACCAGGCGCCGTTGGGGTCGAGGCGCAGCGGGGCGCCGGGGAAGGCCTCGGCGAGCGCGCGGATCGCGGCGACGTCCCGGTCGGGTGCGAAGACCCCGCCCTTGAGCTTGAACGAGCCGAAGCCGTGGAGGCGGGCGAGGCGGCGGGCCTGCTCGACGAGGCCGGCCGGGTCGAGGGCCTCGGCCCTGGGGGCCCCACCACGCGCCCCGGGCGCAGGAGGAGGGTCGGCCTGCCCGGGTGAGGCCCATTTGTAGAACAGATACGCGCTGTACTCGACCTCGTCGCGGACCCGGCCGCCGAGCAGGGCGTGCACGGGCAGTCCGAGGCTGCGGCCGAGGGCGTCGAGACAGGCGGTCTCGACGGCGGAGACCACGGAGAGCAGCAGCTTGTCGGCGGTCTGGACCCCGCGCAGTCCGCCGGCGTCGACCCGTCCGTCCGCGTCCTTCCCGGCCGCCGTGCCGCACACCTCGGCGGCCAGAGCGAACAGGCCGTTCACATCCGTGACCGATCGGCCGGGCAGCGCCTCGGCGAGGGGGCGCGCGAGGTCGAGGTATCTCGTGTCGCCGTAGGTCTCGCCGAGTCCGGTGACCCCGCCCGCGGTGACCACCTCGACCACCAGGCGCGGGGTGAGGGGCTGGTGGACGCCCTGGGTGTTGAGCAGCGGCGGGTCCTCGACGAGGACGGGGGTCAGGCGGACGTGGTCGATACACAGCGCCGGATTCATATGTGAACCCTATTCACGGCTTCGGATGCCGCGCCAGAGGCGTGCACGTCCTTTCAGGCAGGGCTTGACGCGGATCACTCTGGACGACATACCGACTGGTCGGTCATCATGAACCGACGCCGAACCCGGAGGTACGCCCGCATGACCGCCACTCCCCCACCCGGCCTCGACCCCGAGGCGCTGCGCCGCCACCTCGACCGCGAGCGGCCCGGTCTGGTCGCCGGCCCGCTCACGGCCCGGCTGATCGAGGGCGGACGCTCGAACCTCACGTACACCGTCACCGACGGCTCCGCCCAGTGGGTCGTGCGCCGCCCGCCGCTCGGCCATGTCCTCGCCACCGCGCACGACATGAAGCGCGAGCACCGCGTGATCAGCGCCCTGCACGACACCGCCGTACCGGTGCCGGAGGCGGTGCTGCTGTGCGAGGACGACTCGGTGCTCGGCGCGCCGTTCTACGTCATGGAGTACGTGGCGGGCACCCCGTACCGCTCCGCCGCCCAGCTCGCCCCGCTCGGCCCGGAGCGCACCCGCGCCGCCGTCCTCGGGCTCGTCGACACCCTGGTCGACCTGCACGCCGTGGACCCGACCGCCGTCGGCCTCGGCGACTTCGGGCGCCCGGAGGGTTTCCTGGACCGGCAGCTGCGCCGCTGGGGCAAGCAGCTGGACGCCTCGCGGGGCCGCGAGCTGCCCGGCATCGACGAGCTGCACGCCGCGCTCGGCCGCAGCCTGCCGGAATCGCCCGCACCGACCGTGATCCACGGCGACTACCGGCTCGACAACGTCCTCATCGGGACGGACGACCGGATCAAGGCGGTCCTGGACTGGGAGATGTCCACCCTCGGCGACCCGCTCACCGACCTCGGTCTCCTCGTCATGTACAGCACACCGCTCGGCCTCCCGGACTCGCCGGTGTCCACCACCGCGACGGCCGCCGGACATCCGGGCACGGCCGAGCTGATCGAGCGCTACGCCGCCCGCTCGGGCCGCGACGTCTCCGCCCTCTCCTGGTACACGGCCTTCGCGTGGTTCAAGCTCGCCGTGATCCTGGAGGGCATCCACTACCGCTACACCCTCGGGCAGACCGTCGGCGCCGGCTTCGACCGGATCGGCGACCTCGTGCCCGTCTTCATCGAGCACGGCCTCACCACCCTCCAGGACCTCCAGGAAGGCTGATCCGCCATGGACTTCGCGTTCGACGCCCGCACCGAGGAACTGCGGGCGAGACTCCTCGCCTTCATGGACGAGCACGTCTACCCGGCCGAGCCGGTCGCCGAGGAGCAGCGGGCCGCGCTCGCCTCCCCGTGGGACACCCCCGCCATCGTCGAGGAGCTGAAGGCCGAGGCGCGCCGCCAGGGCCTGTGGAACCTCTTCCTGCCGGACGAGGAGTACGGCGCCGGGCTCACCAACCTGCAGTACGCGCCGCTCGCCGAGATCACCGGCCGCAGCCCGCACCTCGCCCCCACCGCCCTCAACTGCGCGGCCCCCGACACCGGGAACATGGAGGTGCTGGCCCAGTTCGGCGACGAGGCGCAGAAGAAGCAGTGGCTGGAGCCGCTGCTCGCCGGCGAGATCCGCTCGGCCTTCGCGATGACGGAGCCCGAGGTCGCCTCGTCCGACGCGACCAACATCGAGACCCGGATCCGGCGGGACGGCGACTCGTACGTCGTCGACGGGCGCAAGTGGTACATCTCCGGGGCCATGAACCCCGACTGCAAGATCTTCATCGTGATGGGCAAGACCGACCCCGACGGGGCCGACATCCGGCGCCAGCAGTCGATGATCCTGGTCCCCCGCGACACCCCCGGCGTCGAGGTGCGCCGCGCGATGCAGGTGTACGGATACGAGGACCACTCCCACGGCGGGCACGCCGAGGTGCTGTTCCACGGGGTCCGCGTCCCGGCCGCGAACCTGATCGGCGAGGAGGGCGGCGGCTTCGCCATCGCCCAGGCCCGGCTCGGCCCCGGCCGCATCCACCACTGCATGCGCCTGATCGGCATGGCCGAGCGGGCCGTGGAGCTGATGTGCCGGCGCGCCGTCTCCCGTACCGCCTTCGGCAAGGCCCTCGCCCAGCAGGGCGTCGTGCAGACCTGGATCGCCGACGCCCGGGTGAGCATCGAGCAGCTGCGGCTGCTCGTCCTGAAGACGGCCTGGCTGATGGACACCGTCGGCAACCGGGGCGCGCACACCGAGATCCAGGCGATCAAGATCGCCACCCCGCGGGCGGTCGTCGACATCATCGACAAGGCGGTCCAGCTGCACGGCGCCGGCGGCGTCTCGCAGGACTTCCCGCTGGCCGAGCTGTGGGCCGCGGCCCGCACCCTGAAGCTCGCCGACGGCCCGGACGAGGTGCACCAGCGCTCGCTGGCCCGCCGGGAGCTGAAGAAGTACCTGTAGCTCCTACGGACGCAGGGCCCGCAGCAGGAGGTCGGCCAGGTGGTCGGCGACCTGCTGCGGGGTCAGCGGTCCGTCCGGGCGGTACCAGGTCGACAGGTGGTGGACCGAGCCGAAGTGGTAGTCCACCACCAGGTCGGCGGGGGTCGCGTCGGAGAACACCCCGGTCCGCTGGCCCTCCTCGATCAGGGCGCGGAAGCGCTCGTGGTAGCGGCGCCGCTCGGTGCGCACCTGCTTGTACTTCTCCGGGCTCAGGTGGTGCATCGAGCGGAAGAAGATCGAGGCGTCGTCGAGGTTGTCGATGGTGGTGACGACGACGTCCGCGGCCGCGTCCCGCAGCCGCCGCTCCACCGGGGCGTCCGCCTCCGCGAAGGCGTCGAGCCGCTCCTGCTGGAGCCGCAGGACCCGGGCGTAGACCTCCTGGAGCAGGTCCTCCTTGGAGCCGAAGTAGTGGTAGAGGGCGCCCTTGGTGACGCCCGCCGCCTCCACGATCTCCTGCACGGAGGTCCGGTCGTAGCCCTGCTCGGCGAAGAGCCGGGTGGCGGCGGCGAGGAGCCGCTGGGGAACGGGCACCCCGTTCCCCTCCGTCGTCCTGGCCATGCTGCGCCGCCTTTCGTTCATGCGTCTGCTCACTTCGGGGACCGCAGGTCCCGCCTGAGGATCTTCCCACTTGTCGTCTTGGGCAGCTCCGGCAGGATCTCGACCTCGCGCGGGTACTTGTACGCGGCGAGCCGCTCGGCACAGTACGCGGACAGCTCGGCCGGCTCCGCCGCGGCGCCGGGGCGCAGGCTCACGTACGCCTTCACGGTCTCGCCCCGGTAGGCGTCGGGGACGCCGACGACGGCGGCCTCGCGGACGGCGGGGTGGGTGTAGAGGACGTCCTCAACCTCGCGCGGCCAGACCTTGAAGCCGGAGGCGTTGATCATGTCCTTCTTGCGGTCGACGACGTAGAGCCAGCCGTCGGCGTCCATGAAGCCGATGTCGCCGGTGCGCAGCTCGCCGTCGGGGAAGGCGGCGGCGGTGGCCTCGGGCAGCCGCCAGTAGCCGGGGACGACCTGGGGGCCGCGGACGGCGATCTCGCCCTGTTCGCCGAAGGGCAGGTCGGTGCCGGTCTCGTCGACGATGCGGACGACCGTGTCGGGTCCCGGCACGCCGACCGAGAGGGTGCCGGAGACGGGGTCGACGGGCGCCTCGTGCTCCGGCGGTACGGAGGCGCAGGGCGCGGTGCACTCGGTGAGGCCGTAGCCGTTGCGGATGTACGGGCCGAAGGCGGCCCGGAACTTCTCGACGAGCGCGGGCGGCACGGGCGCGCCGCCGGAGGAGATGACCAGGAACGACGAGAAGTGGTCGGGGGTGGCGGCGGGGTGGGCGCCGAGCGCCATGAAGGCGGTGGAGGGGCCGACGGTGTAGGCCGGGCGGTGCTCCAGGAAGGCGTCCAGGACCACTCCGGCCTCGAAGCGGTAGGCGAGGACGAGGGTGCCGCCGTTGGCGAAGCAGGCGCCGAGCTCGCACACCAGGCCGGTGATGTGGAAGAGCGGGGCGAGGACGAAGTAGCCGGCGCCGGGCGGGACGGGATGGCCGGCGCGCTGGCGCTCGGCGTTGTGGACGATGCCCCGGTGCAGGTTGAGGGCGCCCTTGGGGGTGCCGCTGGTGCCGGAGGTGTAGCTGATCAGGGCGATGTCGTCGGTGGTGAGCTCGCGTCCTTCGGGGGCCGGGTGCCCGGCGCGGGCGACCGCGAGGAGGTCGTCGGCCTCGGTGGGGACCGGCTCGAAGCCGAGGACGCGGGGGTCGTTCCGGGTCTGGAGCTGGCGCTCGTCGGCGGTGAGGGCGATCCGGACGCCGGCCGCGGCGGCGGTGTCGCGGAGATGGCCCGTCCAGGCGTGGTCGGAGCAGATGACGGCGCGGGCCCCGGAGTCGCGCAGGGCGTGGCCGACCTCGGCCGCCTTGTACATGGGGTTGAGCGGGACGACGGCGGCCCCGGCCTTCCACGCGCCGAGCAGGGCGAGCACGAAGTGCGGGCTGTTCTGGAGCATCACCGCGACCCGGTCGCCGCGTTCGACGCCGCGGGCGGCGAGGTGTCCGGCGACGGAGTCGGAGAGGGCGTCGGCCTCGGCGTACGTGAGGCGCGCGTCGAAGTAGACGAGCGCCGGGTGCGCGGGGGTGCGGGCGGCGGCGGCCCGGAAGGCGTGCAGGAGGGTCGGCGGCGGATCGATCGGGGCCCGCTGGGCCTCGCTGAGTCGGCCGAGCCAGGGCTTGGCGGCGTAGATCGAACCCCGGGCGGACGGTCCCTCGGAGATCGGTCCGTCGGTGATCGGTCCCTCGGCGGCCTCGTGTGCGGTCATGCGCCCGCCCCTTCCCACTTCTGCTGGATGTGGTTCATATTGCCGAGCCAGCGCTCGGGGTCGCCGGCCCGGGCCCGGTAGTAGGCGCCGACCTCCGGATGCGGAAGGACCAGGAAGCGGTCCTCGGCCATGGCGTCGAAGAGGGCGTCGGCGACGTCCTCGGGCTCGATGGCGGTGGGGGCGAGCACGAGTTCGCCGGCCGAGCCCGCCGCGGTCAGCATGTCCGTACGCACGCCCTGCGGGCAGATCGCGTGCACCTTGAGGCCGCGGTGGCGGTAGGTGAGCGAGAGCCATTCGGCGAAGGCGTACGCGCCGTGCTTGGAGACGCTGTACGGGGCGGCGCCGACCATGGTGAGCAGTCCGGCGGCGGACACGGTGGACACGAAGCGTCCCTCGCCGCGCTCCAGCCAGTCCGGCAGCAGGGCGCGGGCGGCGCGCACATGGGCCATCACGTTGACGTCCCAGGCGGCGGCCCAGACCGCCTCGTCGGCGAAGGCGTCGCCGGGCGAGGCGAGGCCTGCGTTGGCGCACCACACGTCGATCCGGCCGCCGAGCGCGGCGCGGGCCTCCTCGACGACGGCCGAGGCGTCGCCGGGCACGGCGAGGGCGCCGATCTCCTCGGCCACGGCCTTGGTGCGGTCCGGGTCGAGGTCGTTGACGACGACGCGCGCCCCCTCGGCGGCGAACCGCCGGGCCAGTGCGGCGCCGATGCCGCCCGCCGCACCCGTGACGACCACTCCCGTGCCCTGCACCGTACTCATCCGGCCCACCTCTCCGTTGCGGTTCTCCCGGCAGACTAACCAGTCGGTATGTCGTCGTGGAAGAGGTCGTGGCACGCCTCGTTCCGCGCGGGCCCGTCGGGCGCTAGCGTGCGTGGCCATGTCAGGGAAGGCGATCAAGGAGGTTTCCTCATGAGCCGTACGAACCTGTCCAGACGAGGCCTGCTGGCCGCGGGCGCGAGCGGCGCGATGGCGGTGGCCGTGTCGGGCGGCCGCGCCGCGGCCGACGCACCGCCAGGCCGGGGCCGCCCGGTGCGCACCGGCTTCGACCGGCTGGCCGCCGACGGCTACGCACCGCTGGCCGGGCAGCGGGTCGGCGTGGTCACCAACCCGACCGGCATCACCGCCGACGCCCGGCACCTCGTGGACGTGATGCACGCCGACGAACGCGTCGACCTGGTCGCCGTCTTCGGCCCCGAACACGGCTTCCGCGGCACCGCCCAGGCCGGCGGCTCGGAGGGCCGCTACGACGACCCGGCGACCGGACTGCCCGTCTACGACACGTATCTGAAGAGCGGTCAGCCGCTCGCGGACGTGTTCACCGCCTCCGGCGTGGACACGGTCGTCTTCGACATCCAGGACGTCGGCGCCCGCTTCTACACGTACATCTGGACGCTGTACGACTGCATGGTCGCCGCCGCGCTCGCGGGCAAGCGCTTCGTGGTCCTGGACCGGCCGAACCCGGTGACCGGGCGGGCCGCCCTCGGACCGGTCCTGGACCGGGCGTTCGCCACCTTCGTGGGCCGCGAGCCGATCGCGCAGGCGCACGGCATGACGGTGGCGGAGCTGGCCCGGCTGTTCAACGCCGAGTTCCTGGCGAAGCCGGTGCCGCTGGAGACGGTCGCGGTGAGCGGCTGGCGGCGCGCCGACTTCTTCGACGCGACCGGGCTGCCGTGGGTGCCGCCGAGCCCCAACATGCCGACGGCCGACACGGCGCTCGTCTACTCCGGCACCTGTCTCTTCGAGGGCACCAACCTCTCCGAGGGACGGGGCACCACCCGGCCCTTCGAGCTGCTCGGCGCGGAGGGGATCGACGGGCGCTGGGCCGAGGCGGCGAACGCACTCGGTCTGCCGGGCGTGCGCTTCCGCGAGGCGTACTTCGCGCCCACCTTCTCCAAGTTCCAGGGCAGGACGGTCGGCGGGGTGCAGCTGATGGTGCACGACCGCGAGGCCTTCGACCCGGTCCGCACCGGCATCGCGCTGCTCGTCACGGCGCGGCGGACGTGGAGCGGCTTCGCCTGGCGCCCGGACAACTGGATCGACCGACTCACCGGCTCGGCCCGGGTGCGCACGCTGATCGACGCGGGGGCCGGCACCGACGAGGTGGTCGGCGCCTGGGACGCGGACCTGGCGGCCTTCCGGGAGATGCGCCGGGAGTACCTGATGTACCACTAGGCCGTGTCCTCCGGCTCCTGCCGGGCTCCCGACGTCCGGCCGCGATTGTGACGACTGGCCGTCCCTCCGCGCGGGAAGAATGCCGGTGCCAACGGCGCTCCTCGACGCGGAGGGACGGGCCCATGACGGTGACGAGTGTCGAGCCGTACCGCGAGGTGGTCCTCGACAAGGACGGCGACGGCCCGGCCGGCCAGGCGGGGGCGCTCGCCGGGCTCGCCCGCGCGGGCTGCACGGACCTGGTGCTCTTCACACACGGCTGGAACAACTCGCCGTCCGTGGCGACGGGTCTCTTCGACCGCTTCTTCGAGCCGTTCCCGAGGGTGTCCGGACCCGGTCGGCGGCTCGGCTACGCGGGCCTGGTGTGGCCCTCGATCATGTTCTCCGACGAGCGCGTGCCGGACTATCCGGCGCTGCGGGCCGTGCTCCCGGAGCGGGCGCCGGCGGTGGACCGGATCGAGGAACTGCTCGCCGCGGAGCCGGCGGACGAGGCGGCTCTGGCCGAGTTCGCCGGGCTGCTGCGGGAGCTGACCGGGACCGGGAGCGGGGCCCGGACCGGGACCGGGACCGGGACCGGCTCCGAGGGCCGGGCGGCGGTCGGAGCCGGGGCCGGAGCCGGCGCGTCGATGCCGGAGTTCCTGGTCGGCGATCCGGCGACGGTGTACGGGATGTTCGCCGACGCCCTGGAGGCCGCCGAGGCCCCGCCGCGGGCAGGTGCGGCCGGGGCCGAGGCGCTGTTCGGCGGGGATCGGGCGGGTCGGCTGTGGAAGGGCGCCAGGGAGGCGCTGCGCCAGGCCACGTACTTCACGATGAAGCGCCGGGCCGGCGTGGTCGGCGAGCGGGGCCTCGGTCCGCTGCTCGGCGAGCTCGGCCGGGCGGCACCGGGGCTGCGGGTGCATCTGGTCGGTCACAGCTTCGGCGGCCGGCTCGTCGCGTACGCCCTGCGCGGGCTGCCCGCCGGGACCCGCAACGTGAAGTCGGTGACCGTGCTCCAGGGCGCCTTCTCGCACTACGCCTTCGCCGCCCGGCTGCCGCACGACCGCGACCACGGCGGCTCGCTGGCCGGCCTGCAGGACCGGATCGACGGCCCGCTGGTGGCCTGCCACTCCCACCGCGACACGGCGCTGCGGGTCTTCTACCCGCTGGCCTCCCGGGTCGCCCGGGACGACGAGTCGCTGTTCGGCGACGAACGGCGCTGGTGGGCGATCGGGTACGACGGCGTCCAGGCCGTCCCGGGCACGGCGGCCCGCACCCTCGCGGCCGTCCTTGCCGACGGGCTGCCCGGGACGGGCTGTGTGAGCGTGGACGCGGCGCGGGTGGTGTCCGAGCACAGCGACATCTGCCATGCCGAGCTGGCCGGGGTGGTGGCCCGGGCGGGCCGCTTCGACTGATCCGCCCGCCGCTCCGTACGGCCGCCCACGGCGGTTTTCGGCCGATGCGCCGAAGTCCGGCGGAACAGGATGGAACACGATGCGGCTCTCGTTCGTCCCTCTCATATCGCCGGAGTGCTAGCGACGGAGGTGGCAGACGATGGCCGGGTTCCGGAGTCTCGCGAGACAGGTGCGCGACCCAGGGTGCGACACGGCGCTGCGGCGCTATTCGCTGCGCAAGTGTCTGGAGCGGTTCGCGCCCTACGGTCACCGGGCGACCTGGGACCATCTGTGCCGCCGGCACGGCTTCGGTCCCGAGGACCGGGAGGCCGATCCGAGCCGGCTGGTGGCCGCGCTCGACGAGCTGGAGGAGGCGCGGACGGTCTGGCTCGCGTACGAGGAGGAGTTCGCCGCGCGGCGGCGCCGCGAGAAGCACGGCGGACTGCGCAGGCCGGGCGGGCTCGACGAGTGGCACCGCAGGATCTGGGGCGGCAACGGGGTGGCCCGCTGCGACGACCCGGCGCACCACCCCGCCGAGCCGCTGCCCGAGGTGGTGGGGCGCCTGGTGGCCGCGCTGCGGCGCGGCCCCGGCGAGCAGTGCCCGGTGTGCGCGGGGCCGCGCATCGAGTGGCGCGGCGGGCCGGCGGACGAGCCGTGGTTCGGTCCGGCCTGTGAGGACTGCGGGGTGCTGATACCGCGGGCGGTGCTGACGCCCCGGGCCCTCGCCCGGACCCGCGGCGCTGTTCCGGCCCGGCTCGCGTCGGTGGCGTGATGCTCCAGGTGTGCCTCAACGGCCGCCGCGGGCCCGGGGATTCGGCGGCGGTTCCGGTGGTTCCCGGGGCGCTGGCCGAGGCCGCCGCCGCGGCCGTGGCGGCGGGCGCCGAGGACGTGCATGTGCACCCGAGGACGCCGTGCGGGAGCGACACCCTCTCGCCGCGGGTGCTCGCCGAGACGCTGACCGCGATCCGCGCGGTGGTGGACGTGCCGGTGGGCGTGACGACCGGGGCGTGGGCGGAGCCCGACCCGGTGCGCCGGCTGGCCCGGGTGCGGTCGTGGACGGTGCTGCCCGACCACGCCTCGGTGAACTGGCACGAGCCGGGCGCCGAGTCCCTCGCCGCGGCGCTGCTCGACCGGGGCGTCGCCGTCGAGGCGGGCCTGTGGTCGGGCACCGACGGCCCGGCCCGGTTCCTGCGCTCGTCCTTGGCGCCGCGCGTGCTGCGGGTGCTGGCCGAGGTGACGGACCCCTCGCCGGACACGGCCGAGGACACCGCGCGCGCCCTGCTCGCAACGCTCGCGCCACTCGCCCGCTCCCCGCACGCCCGGCCGGTGCTGCTGCACGGCGAGGACGGCTCGGCCTGGCCGGTCCTTCGGCTGGCCCTGAGTCTCGGCCTGGACACCCGGATCGGCCTGGAGGACACCCTGTTGCTCCCGGACGGCACCCCGGCCGTCTCCAACACCCGGCTGGTGGCGGCTGCGCTCGCCGGGTCCGCCGAGCCCGGCGCATCCGCCCCGGAGACGGTGTCGGCGTAGCCGGCCGCCCACCGGGCGAAGAGGGGGACGCTACCAGGCGACAATCCGTTCGCCCAGGGGAATTCGGACCGGGCACAGTGGGCGGCGATGACCACGCCACCCGATTCCCCGAAACGACCGGAGTTCTGACATGTCGACGCTGCGCGTCACCGCCGAGACCCTGACCGTCCACGAGCATCCCAACGCCGACGCCCTCGAACTCGCGCAGGTCGGCCTCTACCGGGCGGTGGTCGCCAAGGGCAGCTACCGGACGGGCGACGTGGCGGTCTACATCCCCGAACAGGCGGTGCTTCCCGCGCCGTTGGTCGAGGAGCTGGGGCTGACCGGACGGCTGGCGGGCAAGGCCTCGGACCGGGTGAAGGCGGTGCGGCTGCGCGGCGAGCTGTCCCAGGGACTCGTGTGCCGGCCGAAGGCGCTCGACGGGGTGGACCTGGAGCGGGCGGCGAAGGACGGCACGGACTTCGCGGAGCTGCTCGGGATCGTCAAGTGGGCGCCGCCGGTGCCGCCGACCATGAGCGGGGAGGTGGAGTCGGCTCCGGACCTGCTGCCCTGGGTCGAGATCGAGAACCTGCACCGGTTCCCGGACGTCTTCACTCCGGGCGAGCCGGTGGTCCTCACCGAGAAGCTGCACGGCACGGCCTGCCTCGTCACCTATCTCGCCGGGGAGGACCGGACCCTGGTCTCCTCCAAGGGCTTCGGCTCGAAGGGCCTGGCGCTGAAGGAGGACCCGCGCAACCTGTACTGGCGCGCGGTGCACGGCCACGGTCTGTCCGCCGTCGCGGCGCGGCTCGCGGCACGCCTCGGGGCCTCCCGGGTGGGCCTGTTCGGCGAGGTGTACGGGGCGGGGGTGCAGGACCTGGCGTACGGGGCGAACGCGCGCGCCGAGGACGGCGTCGGCTTCGCGCTGTTCGACCTGGCGGCCGAGGTGGACGGGCGGGTGCGCTGGCTGGACCCGGCCGAGGTCCTGGAGCCGGGCGAGCTGCCCCTCGTACCGCGGCTGCACACCGGCCCGTACGACCTGGACACCGTCCTCGCCCTGGCGAGCGGCCGGGAGACGGTCTCCGGGCGCGAACTGCATCTGCGCGAGGGCGTGGTGATCCGGCCGGTGACCGAGCGGCACAGCCCGGTGGTCGGCGGGCGTGCCATCGCGAAGGCGGTCAGCCCGGCGTACCTGACCCGCAAGGGCGGCACCGAGTACGAGTGACGCCGGAGTGATGCCGGCCGCGCGGCCGTAAGGACCGAGCGGGGCCCGCCCACGGGGGTGGTGGGCCCCGCTCTCTCACGTCTCCTGCGCGTCCCGGCGCTCCGGCATCAGGCGGGAGCCGGTGAGCCGCTCGCCGAAGACGTCGTCGGGGTTGGACAGGACGCAGGTCTCCAGGGACAGACAGCCGCAGCCGATGCAGTCGGTGAGGTGGTCCCGGAGCCGGCCGAGCTGTGTGATCCGCTCGTCGAGCTCGGCCCGCCAGTCCGCCGAGAGCCGCGCCCAGTCCTCCCGGGTGGGGGTGCGCCCCTCGGGCAGCCGGGCGAGCGCGTCGCGGACGGTGGCGAGCGGGATGCCGACCCGCTGCGCGGCCCGGATGAAGGCGACCCGGCGCAGGATGTCCCGTGCGTAGCGGCGCTGGTTGCCGCTGGTGCGGCGGCTGCCGATCAGGCCCTTCGCCTCGTAGAAGTGGAGGGCGGAGACGGCCGCGCCGCTGCGCGCGGACAGCTGGCCGACGGTGAGTTCGTGGATCTTCTCGGGAATCTGCGGCACCCGTCCGAGCCTACGTGAGGCCGGTCCGTTGACAGGAGCCGCCGACTCCCACAACATGCTAAGCAGTCGCTTAGAGACATGCACGAGTGCTGGCATCAGAGAGGGAGCGGAACATGGCCGAGCCGAGGATCTTCACCTCCGCCGAGGAACTGCGCGCCGGGGTCGGCGAGCAGCTGGGACACAGCGACTGGCTGGAGATCGAGCAGAAGCGGATCGACCAGTTCGCCGACGCCACCGGTGACCACCAGTGGATCCACGTCGACCCGGAGCGCGCCGCCGGCGGCCCGTTCGGGAGGACCATCGCGCACGGCTATCTGACCCTGTCGCTGCTGCCCACCCTGGTGCCGCAGATCATGCGGGTCGAGGGCATGAGGATGGGCCTCAACTACGGTACGAACAAGGTGCGTTTCCCCGCCCCGGTGCCGGTGGGCTCGCGGCTGCGGGCCACCGCCGTGCTCACCGACGTGACGGAGGCCGGCGGCGGCGTGCAGGTGACGGCGACGGTGACCGTGGAGCGCGAGGGCGGCGACAAGCCGGTCTGCGTCGCGGAGTCGGTCTCGCGCTACTACTTCTGAACCGGCGGACAGGCCCTAACCCTGCGGCGCCGGCGCCTGGGCGCCGACCATCCTGAGCACGAGGCCGGCGTAGAGCGCGCCGACCTCGTCGGCCGTGTGCCGGCCCTGGGTGTTGAACCAGCGCGAGACGTCGATGCAGAGCGACAGGATCGCGACCGCGGTGCCGGCCACGTCGGCCACGTCGAACTCCCCGGCGGCCACGCCCTCGTCGATGATCCGCCGCACGGTGGCGTCCGACTCGCGGCGCAGCGCCACGATCTCGGTGCGGTGCTCGGGGCCGAGGGCGTCGAGCTCGTACTGCACGACCCGCGCGGTGGTGTGCCGCTCGGCGTGCCAGCGGACGAAGGACCGTACGGCGTCGGCGAGCCGCTCGGCGGCGGTGCCGGGGCCGTCGGCGGCCGCCCGCAGGATCTCCAGGGCCTTGTCGTGGCCGATCCGGCTGATCCGGTGGAGCAGCTCTTCCTTGGTCTTGTAGTGGATGTAGAGCGCGGCCGGGCTCATGCCGGCCCGGCCCGCGATGTCCCGGGTCGTGGTGGCGTGGTAGCCGCGCTCGGCGAACGCCTCGACGGCCGCGACCAGCAGGCGCCGGGCGGCCTCGGGCGTGACCTCGCCCCACGGCATGTCCTCGCCGCCGGGCGTCTCCTCCGCCACGCTCATCGCACGCTCCTCCTCGGGCCGTCAGGGACGAACACCATACAACGAAGCTGAGCAAGCGCTTAGGGGTCGGAGCTCGGGCCGCCGTCAGAGCTTCTGGAACGGGTCGTGCTCGGCGAGCAGCTTCTCCAGGCGGGCCTGGTCGACCCTGCTGACGATCTGGCCCGCCTCCTGCCGGTCGCGGACGACCTTGGCGAGGGTGAAGGCGGAGGTGGTCAGGTAGAGGACGGAGATGGCGAGGAAGGCCCGCACCCAGGCGCTGGCGTCGAGCTGGTAGACGCCGATGGCCACGGCGGCCAGGGCGAGGCCGAAGGAGATGACGGCCTGCGCGTGGTAGGCGGCGGTGTTCTGTTGCTTGACCGGTGTGTCGCTCATGCCGGACAGCATCGGGCGGATGTGGCCCGCGCCACATCCGCCCGCGTACTCACGCACTCGGTCCCCCGTACTCAGAAGGCGGAGACTCCGGTGAGCGCGCGTCCGATGATGAGCTTCTGGATCTGGCTGGTGCCCTCGTAGAGGGTCATCACGCGGGCGTCGCGGAGCAGTTTGCCGACCGGGTACTCGTCGATGTAGCCGTAGCCGCCGAAGACCTGGAGGGCGTTGTTCGCCGAGCGGACGGCGGCCTCGGAGGCGTACAGCTTGGCCTTGGAGGCGGCGGTGGCGAAGTCCCGGCCGCGGTCGACGAGGTCGGCGACCCGCCAGGTCAGCAGCCGGGCGGCGTCGACGTCCACGGCGATGTCGCTGATCAGCTCCTGCACCAGCTGGTACGAGGCGATGGGCTTGCCGAACTGCTCGCGCTCCCCGGCGTAGCGGACGGCCGCGTCGAGGGCGGCCTGCGCGATGCCGACGCAGCCGGCGGCGACCGACATCCGGCCCTTGGCGAGGGCGGACATGGCGACGGAGAAGCCCTTGCCCTCGGGGCCGAGCAGGGCGCTCGCCGGGACGCGGACGCCCTCCAGGACGAGTTCGGCGGTGGCCTGGCCGCGCAGGCCGAGCTTGCCGTGGACGGGGCGGCGGGTGAGGCCGGGGGTGTCGGCGGGGACGAGGAAGGCGGAGACGCCGCGGTGCCCGGGGCCGCCGGTGCGGGCGAAGAGCAGCACCACGTCGGCCCACGTGCCGTTGGTGATGAACATCTTGGTGCCGTCGATGACGTACGTGTCGCCGTCGCGGACCGCGCGGGTGGCGAGGTTGCCCGCGTCGGAGCCGGTGCCGGGCTCGGTGAGGCCGAAGCAGCCGACGGCCTCGCCGGAGGCGAGCCGGGGCAGCCAGGCGCGCTTCTGCTCCTCGTCGCCCCAGGCGGCGACGGTCTTGGCGACCAGGCCGAGCGAGACGGAGACGATGCCGCGGACCGAGGAGTCGCCGCGGCCCAGTTCCTCGGTGACCAGGCAGTAGGCGAGGTGGTCGCCGCCGGAGCCGCCGTACTCCTCGGGGATCGTCAGGCCGAGGAAGCCGACGGCGCCGAGCTTCTTCACGATGCCCCGGTCGACCTCCTCGGCCCGGTCCCAGGCGACGGCGTGCGGGGCGACCTCGCGGGCGACGAAGTCCTCGGCGAGCCGGCGTACGGCCTCCTGCTCCTCGCTGAGCTCCAGATTCACGGCGTCACCCCATCGGTCCGGGCCGGGGCCGGTCGCGGCCGGTCGCCCCAGTTTAATTACCACTGCTAGTTTTCTTGACCCCGCCTACTATGTGCGCCATGGCCCGACCGCGCAAGCCCCTGCTCAGCCGAGACCGCATCGTCGCGACAGCGGGCACGCTCGTGGACGCGGAGGGCCTGGCCGCCCTCTCCACCCGGCGGCTCGCGGCCGAACTGGGCGTCAGCGGCCCGTCGCTCTACAACCACTTCCGCACCAAGGACGAGATCCTGGACGCCGTCGCGGACGCGGTCAGCGCGAAGGTCGATCTGTCGATGTTCGCGCCGGACGATCCGCGCGACTGGCGCACCGCGCTGCACGACTGGGCGGTCTCCTACCGCGCGGCCCTGACCGACCACCCGAACCTGGTGCCGCTGCTCGCCCAGGGCCCGGGCCGCCGCCCGGCCGGCCTCAAGGTCGCGGACGCGGTCTTCGGCGCGATGGTCCGCGCCGGCTGGCCGCCCGCCCAGGCCACCCGTATCGGCGCCCTCATGCGCTACTTCATCACCGGCTCCGCGCTCGGCTCCTTCGCCCGCGGCTTCGTCGAGGACGAGGACGCCTACGACCCCGCCGACTACCCTCACCTGGGACAGGCCCACCTGCTCGCGGAGCGCCGCGAACAGGTCGACGAGGGGGCGTTCGAGACGGGGCTGCGGGCCCTGCTCGACGGGCTGGCGATGCAGTACGACGCGGGGGTACGGGAGACGTGGACCGGACAGGACCCGACGGACGGCTCGTAGCGGCGGTACGGGCGGGGGACGCGGAGGAGGTCCGGCGGCTCCTCGACGCGGGCGCCGGCCCGGACACGGCGGGCGAGGACGGACTGCCGGTGCTGTGCGCGGCGATCACGGCGTACGACGCGGAGGTCGCCGGGGAGCTCGCGGAGGGCGGCGCCGACCCGCACCGGGTGCTCCCGGACGGCTCGACCCCGCTGCTGCGGGCCATCGAGGGCGGTTCGCCCGCGGTCGTCTCGGCGACGCTGGCCCACGACCCCGGCCCGCGGCTGCGCGGACCCGCCGCGGACCGGGCCCTGGCCGCCGCGCGGAGCTGGTACGAACGGAGCAGTTCGGCGACCGGAGAGCGGACCCGGGTACCGGACGACGAGGTCAAGTACGTCGACGAACTCGTCCTGGACGGACGCACGGTACGGGCCGGGCACGGCGCGATCCTCACCGAGCTGGAGTGGGGGCTGCGCATGCTCACGCCCGTCGAGGAGCTGGCGGACCGCGCGGCGAGGTATGCGGACGAGGAGCACGTCGACTGGTGGAGCTCCGTGTGGACGCTCGCCGCGCGGCGACGCAGCAAGGAGACCTGGACCGCGGTCGCGGCCCTGCGGCATCACCCCGACCCCGCGCACCGGCGCTTCGCGGCGGACGTGCTGCGGTGCACGACGCAGTTCCGGGGCAGCGGCATGCACGCGTACGACAAGGAGACCAACGCGCTCTTCGCGCTGTGGGCGACGGAGGAGAAGGACGGCCGGGTGCTCGGCGACGTGCTGCGCGCGTGGTACGCCGAACACGAGCACCCGGACATGGTGGCGGCCGGCCTGCGGTACACCGGCCACCCCGACGCGAACGTCCGCGCGGCGGTGCCGGACTGCCTCGACGGAACACCGCTCGACCCGGAGGCGCGGGCGGCGCTCCTCGGGCTCGTCCGGGACGCGGACGCAGGGGTGCGCGGCGCCGCGGCCGCGGTCCTCGGCGGGCACCTCGACGGCTCGCCGGACGTCCGCGAGGCGCTGGTCCGCCTGGCCGGTGACCCTGACGACGGGGTGCGATGGCCGGCCGCGGAGCGCCTCGCCGAGGGCGACGACCACGCGCCGGAGGTGGCCGACGCGCTCGCCGCACTCGCGGGCGAGGAGCGCCGGCTGGTACGGATCATCGCCGCGTACGGTCTGATGCGGCACGACGACCCGCGCGCCCCCGACGCCTACGCCCGCATCGGGCCGCTGGAGGCGGGGTACGAGATCGACCACCGCTGGTGCGCCCTGGGGTGGTGGGACCGGGAGCGGCGGAACGGTTCGGCCCGCGCCGAAGAGTGACTGCGGCATGCTGGGGCCATGGCTCCCAGAGACCTCGCGGCGCTGGCCTCCCTGTTCGCCGACGAGACGCGCGCCGCCTTCCTGCTCGCCCTGCTCGACGGGCGGGCCTGGACCGCCGGGGAGCTGGCCCGGCAGGCGAGGGTGGCGCCGTCCACGGCCAGTGAGCACCTGGGCAAGCTGGTCGCGGGCGGGGTGCTCGCCGAGGAACGGCAGGGGCGGCACCGGTACGTCCGGCTCGCCGATCCGGGGATCGCGCATCTCGTCGAGGACCTGGCCGCCCGCGCCGAACCGGCCGTGTCCGCGGCACCGCGTGGGCTCCGGGCGGTGAGCGCCGGGCAGGCGATGGCGCGGGGGCGCACCTGTTACGACCATCTGGCCGGGCGGCTCGGGATCGCGATCGCCGAGGCGATGACCGCGCGCGGACTGCTGCGCCAGGACACCGGCTTCGCACTCACCGACGCCGGGCTCGCCTGGTTCGCGGGCCTGGGCCTGCCCCTCGTACCGGGCCGGGGACGGCGGCCGGTCGCGCGCGGCTGTCTCGACTGGACCGAACGCAAGCCGCACCTGGCCGGCCTCGCGGGCGCGGCGCTGTGCCGGCACGCGCTGGACGCCGGCTGGTGCGTACGGATCGGGTCCGAGCGCGCGGTGAAGGTGACCGCGGCCGGGGAGCGGGCGCTGCACACGGCGCTCGGCATCGAGCCGGCGGAGCTGCGGTGAGGCCCGGGCGCGCCGGGGGGGGCAGGGGCCGGGCGGCGGGCGGCGGGCGGCGGGCGGCGGGTGGCGGGCGGCGGGCGATATTGCGGTGAACGCCGAAGGGTTCACGGCCTACGGTCCTCCCATGCCGAACTCCTCATCCGCTCCCGGCCGCACCTCGCGGCTCGCGCTCGCCGCCGCGGCCGTCACCGTCCTCCTGTGGGCCTCCGCCTTCGTCTCCATCCGCAGTGCCGGGGCCGCCTACTCCCCCGGCGCCCTCGCGCTCGGCCGGCTGCTCGCCGGTTCGCTCGTCCTCGGTGCCGTGCTCCTGGTCCGGCGGGAGGGGCTGCCGCCCCGGGCCGCGTGGCGCGGGATCGCGGTGTCGGGGCTGCTGTGGTTCGGCGTGTACATGGTGGTGCTCAACTGGGGTGAGCAGGAGGTCGACGCGGGCACGGCGGCGATGGTCGTGAACATCGGGCCGATCCTGATCGCGCTGCTCGGTGCGAAGGTGCTCGGCGAGGCGCTGCCGCCGCGGCTGCTCGCGGGCATGGCGGTGTCCTTCGCGGGCGCGGTCGCGGTGGGCCTGTCGATGTCCGCCGGTTCGGGCGGCGGGCACGCCTCGGTGCTCGGGGTGCTGCTGTGTCTGCTCGCGGCGGTGGCGTACGCGGGCGGGGTGGTGGCGCAGAAGCCGGCGCTGGCGCACGGCAGTGCGCTGCAGGTGACGACCTTCGGGTGTCTGGTCGGCACGGTGGCCTGTCTGCCGTTCGCGGGGCAGCTGGTCGCCGAGGCGGGCCGGGCCCCGATCTCGGCGACCCTCAACATGGTCTATCTCGGGGTCTTCCCGACCGCCCTCGCCTTCACCACCTGGGCCTATGCCCTGGCGCGCACCACGGCGGGCCGGATGGGCGCGACGACGTACGCCGTGCCGGCCCTGGTGGTCCTGATGGCCTGGGCGCTCCTCGGCGAACTGCCGGGGCTGCTCACGCTCGGCGGCGGCGCCCTGTGCCTGGCGGGCGTGGCGGTGTCCCGGTCCCGGCCTCGGGCGGGGGCGCGGCCGCAGGGCGTCGAGCGATCCGCGACCGGGACCGTGCGGCGTTAGCGGCGGCGTCAGAAGACGACGAGGGCGCGGCCGCCCTTGCCGGCGAGCATGTTGTCGAAGGCTCCGGGGATGCCCTCCAGGGTGATCCGGTCGGTGACCAGGGCGCTCAGGTCGAGGCGGCCGGCCCGGATGTGCTCGGCGAGCACGGGCAGGTCCTCGGCGGGGTTGGAGTTGCCGTAGACGCAGCCGGCGAGGGTGCGGCCCCAGTGGAAGATCTCCAGGGCGTTGAAGGTGACCTGCTGGTCCTTGCCGCCGATGCCGACGACCGTGGTGCGGCCGCCGCGCCGGGTGGACTCCCATGCGGTACGGATGGTGGCGGCGCGGCCGACGCACTCGACGGCCACGTCGGCGCCGTGTCCTCCGGTCAGCGCGCGGATCTCCTTGGCGGTGGTGTCGGAGGCGACGACGTAGTCGGTGGCGCCGGCGGTCCGGGCCAGCGCCTCCTTCTCGGGCGAGACGTCGACGGCGACGATCGTGGCGGCCCCGGCGATCCGCGCGGCCTGAAGGGTGGCGAGGCCGACGCCGCCGACGCCGAAGACGGCGACGGTCTCGCCGGCCCGGACCCGGGCCGAGTGGTGGATGGCGCCCCAGCCGGTGAGGACGGCGCAGCCGAGCAGGGCGGCATCGGTGAGCGGCACGCCGTCGGGCACGGGCAGCACGCAGCCGGCGGCCACGACGGTCTCCTCGGCGAAGGCGGCGACGTTGAGCCCGGGGTGGAGCTCGGTGCCGTCCTCGGTGCGGGCGTACACGTTCGCGGCGCCGGCCAGCGCGTTGGTGCACAGCCACACCTCGCCGAGGGTGCAGGGGTGGCAGCTGCCGCAGGACGGCGCCCAGTTGAGGACGACGCCGTCGCCGGGGGCGACATGGGTGACGCCCTCGCCGACGGAGACGACGGTGCCGGCACCCTCGTGGCCGAGGACGGCGGGCACGGGCACCCGCATGGTGCCGTTGGACAGCGACAGGTCGGAGTGGCACACCCCGGCGGCGGCGAGCCGGACCCGGACCTGGCCGGGGCCGGGCTCGGGCAGTTCGATGCCGGTGATCTCCAGGGCGGAGCCGACGGCGGGCAGGACGGCGGCGCGGATCACGCTGGTGTCTCCTCGGTTTCCCGGTACGTGGGGCGGCGGTGGGGGGTCTTGGGGCCTAGAACTGCAGGGACTTGGTCTGGAGGTACTCGGCGAGCCCGTGCGCGCCGAGTTCGCGGCCGACGCCGGACTGCTTCCAGCCGCCGAACGGGGCCAGCGGGTTGAAGCGGCCGCCGTTGATGTCGACCTGGCCGGTCTCCATGCGGCGGGCGAAGGCGACGGCCTCGGCCTGCTCGCCCCAGACGGCGCCGGCGAGCCCGTAGACGGTGCCGTTGGCGATGGCCAGGGCGTCGGCCTCGTCCTCGTAGCGGATGATCGAGAGGACCGGGCCGAAGATCTCCTCCTGGGCGATGGTCATCTCGGGGGTGACGTCGGCGAAGACGGTCGGGGTGACGTAGTAGCCGGTGTCGTGCGGGGCTTCGGTGCCGCCGGCGACGAGCCGGGCGCCCTCGGCGAGGCCCTTCTCGATGTAGCCGCGGACCCGGTCGCGCTGCTTGGCGTTGACGAGCGGGCCGACCCGCTCGCCGGGCACGTACTTGGCGACGGCCGCGGCGGCGAGGGCGACGGCCTCCTCGTACTGCTCGGTGTGGACCAGCATCCGGGTCCAGGCGCTGCAGGTCTGGCCGGAGTTGGACATGACGTTGGCGACGCCGACGGCGACGGCCTTGCCGAGGTCGGCGCTGGGCAGGATGACGTTGGCGGACTTGCCGCCGAGTTCGAGGGCGACCCGCTTGACGGCGCCGCCGGCGAGCGCGCCGATCTTCCTGCCGACGGCGGTGGAGCCGGTGAAGGAGACCAGGTCCACGCCGGGGTGCTCGGCGAGGGCCTGTCCGGCGACCGCGCCGAGGCCGGTGACCAGGTTGAACACACCGGCCGGGATCCCCGCCTCGTGCACGGCCTCGGCGAACAGCTGGGCGGTGAGCGGGGTGTCCTCGGCGGGCTTGAGGACGATCGCGCAGCCGGCGGCGAGGGCGGGGGCGACCTTGGCCACGATCTGGTGCAGCGGGTAGTTCCAGGGGGTGATCGCGGCGACCACGCCGACCGGCTCGGAGTAGACGGTGGAGTTGCCGACCTTCTCCTCGAAGGGGTGGGTGGCGGCGAGTTCGGCGTAGGAGCCGGCGACGGCGATCGGCAGCCCGGTGTGCACGGCGGCCGCGAGCTGCGGCGGGGCGCCGAGCTCGGTGGCGACGGTGGCGGCGATCTCCTCGGCGCGGGCGGTGAGGGCGTCGCGCAGCGCGGCGAGCCGGGTGGCCCGCTCGGCGGGCGGGGTGGCGGCCCATCCGGGGAAGGCGGCGCGGGCGGCACGTACTGCGGCGTCGACGTCCTCGGCGGTGCCGGCCGGGACATGGGCGACGACCTGCTCGGTCGCCGGGTCGGTCACGGGGATGGTCTCCGTGGAGGCGGCGGGGCGCCACTCCCCGCCGATGTACATCGCGTCGTGGGCCTTCATCCGCTGTCTCTCCTCGCCTGGGGCACGGGTGCCGGGTGCACGGGCACTCCAAACTAGCGCTGTTAGTTTTCTGGCGCCAGGCCCCTTCTCGCCGGTACGGACCGATCGTCGCCCGCGGCCGCCCGCCCTGTCCACGGCCCGCCCGGACAGCCCGGGCGTCCCCGAACTGGCGGTTTCCGCCTTGCCCGGCCCGCCCGCGCCCGCTGGATGCGGACGCGGGGGCACGAGGGTGCGGGCAGCGGGCGGATGTGCCGCGCGAGGGCGCGGGGGCGAGCCGCGGTCCCGAGGAGGAGGGGCGGGACCGGGCGTCCCGAGCGGCGGCGGGGCCGCTCGGCGGGGGGGGAGAGAGAGCAGTGACGCGTGCGGTCGGGACTCTGGCGATCGGGCACCAGCCGATCGGACGGTCCGCACGCGGCGGATGCGTGCTTCGTGCCGTGTCGTGTCCTGCTCCTCGGCCATCGTGCGCTCCCGGCGGAGGGGAACGGAAGGGCCTGGCGAGTTCTCGCCACGCACGACGCCCGCCGCCCCCGGCTGACCGGGAGCGACGGGCGTACAGGACCTGGCGCCACAGGCGGAAGACGGCGCGGGCGGAGCCGGTGGGAGCGGGCCGCCCGCCGGACCGGACCGGGTCAGATCTGCCGGTCGACGTCCGTGAGATGGGCGAAGACCACGATGTTGGACGCGTAGCCCGCCTTGCGGTCGAAGGCTCCGCCGCAGGTGATCAGGCGCAGTTCGGGGCGCTTGGCGGCGCCGTACACCTCCTCGTCGGGGAAGGCCGACTTGGCGTACGTACGGACCCGGTCGACGGTGAAGACGGCGACGCGGCCGTCGGCACGCGCGACCCGGACGGTGTTGCCGGGGTCGAGCGAGTCGAGGTTGAGGAAGATCGCCGGGCCGGTGCGGGTGTCGCGGTGGCCGACGACGACGGCGGTGCCGCGCTCGCCCGGGGTGACGCCGTTGGCGTACCAGCCGACGACCCGGGGGTTGTCGACGGGCGGGGTGGCGAGGCTCCCGCCGGCTTCCAGTCCGAGGCCGACGACGGGCGCCTCGATGGTGATCGCGGGGACGGCGAGGGTGGTGGGGCGGGAGCGGGCCAGGGGGGCGGGCGGCGGCTGGGGCTTCGCCGGGGCCTTGGCCGCGGGCTTGTGCCCGGCCCCGCCCGACACGCCGCGCGCTCCGTTCGCTCCGTCGGCGCCGGCCTTGGCCACCGCCGACGGGGCGCCGTGCGCGGCGGGTCCCGCGGCGAGGGCGGAGCCGCCCGGTTCCTCGTCACCGGCCCACCAGACGGCGCCGACGACGAGGGTGAGGGTCACGGCGACGGTGCGGGCGAGCCGGTAGAGCCGGCGCTGCCGCCGGGTGGTGCGCCCGCGCCGGGCGGCCCCGCGCGGACGGGCCGTGGCCCGGCCGCCAGGGGCCGCTGCACGCGGGGGGACGGACCTACGCGGCGCCATCGTTGCGACGGCGGGAACGGCGGATGAGGATCAGGCCGGCGGTGCCGGCGAGTCCCGCCGCGACGGCCGAGGCGACGCCGAAGCCCGAGTCGTCGGCCGTGGTCGTGGTGTCGGCCGCACCGCCGCCGCCCGCCCCGACCGGACCGTGCGGTGGCTTGTGACCGTGGCCGCCGCCGGGCCCGCCGTTCCCGTTGCCGCCGTTGCCGTTACCCCCGTTGCCGTTCGGGCAGTCGACCTTGAAGACCTTGTGCTTGCCCGCGCCCTGCTCACCCACGAAGGTCCAGTCGAGCTTGTACATCCCCTCGGGCAGCGTGAGGTTCTCGGTCCGCTTGTGCCCGTTGGCGTCCGTGATGAGAGAGCCGCTGAGGTGCGGGTCCTCGGCCTTGGGCGGCTGCGGGGCGATCGTCCAGCTGACCTGCTGGTTGCTGTCGAAGTTGAAGGCGTCGAGATAGAACTTGCAGACCTTCGGGTCGTCGCGCTGGTCGAACTCCCCGGTGTTCGAGTCGTGGACCTTCACGTCGCCGTTGTCACCGGGGACGGCGTACGCGGCGGGCGCGGCGACCAGGGCGGCGGAGCCGAGGGCGAGCGCGGTGACGGCGGCGGACAGCAGGGGACGGAGCGCCGGAGCGGTCATGCGTGGTTCCTCCAGTCGTACAGATCTCGGAATTCGTGTGCCGATAATCTGACTATTGGTCACAACATGGCTACGAAGGGTGGCACCGTGCCGTGCCACCCTCCGACTTCCACCCGTCCGGCCCTAGGTGCCGCCCCCGGACCGCAGGCGTCTTTCCGATCAGGGCCTAGATGATCCCGAAGAGAATGCCCGCGGCGAGCACCACCAGCGAGGTCAGCGCGGCCCACTTCACGGTGAACCGGGTGTGGTCGCCGAACTCCACCTTCGCCATGCCGACGAGCACATAGACCGCGGGAACCAGCGGGCTGGACATGTGCAGCGCCTGGCCGACCAGGGAGGCGCGGGCGATCTCCAGCGGGGACACCCCGTGCGCCGCGCCGGCCTCGGCGAGCACCGGCACCACGCCGAAGTAGAAGCCGTCGTTGGACATGAAGTAGGTGAGCGGGATGCTCAGCAGGCCGGTGACCAGGGCCATGTGCGGGCCCATGCCCTCGGGGACGGCGCCGACGAGCCAGTCCGCCATGTGCTTGACCATGCCGGTGCCGGCGAGCACTCCGGTGAAGACGGCGGCGGCGAAGACCATTCCGGCGACGTTGAGGACGTTGTCGGCGTGGGCGGCGATCCGGGCCCTCTGCTCGGCCATGTTCGGGTAGTTGACGGTGAGCGCGAGCGCGGCGCCGAGCAGGAACAGCACCGGGATCGGCAGCAGCTCCATGATCATCGCGACCAGCAGGACGGCGGTCAGCGCGGCGTTGAACCAGTACAGCTTGGGGCGCAGGGTCGCGCGGTGCGGGTCGAGCCCCTGGAAGCCGCCTTCGCCGCCCCCGGACTCGCCGCCCTCGCCCCGGGCGCCCCCGGCCGCACCGGCCGCCGCGCCCGCCTTCGTACCCGCCTTCGCGTCTCCGTCTCCGTCTCCGCTGCCGCCGCCCGCCGCGACCAGGACCGTCTCGGAGTCGCGGACCAGCACCTCGTCCAGGCTGAGGTAGCCGATGCGCTTGCGCTCGCGGCGGCCGAGGACGTACGCGAGGGCGAAGACGAAGAGCAGTCCGACGCCGAGCGCGGGGATCATCGGGACGAAGATGTCGCCGGCGTCCAGCTTGAGCGCGGTGGCGGCGCGGGCGGTGGGGCCGCCCCAGGGAAGGGTGTTCATGACGCCGTTGGCGGTGGCGGCGACTCCCGTCATGACGACCAGACTCATGCCGAGCCGCTTGTAGAGCGGGTACATCGCCGAGACCGTGATCATGAAGGTGGTCGAGCCGTCGCCGTCCAGCGAGACGATCGCGGCGAGCACCGCCGTACCGACGACCACGCGCACGGGGTCGGCCTTGCAGAAGCGCAGAATGCCGCGGACGATCGGGTCGAAGAGACCGACGTCGATCATCACGCCGAAGTAGACGATCGCGAACATCAGCATCGCGGCCGTGGGCGCCAGCTTGCCGACTCCGTCGATGACGTAGTCGCCCAGCTGGGCGCCTTGCCCCACGGCGACGCAGAACAACGCGGGAATGAGCACGAGCGCCGCGATCGGCGACATCTTCTTCAGCATGATCAGGACCAGGAAGGTCGCGATCATGGCGAAGCCGAGGACGGTCAGCATGGGAGGACACCTCACGTTCACCCTTGAACTCCCGCCAGAGCGGCGGTGCGGATGACGGTAGGTGCGGCCTTCCCGCGTTAACAAGACGTTGACGTGTGAGCAATACGAGCAAAACCCCAGGTCACAGGCCAGGTGTGGCGACGGGGCTCACCTGGACGGGGAAGCCGTTGAGGACGGCGGTGCCGGAGAGCGGGTCGAGCAGGGAGCCGTCGAGCAGCTGGTTGACGTTGACCCCGGGGCGTCCGGCGGCCACGCCGAGCCGGGTGCCGGGGCGGTCGTGGCCCCAGCCGTGCGGCAGGCTGACCGCGCCGGGGCGGACCGCCTCGGTGATCTCCACCTCGGCCGTCAGCTCGCCGCCGTCCCCCTTGACGCGGGCGGGGGCGCCGTCGGCCAGGCCGAGCCGTTCGGCGTCCCGGGGGTGCACCTGGAGGGTGCAGCGGTTCGAACCGCCGTTGAGGGACGGAATGTTGTGCAGCCAGCTGTTGTTGGAGCGCAGGTGGCGCCGTCCGACGAGCCGGACGGAGTCCGGCTCCGGTACGTCGTCCAGGGCGGCGCGCAGCCGCGGCAGATCGGCGGCGATCGGCGCGGGAAGCAGTTCGATCCGTCCGCTGCGGGTCTTGAGGAGTCCGGCAGCCGGGGCTTCAGCGGGCCGAGGTCGAAGCCGTGCGGGGCCTGCAGGAGGTCCTCGAGGATGAGGTCGTACGGGCCGAGCCGGAGCATCAGGTCGAGCCGCCGTTCCGGGCCGGCGCGGCCCGCGAGGAGTCGCGCCTGTTCCTTCGGGTCGGCGCCGTAGAGCGGCGAGTGCTCCTGCGTCACGGCCTTGGCCAGGGTGCGGTCGATCGCGAGGTCGTCGACGGCGGACGGCGGTGCGCCGTGCATTCCGGAGACGGCGAGGATCAGCCGGGCGTGGATCTCGCATTCGTCCATCCGCCCCTCCTCCAGCGGGAGGGCGGGCGGCGAGTAGCGCGCCTGGTTGCGGACGGCGAAGCCGTTGAAGGCGAAGTCGAAGTGCGCGCTGCGCGAGGGCGGCGGCGGGGGCAGGACGACGTCGGCGTGCCGGGTGGTCTCGTTGAGGTACGGGTCGACGGCCACCATGAAGTCGAGGGAACCCAGGGCGGCGTCGAGGCGGTCGCCGTCGGGGGCGGACAGGACGGGGTTGGCGGCGATGGTGACGACCGCCCTCACCCGGCCCTCACCCGGCGTGTCGATCTCCTCGGCGAGGGCGGCGAGCGGGAGTTCGCCCTTGGCCTCGGGGTGGCCGGAGACCCGGCTCTTCCAGCGGCCGAGGGTGAAGCCCCTGCCGGGACCGGCCGGGCGGGGTGCGGGGGCGGTCGCGGAGAGCGGGAAGAGCGCGCCGCCGGGGCGGTCGAGGTTGCCGGTGAGGACGTTGAGGACGTCGACGAGCCAGTTGCCGAGGGTGCCGAACGCGACGGTGGAGGAGCCCATCCGGCCGTATACGGCGGCGGCCGGCGCGGCGGCGAGTTCGCGCGCGGTGGTACGGATGGTGTCCGCGTCCAGGTCGCAGGCGGCGGCGACGGCCTCGGGGCTGAAGTCCCGTACCGCGTCCCGTACTTCCTCGACCCCTGCCACGTGCTCGGCGAGCGGACCGAGGTTCACCAGGTCCTCGGCGAAGAGGGTGTGGGCGAGGGCGGCGAGGAAGAGGGCGTCGGCGCCGGGGCGGATGGCGAGGTGCCGGTCGGCGAGGCGGGCGGTGCGGGTGCGCCGCGGGTCGACGACGGTGAGGGTGCCGCCGCGCCGCCGCAGGGCCTTGAGCCGGCCGGGGAAGTCGGGGGCGGTGCACAGACTGCCGTTGGAGTCCAGGGGGTTGGCGCCGAGCATCAGGAGGTGGTCGGTGCGGTCAAGGTCGGGTACGGGGACGGCGAAGGCGTCGCCGAACAGCAGTCCGCTGGAGACGTGCTTGGGCATCTGGTCGAGCGTGGAGGCGGTGTAGAGGTTGCGGGTGCCCAGGGCACCGATGAGCAGCGGCGGGTAGAGGGCACCCGCCATGGTGTGCACGTTGGGGTTGCCGAGGACGAGGGCGACGGTGTTCGGTCCGTGCTCCTCGACCAGCGGACGGATGCGGGCGGCGATCAGGTCGAAGGCCTCGGTCCAGTCGGCCTCGCGCAGTACGCCGTTCTCGCGGATCAGCGGGCGGACGAACCGGTCGGGGTCGGCGTCGACCTCGGGGAACGCGGCGCCCTTGGGGCAGATGAAGCCCTGGCTGAAGATGTCGTCGCGGTCGCCGCGGGCGCCGGTGACCCGGCCGGCGTCGAGGGTGAGGGTCAGCCCGCAGGTCGCTTCGCACAGGGGGCAGATGCGCAGGGCGGTGGACATGGCGGTCTCCCTGGGGCGGCAGCGGCGGACGCGGCGGGGTGCGGTGAGGCGCGGTGCGGTGACGCGCCGGCCGGCGCGCCGTCACACCGGCAGGCCGCGAGCATACCGACCGGTAGGGAGGTTCGACAGGCCCCTGTACCGACCGGGTGTACCGACCGGGCGTCGTGGGGTGCGGTCAGCGCAGCGAGGGCGCGAGGTAGGCGTGCAGGAGTTCCCGGGTCTCGGCGATGAGCGCGGGGTCTCCGGCCGGGTCGGTGCGGAAGGCGAGCCGGAGCAGGGCGTCGGTGGCCTCGACGCCGACCAGCACCTTGCGCAGCAGGACCGCGTCGGCGGGGCGGCCGAGGGGGGCGGCGAGCAGTCCGCAGATCCGGTCGGCGACGAGGTGGTTGGGGTCCTCGTCGCCGCCGGGCTCGCCGGGGGCGCCGGCCGGGACCCCGAAGTCGACCAGGCCGAAGCCCGGGACGGTCCGCTTCATCGCGATGTACGCGTCGAGGACCGTGTCGATGGCGGCGTGGCCGTCGACGGCCGGGAGCGCGGCGAGTCCGGCGCTGATGCGGGCGGCGTAACTGTCGAGGTTGCGGTGGGCGAGGGCGGCGGCCATGGCCCGCTTGTTGCCGAAGAACCGGTACACCGAGCCGATGGGGACGCCGGCGCGGGTGGCGACGGCCCGGGTGCTCAGCTGCTCGTAGCCGGTCTCGTCGAGGAGTTCGGCGCAGGCGTCGAGGATCCGGGCGAGGCGTTCGGCGCTGCGCTGCTGGACGGGCGCGCGACGCAGGGCGGGTCCGGCGGCCGGTCGGCGGCTCTGGGAGGTGGGGGGTTTCGGGGTGGGCTGGGGCACGGGACCATCATGCCGTTCCCGCCCGGGCGGGGGCGATGGAGGGCGGGGGCCGGAGCCGGGTGGACGGGGCGGGTGACCGGAGCCGACCGGCCCGCCGGGGTCAGGCGATCAGCAGGCCGATCCCGCCGAGGGTGTACGCGATCATCAGCACGAACAGCGGGAGTTGGCCGGCCACGGCGCGGGCGGCCGGGAGGAGGCGCACCGAGCGGTCGTGCGCGGCGACGACACCGAGGACGTGGCCGGTGACGATCGCGGCGACCTGGAGGGTCGCGAGGCCCGCGGGACCCAGTGGCGGGGCGGGCGCGGGGGCGTTGTCAGTGCCCCCTGCCATGATGACGGTACGTGGTCCTTCGGTGACGAAGAGTGTGAAGTAGTGCGCCACGAGGTAGCCGAGGGCGATGGGCAGCAGCGAGTGCGCGAAGGAGGTGAGCGGGGTGGTGAGTTCGCGGTCGACGAGCCGGAGGGCGCCGGCGCAGAGTCCGTAGAGAGCGGCGACGAGGGCGACGGCGCCGAGCAGTCCGAGGGTCGCGGTGGGGGTGCGGCCGAGGGGTGAGGTCTGGAGGAGGGTGAGCCAGCGGGGGTTGTCGGAGAAGCCGTCGTAGGCGGTGGAGCCGAGGAGGACGCAGACGGTGGCGACGAGGCCGGGGCCGGGCGGGGTGGCGTCCAGGCCGTCGAAGGGGGAGCGCAGCACGAGCCGGCCGTCGGCGCGGCGGCCGAGCGGGGAGAGCCGGGCGAGGAGGGAGGAGTAGACCTCGAAGGGGTCCGCGTGGGCGAGCCAGTCGGCGCCGTGGCGGGCGGCGCCGAGGAGCTGCACGGCGGTGTGGAGGGCGAGGGCGGCCAGGAGGACGGGGGTGGCGGTGTTGCCGGGGGCGACGAGTTCGAGCCAGGTGAAGAGGAGGAGTCCGGCGGCGGCCGGCCGGATGCCGACGCGGGCGGGGACGGGGCGGGGCGGGCGGCGGGCGGGAAGCAGGCCGGCGAGGGTGCGCAGGGGGTTGACGAGGCGCCAGACGGGGCCGAGGAGGAGGGAGGCGGGGACGAGGCCGACCCAGAGCAGGACGTAGACCGCGCCGGGCGCGGGGTTGCGGTCCGGGTCGTCGGGGCCGAGGAGGAGGTGGAGGACGAGGGCGAGTCCGGCGGCGACGCCGGCGAGGCGCAGGGCGGTGCGGGTGGCGGGGGCGTCGGCGAGGCGCTGGACGGCGGCGGGCAGCGGACGGCCGGCCCGGTCGCCGCGGAAGCGGGAGGCTGACCAGAGCAGGCCGAGGGAGAGGAAGGAGACGAAGAGGGCGGCGAAGGCGCCGGCGTAGGCGTAGAAGGGCGAGAGGGGGAGGTCGTGCTGGGCGCCCACGCCGTGTGCGAGGAGCAGCGGATGCGGCGGGGGCGCGGTGAGTGCCGTCATCGGACGACGAGTTGGGTCAGCACGAGTCCGGACTCGTGGGTCTCCACCTCGAAGAGACCGGTGCGGTCGGCTGTGAAGGTGAGGGTGGCGGTGCGGTCGGGGGTGAGGGGCAGTTCGCGGTCGTAGCCGTGGACGTGGACGGTGTCGGTGTGGTCGCCGGTGACCTGGAGGGTGATCCGCTCACCCTGTCTCACCTCGACCCGGGAAGGGGGTGGTTGGACCGAGTCGCCGGTGATCGTGACGGCGAGGGTACGGCCGGGGGCGGCGGTGAATGTCGGGGCGGGGCTCGCGGGGGTGTCGGCGGGGGCGCCGAGGCGGACGGTGGCCTCGACGGGGCGGCCGGCGACGGCCCAGGCGGTGTGGTCGTCGGCGTAGAGCCGGGCGGTGAGGGTGCGGGCGCCGGCGGGGATGTGCGCCCAGGGGCCGTAGGTGCGGGCGGCCTCGCGGCCGTCGACGAGGAGCCGGGCGTGGCCGCGCCCGGGGAGGGCGGCGCCGCCGGTGCTCTCGGGGGTGAAGCGGAACCTCTCCGCCTGGAGGTGGACGTTCCAGCCGCCCTCGGTGTCGGGCCGGGTCTCGATCCGTAGGGCGGGGGCGCCCGCGGCGGGCACCTCGCGAAGGCGGTGGCCGGTGCTGTCCCGGGCGGTGAGGAGGGTGCCGTTGGCGCCGGTGGCCTCCTGGTGGCTGGTGCCGGGCTTGTGGTGAGTGGTCGGGCGCCCGCCGCAGCCGGTGAGCAGCGCCGTGCCCACGGCGAGGGCGAGCACGGCGCGGGCCGCCCGGCGGCGGCCGGTCACACGGCACCGCCGGCGGGCGCGGAGGGACCGGAGGGGGTGGCGGAGGCGGGAGGGGCGGGGGCGGGGGGCTCGGAGGGGGCCGGGCGGCGGGTTCCCGCGACGGCCACCGCCCACAGCACCCACACCACCCCGAGCAGTCCGCGCACCCACGCGGGGCTGAGCGGGATCCAGGGGATCATCAGGACGGCCTTGTCGAAGGCGTCGAGGAGGGTGAGGGCGCCGAGGGCGAGGGTGGTCCAGGCGAAGACGCGGTGGTGGGGGCGGAGCAGGAGGCCGAGGGTGGTCCACCACAGGCCGGTGAGGAGGAGGGCGAGGGCGGGCAGCAGGGTCGGGGTGAGGGCGAGGGTGGAGGCGACGACGTCGAGGGCGAGTCCGGCGAGGCCGAGGAGGGTGGCGGCTCCGGCGAGGCGGCTGGGGCGGAGGCGGCGCCACCACAGGGTGGTGCCGACCAGGGCGAGGACGGCGGCGATGCCGAGGGTGAGCTGGGTCTCGACGCGCTGGAGGCCGCGGGCGCCGTACCAGTCGCAGCCGGCGGGGAGCCGGCGGGCCTGGACGTTGTAGTCGGCGCAGACGAGGAGTTGGGCGAGTTTGACGGGTTCGCCGGCGAGGCGGTCGGTGGCGCCGGTGACCTCGCCGCGGCGGCTGCCGCAGGCGGGCAGGGAGCGCGGGGTGCTCGCTCCGGTGTCGGACTGCCAGCAGTTGCCGCCGCCCTGGCCGTCCCACCACACGTCGGTGCGGTTGGGGCGGGCGTTGCCGGCGCGGTCGGTGCCGAGGTGGTTGCCGGCGTAGCGGTTGTGGTGGGAGGTGTCGGTCTGCTTGCCCCAGGCGGATTCGCCGCGGATGAAGGCGGGGACGGCGCTGAGGAAGAAGGCGGCGCGCTGGTGGCCGTAGATCCAGTTGTTCTCGTAGAGGTTCCAGTTGCCGCCCGCGGTGATGATGCCGGTGCCGGGCGGCATGGAGATCTGGGGACAGACGACGCCCTGTTCGTAGCCGCGCTCGACGGGGGGTTTGGCGCAGGTGCCGTCGGCGACGTTCGGGTAGTAGTTCTGGTTGTTGTCGTGGATCAGGTTGCGTTCGAAGCGGGCGTGGTTCTGCGGGAGTCCGGGGTGGCCGGGGAAGGCGGAGTCCATGGAGGCGCCGCCCATGTTGTGGTCGAACTCGTTGTCGTGGACGTGGACGGAGTCTCCGGCGGTGCCGCTGTAGCCGACCATGTTGTGGTGGCTTCGGCAGCCGGTGATCTCGATGGAGTAGCGGGGGACGTCGTAGCCGTGTCCGTCGTTGATGTCGGAGGCCGAGCCGGGGTAGATGCCGGAGTCGCCGTTGCCGTAGGACTCGCAGTTCTTGTAGAGGCCGTGGTCGGAGGCGAAGGTGAGGAAGCCGTATTCGTCGTTCCAGCGGGTGAGGACATCGTCGATGACGAAGCCGTCGGCGGCGAGGACGTACAGCGAGTTGAACGTGGTGCGCTGGGCGGTGAAGTTGCGGAAGTACACGCCGTCGGACCTGTCGGCGCGGATGGCGTTGAGTTTGGCGTACTTGGCGTCGATGACGACGTCGAGGCGGGAGGCGCCGGTGCCTTCGATCTGGAGGTTCTTCTTGCCGAGGATGGCGACCAGGTTCTGGTTGTGCGGGCAGCGCGCCTGCTGTTCGTAGCTGAGGATCTGGTAGCCGAGGGCTGACCTGGGCGCTTCGAGGGTGGCGCAGGCGCCGGTGGGCGCGGGGAGCGAGGGCTCCTCCTCGTAGAGGCCGGGGAGGATCGCGATGGTCATGCCGGGGCGGTCGACGGCGTCGACGGCCTGCTGGAGGTGGCGGTGGCCCCGCGTCTGGCAGCGTTCGTAGAGGGCGAGGTTGCGGGCCTTGAGGTCGGCGGGGAAGCCGGCGGTCCGCCGCGCGAAGTCGGCCCGGTCGCTCTTGCACACGAGCAGGTCGGGTTCCGCGGTGCGCAGCGTCGGGACGCTGCCGGTGCCGTCGGGAAGGGTGACGGGCCGCTCCTCGTGCGCCTGGGCGGCGGGAGCGGTGAGGAGTGCGGCGGCGAGTGCCGCGAGCACGACCGAGAGCGCGAGGGCGAACCGTCGGGTCCATGACATGCGCGGGGACCGCGGGGGCAGCGGAGGCATGCGCGAGAGAGTAGAGCAATGTTCATCTTTTGGAACCCCCCGTGCACGCACCACGTCCAAGTCGCCCCGGCGCGCCCGTCGGGAAGACCCGGCACGGCGCCCCGTTGACGCGAGCGGGAGCGGAATCCTACGGTCATGCATAGGATTGTTGTGAGCGTCTGGACAGGAGCACGCGATGAACGCGGAGACCCACGCGGAACGGGCGAGAAAGACGGCCGAAGCGCTGAGCTACAGCACGGGCTTCGGCAACGAGCACAGCTCCGAGGCCGTCCCCGGCGCCCTCCCCGACGGCCGGAACTCGCCGCAGCGGGCGCCGCTGGGCCTGTACGCGGAGCAGCTGAGCGGGAGCGCGTTCACCGAGCCCCGGGCCCACAACCGGCGTTCGTGGCTGTACCGGATCCGTCCCTCGGCGGCGCACCCGCCGTTCGCGCGGATCGACAACGGCGCGCTGCGCAGCGCGCCCTTCACCGAGACCGTGCCCGATCCGAACCGGCTGCGCTGGAACCCGCTGCCGCAGCCGCCGGCCGGCACCGACTGGCTGGCCGGTCTGTGGACCCTCGGCGGCAACGGTGACACGACGCAGCGCGCCGGCATCGCCGTGCACCTCTACCACGCGAACGCGCCCATGGAGCGGGTGTTCAGCGACGCCGACGGCGAGCTGCTCATCGTGCCCGAGCGCGGCGGGCTGCTGCTGCGCACCGAGCTCGGCGACCTGGCGGCCGGCCCCGGCGAGGTCGCGCTGATCCCGCGCGGTGTGCGCTTCCGCGTCGAGCTCCTGGACGAGACGGCCCGCGGTTACGTCTGCGAGAACTACGGCGCCCCGTTCCAGCTGCCCGACCTGGGCCCGATCGGTGCGAACGGCCTGGCCAACGCGCGTGACTTCCGGGCGCCGGTCGCCGCGTACGAGGACGTCGAGGGCCCGGTGGAGGTGGTCAACAAGTACTGCGGCAACCTGTGGTCCGCGACGTACGCCCACTCCCCGCTCGACGTGGTCGCCTGGCACGGCAACCACACCCCGTACGTCTACGACCTGCGCCGTTTCAATGTCATCGGGACGATCTCGTACGACCACCCCGACCCGTCGATCTTCACGGTGCTGACCTCGCCGTCCGACACCCCGGGGCTCGCGGGCGTCGACTTCGTCGTCTTCGCGCCGCGCTGGCTGGTGGGCGAGGACACGTTCCGGCCGCCGTACTTCCACCGCAATGTGATGAGCGAGTACATGGGCCTGATCGAGGGCGCGTACGACGCGAAGGCGGAGGGCTTCGTGCCGGGCGGCGGTTCGCTGCACAACATGATGTCCGCGCACGGACCGGACCGGGAGACCTTCGACAGGGCGAGCGCCGCCGAGCTGAAGCCGCAGAAGATCGACGACGGCCTGGCCTTCATGTTCGAGACCCGCTGGCCGGTCACGGCGACCGCGCAGGCGGCCGGTGCCGACCACCTGCAGCGCGGCTACGACGACGTATGGCAGGGTCTTGAGCGCCACTTCCGACCGTGAACAGGCGTACGGTACGACGTACTGTTCGACCTGTTCGACCGGTTGTCCCGTAGCCGTCGTACGGAGTAGACCGTGACCGCCTTCGCTCCCGACTCGCTGGTCCTGAACCGGAAGCTGCCGCTCTGGTACCAGGTCTCGCAGTCGTTGCGCGCCTCCATACTGGGCCGCACCCCCGACTCCTCGCTGCGGCTGCCCACGGAGGAGCAGCTCGCCGCGCATTACGGGGTGAGTGTGCTGACCATGCGCCAGGCCCTCAAGGAGCTGGAGGAGGAGGGCCTGATCAGCAGGCACCGGCGGCGCGGCACGTTCATCGAGCCGGGCGCCCGGCGCTCCACGCCGCGCCGGCTGCTGGGCTCGATCGACGCGATCGTGGCCCAGCAGTCGGGCGAGCGGACCACGGTGCTCGGCCACGGCCCCGAGCCGGTGCCGGGCGAACTCGCCGAGCACTTCCCCGAGGTCGCCGAGGTCGCGGTCTTCCGGCGGCTGCGCGCCGACGGGGAGAGCGGCGAGCCGACGAACTGGGCGGAGAACGCGGTGCTCCCGGAGATCGCGGCGGGCATCGACCCGGCGGATCTGGAGCGCTGGCCGATGACGAAGGTGCTGCGCGACGTGGTCGGGGTCCGGATCAGCCGGATCACCGACACCGTCGAGGCGCGGCTCGCCGACCCGGAGACGGCCCAGCTGCTGCGGGTCCCGCTCCTGTCGCCGATCCTCCACTACACGGGTGTGACGTACGACGAGGACGGGCGGGTGGTGGACGTGGCCCGGATCCGCTACCGCGGCGACCGGTTCTCCTTCACGGTGACGGTCGAGGCGCAGTGACGGTGGAAGCCCACTGAGGGACATCGTTAGCATGCGGGCCGTGACGGAGGACCTGCCGCTGCTCGACGCGCCCCTGCTCGACGACCTCATGCCGTGGTCCGTGGCGCCGCTGCGGCTCGGCCGCTCGTGGATCGTCGCCCCGGATCCCCGTACGCTCCGCGAGCGCTGGGCGCGGCTGGTGGCGGCGGAGGGGGCCGGGCGGGAGGCGTTGTTCCGGGGCAGCCGGGCGCGGACGACGGGGAGTTCGGTGGCGGCGCTGCCCGGGCAGCGGACGGGGACCGGGCGCCTCGCCCGTGAGCCGGGCCCCTGCCCGGAGCCCGTGCGCCTCGTGCACGGGCCGTTCGACGAGCAGTGGCTGCTGCCGGACCACCGGCTGATCGACGCCGCGCGGCCGGAGTTGTGGCGGGTGGCGGACGAGCGGCAGCTGTTCGTCGTCGAGCAGGGGTACGTGCCGGGCGCGGCCGGGCCCGCGCTGCTTGTGACGGCGGCGCTGCCCGACGGGCGTTCCCCCGCGGGCCGGCCGGGCCGGATCCGGCCGTTGTTCCGGCGGCCGGAGGGGCGGGAGCCGAATCTGGCGCCGGGGCTGCTCGATCTGCTGGGCGGGCGGTACGGGTACGGGGTGGCCCCGGCGGATGTGGCGGCGTGGGCGACGGCGGTGGCGCGGCCGTCCGCCGCCGGATGCCGGGTGCCGTTGCCGGCGGATCCGGAGGTGTGGACGGCGGGCGTGGCACTGGGGCGCGAGCTGATGGAGACGCAGTTGCGCGGGGCGCGCGGCGGGGCCCGGCCGCGGCTCCCCGGGGGCCGCAGGCCGTACGTACGGGCGGCGGTTCCGGCCCGGCCGACGACGCTCTCGTACGACCCGGAGGGCGAGGTGCTGGGCCTGGACGAGGGCCGGATCTCACCGGTGCCGGCGGCGGCGTGGGAGTTCGAGGTCGGCGGGGTGCGGGTGCTCGAGCAGTGGTTCGCGCACCGGACCGCGAGCGCCGAGCCGGGGACGCTGGAGGCGATCGGCCCGGCGGCCTGGCCGCAGGAGTGGACCTCGGAACTCCTTGAGCTGATCACGGTCCTGGCGCTGCTCGCGGGGCGCGAGGAGGAGCGTGCGGCGCTCCTCGCACGCGCCGGGGCGGACGGCCTCGGGGCGGGCGCCCTGCGGGAGGCCGGGGTGCTGCCGGTACCGGCGGCGGCGCGGCGCCCCGCGTCCGTGCTCGACCATCAGGAGGAGGGCCCGGAGGGGCAGTTCATGCTGCTGTAGTCAGGCTCCTGCGGTCAGGCGTCTCTCGGCGTGAAGGAGTCGAGGAGCCGGGCGAGGGTCAGCTCGAAGATCTCGTCGGTGTCGACGGGTGCCGGGGAGGCGGCGAGCAGCGCGGCGAGGTGCGGGTAGGCGCCGGTGGCGAGCTGCCCCATGAGGTAGGTGCCGCGCACCGTCTGTTCCTCGGCCTCGGACCAGGGCAGGCCGCGGGCACGTTCGGCGATGGCCTGCTCGTTGCGCACGGTGGCCATGACGGTGCCGTTGATCATGGCGATGAGCTGCATCTTCAGACCGGGTTCGAGGTCGAGCGGGTCCAGGGCGCCGAGGCACCACTCCAGGAAGCGCAGGGCGTTGGGGCTGAAGCCGTAGGCGGTGGTCATGATCCGGGTCAGCCAGGGGTGCCGCTCCATGATGGCGCGGGTCTGCCGGGCGATGCCGGTCATGTCGGCCCGCCAGTCGCCGCTGGGCCGGTCGGGGAGCTCGTACTCCTCGCTCGCCGCGTCGACCATCAGCTCGTAGAGGTCTTCCTTGCGCGGCACGTAGTTGTACAGCGACATGGTGCCGCAGCCCAGTTCGGCGGCGATGCGGCGCATGGAGACGGCGTCGATGCCCTCGGCGTCGGCGATGCGGACGGCGGCGTCGACGACGTCGCGCCGGCTGTGGGCCGGCCTGGGGCCGCGGCCGGTGCGCTCGGGGCGCGCCCAGATCACTTCGGGTTCGGCCGCTCGGCCCGCCATCACTCATCACCTCGTCGCCCCATCGTAACGACGCCGCCGCCCCCGCCCAGCCGTTACGTACACCGTACGTAATGCGCTAGGGTCACCTCATGACAACAACTACGTACGCTGTACTTAGTGAGGGCCTGGAGAAGCGCTACGGCGAGGTGCGCGCGCTGCGCGGGCTCGACCTCGCCGTCCCCGAGGGCACCGTCTGCGGGATCCTCGGGCGCAACGGCGCCGGGAAGACCACCGCGGTCCGGGTGCTCACCACGCTGGTGCGGCCGGACGCCGGCAGCGCCCGGGTGGCGGGGTGCGACGTGGTCCGCGACCCGGCGGGGGTGCGGCGGCGGATCGCGGTCACCGGGCAGTACGCCTCGGTCGACGGCGATCTCACCGGCGCCGAGAACCTGCGGCTCTTCGCCCGGCTCCTGCGTGCCCCGCGCTCGCGCGCCGACGAACTCCTGGAGCGCTTCGGCCTCGCCGGGGCCGCCGACCGGCCGGCCCGCACCTACTCCGGCGGCATGCGCCGCCGGCTCGACCTGGCGGCGAGCCTGATCGTGCCGCCGCGGGTGCTCTTCCTCGACGAGCCGACCACCGGCCTCGACCCGCACAGCCGGAACGGGATCTGGGACGCCGTACGGGAGTTGGCGGCCGGCGGCACGACCGTGCTGCTCACCACCCAGTACCTGGAGGAGGCCGACCGGCTCGCCGACGAGGTCGTCCTGATCGACGGGGGCCGGGCCGCCGAGCGCGGCACCCCGGCCGAACTCAAGGCGCTGATCGGCAACCACGCCGAGGTCGTGGTCGCCGAACCGGCGCCCCTCGAAGCCGCCGCGGCCGTGCTCGACCGGCTCACCGGCTCGCTGCCGGTCCTGGACGCGGAGCGCCGCACGGTCGGCGCGGTCGCCACCGACCCCTCGCTGACCCTGCCGCGCCTCGTCCGGGAGATCGACGCGGCGGGCGTCCCCGTCCTGGACGCCTCGCTGCGCCCGCCGACCCTCGACGAGGTGTTCCTGCGCCTCACCGACCGCAAGGAGCCGGCCGCATGAGCACCCTCGTTCACGACGGCACGGCGATGCTCGGGCGGAATCTGCTGCGGGTCCGGCACGCCCCGGCGATCACCGTCATGACGCAGACCATGCCGATCGTCTTCCTGCTCTTCTTCGGTTACGTCTTCGGCGGCGCGCTCGCCATGCCGGGCGCCGACTACCGGGCGTTCCTGGTGCCGGGCATGCTGGTGGCGACGGCCGCGAACGGGATGATGACCGGGATGTTCCAGGCCGCCCAGGACACCCACCGGGGCGTCACGGACCGGCTGCGCACCCTGCCGGTGAGCCGGGCGGCGGTGCCGCTGGGACAGGCGCTCGCCGATCTGGTCACCACCGCGGTGGGCACGGTGCCGCTGCTGCTCGTCGGCCTCGCGATGGGCTGGCGGATCGAGGGGACGGCCGTCGAGGCGCTGGGCGCGCTCGGGCTGCTGCTGCTCTTCCGGTTCACCGCGACCTGGGTGGGCATCCTGCTCGGGCTCGCCTCGAAGAGCGAGGAGGCGGCCGGTCAGCTGGGCAGCGCGACCTTCATGCTGCCGCTGCTGTCGAACGCGTATCTGCCGACCGACGGCATGCCGGGCCCGCTGCGCACGGTCGCGGAGTGGAATCCGATCTCGGCGGTGACGACCGCCGTCCGGGGCCTGTTCGGGAACGCGCCGGTGCCGGCGCCCGGCGAGGCCGCCTGGCCGGTGACGCACCCGGTGGCCGGGGCGCTGCTCTGGTCGCTGGCGCTGCTCGCGCTGTGCGTCCCGGCGGCGGTCAGGCGTTACGCACGGGGGTGAGCCGAGACGACGACGGGCGTCGGGAGGCCCTGGGCCGGGTGAGGGAAGGCGCCGGACGGGCGGGGACACGTCCGGCGGCGGGTCGGAAGCGGGTCGTGGGCCGAGCGGGTGCGGGCGGGAGTGGTGCGTCGGGGTACGCGGGAGCCCGGCCCGGACGGCCTGTCAGCGCGGGGCGTCGAGGGTCAGTGGTGGCTGCCGAAGAGCGAGCGGCGCAGTCGGCGGAGCGGGGCGAAGAGCGAGACCCGCGAGCTGCGGCTGCGGTGGCCCTGCATCGGCACCTCACGCGTACGCGTCGTCAGTTCCCGCATGAGCAGCGTGGCCTCGGCCGCCTCGCGCTGCGGCACGGCGGGGCCGCCGAGCACCGCGAGATGGCGGTCGAGTCGCGAACTGGTCGCGCTGCTCCCGCAGGTGATGGCAGGCACTCGCGGCCTGCTGCGCATTGCTATCTGTTCCATGTCACTCCCCACCCGTACGAGGGCACCCGGCCCGGGCAGGTTAACCCTATCGCTCCGCTACGACACCCGTGTATTCCGGCCGCAGGATTCACCGCTTGTGTACGGGGGTTGACGATCACTGTCCGAATCCGTCTGATTCCAGGGTGAGTTGGACAGCGATCGAACACCTGTCGAACCGTCACGAACCATCCTGCCCGCACGACTCCCGCCTGCGGGCCCGCAACCGGGTGTGATCTCCGCCACCAAAAGCGGCGACGCTCCGCTACCGTGGAGAGATGACGGTCATCGCGGGGCGTTACCGGCTGCTCGACGTGCTCGGCGAGGGCGGGATGGGCACCGTCTGGCGCGCCCGGGACGAGGTCCTGGGGCGCGAGGTGGCGGTCAAGGAGGTGCGCGCCCCGGCCGGCCTGCCGGACGCGGACCGCGAGCGGCTGTTCGCCCGCCTGGAGCGGGAGGCCCGGTCCGCCGCGCGGATCACCCACCGCAATGTCGTCACCGTCTACGACGTGGCGCTGCACGACGACCGCCCGTGGATCGTGATGGAGCTGGTCCGCGGGCTCACGTTGGCCGAGACCCTGGAGGCCGAGGGGCCGCTGCCGCCGCGCCGGGCCGCGCACGTGGGCGCCGAGGTGTGCGCGGCGCTGCGCGCGGCGCACGAGGCGGGGGTGCTGCACCGGGACGTGAAACCGGCGAACGTGCTGCTCTCGAACGACGGGCGGGTGGTGCTCACCGACTTCGGGATCGCGGCCGTGGAGGGCGTGTCCCCGCTGACCATGACCGGCGAGCTGATCGGCTCGCCCGAGTACCTCGCGCCCGAGCGGGCGCTGGGGCACACACCGGGGCCCGCGGCCGACCTGTGGTCGCTCGGCGTGCTGCTGTACGCGGCGGTGGAGGGTGCGTCGCCGTTCCGGCGGGAGACTCCCCTGGACACCCTGCGGACGGTGGTGGACGAGGAGCCCCTGCCGCCCGCGCACGCGGGCCCGCTGGCGCCGGTGATCGAGGGGCTGCTGCGCAAGGACCCGGAGCAGCGGCTCTCCGCGCGGGTGGCGGAGGATCAGCTGCGCCTGGTCGGCGCGGGCGGCGCGCCGCGCACGGAGCCGCCGCCGGCGGGGGCGTACGCACCGCTCCCGACAGGAGGCCCGGGCGGACCGGGCGGACCCGGTGGGACGGGGCCGACCCCCCCGATGCCCGTACCGGCCCCGGTGCCCGGCCCGGGCCCGGAGGGGTCCGGCGGGCCGTCGCGCCGGCGGTGGGGCCTGGTGGCCGGGATCGCCGCGCTGCTCCTGGTGGCGGGCGGGCTGACCTACGCGACGCTGCGCGACTCGGATGCGGACAACGGCGGTTCGCCGGTGCCGTCGGTGACGCCGAGCGCGACGACGGCGCCGAGCACACCCTCGCCGTCCACGTCGGCGGCGCCGAGCACCACCTCGCCGAGCGCGACGACCACTCCCCCGGTGTCGGTGATCGTGAGCGTGCGGGCGGTGCGTGACGCGTACGAGGGCGCGTGTCCGCCGCCGCTCGACGCGGCCCCGGAGTTCACGGCGGCGGTGACGGTGGACCGGACGCCGGCGACCGTGTCGTACCGCTGGGCGACGGAGAGCGGCGAGAAGCAGGACGCGGCCTGGCGGACCCTGGACTTCCCCGAGGGCGGGCCGACCGAGCAGCGGCTGACCCGGACGCAGGCGGACTATCCGGCGGGGGCGCAGGTCGGCGACCGGATCCGCCTGGAGGTGCGGGAGCCGGTGGAACGGCGGTCGAACTGGGTGGCGTTCTCGGTGACGTGCGAGGAGACGGCCCCGCCTCCGTCGTCGCCGCCCGCGACGACGGCGACTCCTTCGGGCGGGACCGCCTCCCCGGGTGGTGCTCCCGGCGGTGCGCCGGACGGGGGTGCGGGTACGGCTTCGGCTACGCAGCGCCGTTGAAGGTCGGCAGGTAGCCGCCGGACTGGCCGGCCGCGGTCGGGTGGTACGACTCGCCGATGTTGAGCCAGTTGACGCTGTGGAGCCAGGCCGAGCCGGAGCAGATCTCGTGTCCGGTGAAGGCGGGGACGACGCTGGCGAAGGGGAAGCCGTGGTTCGCGGCGCGCTTCGCGGTGGCGGCGTTGAGGTAGTCCGAGGCGTCGTTGATGGCGCGGCGCTCGTTCTCGCTCAGGCCGGCGATACAGGTCCCGTTGAGCTGGTAGAAGCGCGGGTAACCGAGCACCACCACGCGCGCGTTGGGGGCCTTGTTGCGGATGGCGTTGTAGACCGAGTCGAGCTTGCCGGGCAGGGTGGTGTCGACGTAGCTCTTGGCTTGATTCACTCGGTTGATACAGGTCGACTCGGACTGCAGGACACAGGTCGTCATGACGTCGGCGAAACCGGCGTCGTTGCCGCCGATCGTGAGGGAGACCAGGTCGGTGCCGGTGTTGAGGGGTCCGAGCTGATTCGCCGTGACATCACCCGTTCGGGCGCCCGAGCAGGCGGTGAAGGCGAAGGAGGAGGGCGCGTGGGCGTTCTTCCAGAGGACCGGATAGGCCTTGGTGGAGCGCTTGCAGTCGCCGCTGGCGCTGTCGTAACTCCCGGCTCCGACACCGGAGGAGTACGAGTCGCCCAGGGCCACGTAGTCCACCGCGGCGGTCTCGGCGGCCTGAGCGACCCCGGCCCCGGTGAGGGCGAGGACGGCGCCGAGAAGTAGCGAGGACGTGAAAGCCGTGAATCGGGACAGTTTCATGGAACCTCCCTGTAGCAGGATCTCTGCGTTACCAGGTAGTAGCAGCGGATCCGGCCTTTCGGAAGTGTTCATGTCAAAACTCGTGGTGGACGCGCGTTGAAACCTCTTCAGGAACCAATGATTTCAAGCCAGTCGACGAACCGTCACGAAGTACGACGAGCATCCAAAACCCGGTGCGCCACGCGTCCCCGTCCCGGATCATGGGCGCATGTCTGCCCCCGCTTCGCCCGAACGGGCGCTGCCCGTCCACCTCCACATCGACGACGACGATTCCCCGATCGACGTCCTCGACGCGCTGTTCCTCGGCCGCTTCACCACCGGCGAGCAGCCCCACAGTCACAGCACCAACCTGGACCGCGTGAAGCCGGACGCGACCCTGCTGCCCGCCGGCGCCCGGGTGTTGCGGGCCGCCAAGGACGACGACCGCAGCGCACTGCTCGCCGAGGGCGAGGGCTGGACCCTGCTGGTCTCCCGCTGGAGTCGCGGCGCCGACGTCACGGTCACCGCCACCGACCCCGAGCTCGCCGAACGGGTGCTCAAGGAGGCCACGGACGGGGCCAAGGACGAGCCGGAGCCGCAGCCGGACAACGTGACCATGGGCTTCTGGTACGTGTCGCCGCGCCGCGGCCCGTACCGGACCACCCGTCAGATCGGCGCCGGGACCTGGGACGAGATCCGCCCCAACTACACCGCGCCGGTCGCCGAGGCGATGGACCGCCTGATGACCGTCACCCCCGAGGACATCTCCGGCCGGCTCCTGCTCCTGCACGGCCCGCCCGGCACCGGCAAGACCTCCGCGCTGCGCACCCTCGCCCGCTCCTGGCGCGACTGGTGCCAGGTCGACTGCGTCCTCGACCCCGAGCGCCTGTTCAGCGACGTCGGCTATCTCATGGACATCGCCATCGGCGAGGACGAGGGCACCGCCAAGGGCCGCTGGCGGCTGCTGCTCCTGGAGGACTGCGACGAACTGATCCGCGGCGAGGCCAAGCACACCGCGGGCCAGGCCCTCTCCCGGCTGCTCAACCTCACCGACGGACTGCTCGGACAGGGGCGCAACGTCCTCGTCGCCGTCACCACCAACGAGGACCTGGAGCGCCTGCACCCCGCCGTGGTGCGCCCCGGCCGCTGTCTGGCCCGGGTCGAGGTCGGGCCGCTCAGCCGGGCCGAGGCGGTGGAGTGGCTGGGCCGCGAGGAGGGCGTCGGGCGCGACGGGGCCACCCTCGCCGAGCTGTTCGCCCTGCGGCGCGGCACGCACGCGCCGGGCCTTCCGGAGCCGCGCACCGCCGCCGCGGGCCTGTATCTGTAGGGGCTGTATCTGTAGGGGCTGTATCCGCAGGAGGGGTACGCGGACCTTCCGGCTCCCCCGCCTCGTACGCCGTACCCGGCCTACTCCTCGTACGCGGCCCGCAGCGCGTCCCGGACCGCGGCGCCCGCCGCCTCGTGGCTGAGGCCGAGCCGGTGGGCCTCCGTGGCGTAGGCCGCGGCGGCCGTGGCGGCGAGCCGGGAGGCCGCGTCGGAGGCGGCGGCGACGAAGGTGCCGTTGCGGCCGCGGGTCTCGATCACACCGTCCGACTCAAGGGCCTTGTACGCCTTGGCGACCGTGTTCGCCGCGAGGCCCAGGTCCTCCGCGAGACCGCGCACCGTCGGAAGCTTGTAGCCGACGGGCAGCTCGCCCGAGCGGGCACTCTCCGAGATCTGGGCGCGCAGTTGTTCGTACGGAGCGGTGGTGGAACGGGGATCCACGCTGATTCGAAGCGTCACCCGCCTGATTCTGCACCCGGCCCGCCGGAAAATGGGAGGCGGGCGGCGCCGCCCGGCGCATACCGTGCGGTGACATGACTGTGATCGTCCGCGATGTACGGCCCTCGGTCCCGGAGGACGCCGAAGCCTTCGCCCGGGTACGGCGCGCCGCGCTGCCCTTCATGCTCGCGACCGGCCCGCAGGTCGCCCACGACTGGGCGAACGCCCATCCCGACGCCCGCGCCCGGCCGCTGCTCGCCGAGGCCGACGGGCAGGTGATCGGCACCGCCGAGGTGTCGCTGGCCCACGAGTCGCCCGAGCCGGGCATCGGCGGCGTCAACATCTTCGTCGACCCCGCGCACCGCCGCCGGGGCGCCGGGGCGCTGCTGCTGCGCGCCGCCGAGGAGCACCTGACGCGGGCCGGGGCGGACACCCTCTACAGCTGGGTGCTCGACGGACCCGCGAACCTCGCCTTCGCCGGACGCCACGGCTACCGGGGCAGTCGCTCGGCCTACTTCCTGTGCCTCGACCTGACGACGGCCGAACTGCCGCCGCTCCAGGAGCCGCCGGCCGGGGTGGAGCTGCGCACGGCGGCGGAGTTCGCGGCCGACCCGCGCCCGCTGTTCGAGCTGGACGCGCTGACCACGGCCGACGAGCCGGGCGACGTGGCGGCCGAACTCGACGACTACGCGCACTGGCTGGCCACCACCTGGGAGCATCCGCTGCTGGACCACGCGCTGACCACGGTGGCGGTGGTCGACGGCCGGCCGGTCGCCTTCAGCGCGGCCCGTACCGACGGCGCGGGGCGCTACGGCTCGGGCATGACCGGCACCGCCCCGGACTTCCGCGGCCGGGGCCTGGCCAAGCTGGTGAAGAACGCCTCGCTGCATCTGGCCCGGTCGGCCGGCTGTACGGAGGCCGTCACCGGCAACGACGCCGAGAACGCCCCCATGCTGGCCGTCAACCGATGGTTCGGCTACGAGATCCGCGCGAAGGAGACCCGTCATGTCCGCCGCATCGGTTGAGGTCGAGATCGAGATCGCCCTGGTGAAGGCCGGTCGGACCAAGATCCGGTATCCGGCGGAGCTGCTCGCCGACGACGGGGTGCGGCTGACGGTCCGCGCGCCGTGGGCCGCCGAGGGCGTCCGGGACTTCGGCTTCGTGCGCTTCGAGCCGGGCGACGTCTTCACCGAGCACTACTGGCGCGACCGGTGGTACGCGGTGAAGGAGGTCCGGGCGGGCGACGGCACGCTCAAGGGCTGGTACTGCGACGTGACCCGGCCGGCCGTCGTGGCCGCGGACGGCACAGGGGTGGTGGTCGAGGACCTGGACCTCGACCTGTGGGTGTCGGCCGACGGGCGCGAGGTGCTGCGGCTCGACGAGGACGAGTTCGCGGCGAGCGGGCTCGCCGCCTCCGACCCGGAGGCGGCCGAGCGTGCCGTACGCGCCCTCGACGAGCTGGAGCTGCTCGGGCGGGACGGGCTGATCGGGCTGCTCAGCCGAGGGTGACGTCCGCGCCCTCGGTGGCGAGGAAGCCGGGCATCGGCAGGCCCATCGGGCCGGTGGCGGTGAGCTGCATCAGGGTGGCCTCCACCCGTGCCGTGCCGGCCCGGTAGGCGGGCTCCTTCACCACGGCGGTGTTGGTCCAGGGGTGCACCATGCCGTCGCAGACGGCCCGGGTGCCGCCGATCCCGGAGTCGTGGTCCGCCTGGATCAGCCGGGAGCTGACGAAGACCGGTCCGGCGCTGTCGTCGACGCAGCGGTAGGTGCCGGAGAGGGTGACGGTGCCGTCCGCGGCGACCGTGCCCCGCGGGTCGACGGAGAGCCCGTCGGCGGGGCCGGCGTAGGCGGTGGGGGCGGTGGCCGCGGCGGTGGCGAGCAGGGCGCCGGCGAGGACTAGGCGAGCACGCATCGAGGGGGATCCCTTCGGGGTGGGGGTGGGACGCTGCCCGCCAGGGATACCGGATCAGGACGCCGACGGTCCGAAACTCACCCCATCGGGGGCGCGTTGAGGACTTTCCGGTAATGAATACGGTCGTACGGGCCGGTCCGCCGGCGCTCGGTGACCTCGTAGCCGTACCGCTCGTACAGCTTCTGGTTCTCCCACATCATCGCGTTGGTGAGCAGCCGCACCTCCGGCAGGCCGAGTGCGCGGGCCCGCTGCTCGACCCAGGCCAGCAGGGTCCGGCCGAGGCCGGTGCCCTGGGCGTCCGGGTGGACGGCGATCGTGTCGAGGTAGAGGTGACCGGCCTCGGGGATCACCACCACGAGGCCGGTCACCGGTTCGCCCGCGACGAAGACCCGGCCCGCCTCGACGTTGGCCGCGTGGTCCTCCTCCATCGGTGCCGGCACGAGGCCGATCCGCTCGATGTAGTGCCGGAAGGCCGCGTCGATCACGGCCTTCACGGCGGGCACGTCGGCCGCGGTCGCGGGGCGGAGCGGGTGACTCGTCATACCGTCACGTTACGACGGCGGGCGATAGACGTCCGCAGCAGCGGCCAGGCCAGCAGGATCAGCACCACCGCGTACACGGTGACCGAGAACGGGGTGTCGACGAGCCCGGCCGGCGAGCCGTCGCTGATCTGCAGGGCGCGGCGCAGCTGCTGTTCGGCGGCCGGGCCGAGGATGACGCCGATGACGGCGGGCAGCACGGGCAGGCCGTAGCGCCGCATGCCGAAGCCGACGAGGCCGATGGCCAGGAGGATCACCAGGTCGAGCGCCTCGCCGCCGACCGCGTACGCGCCGACGGCGGCGAAGAACAGGATGCCGGAGTAGAGGTACGGGCGGGGGATGCGCAGCAGTTTCGCCCAGACCGGCGCGAGCGGCAGGTTGAGCGCGAGCAGCAGCACCATGCCGACGAACAGCGAGGCGATCAGGCCCCAGACCAGGTCGGGTTCGCGTTCGAAGAGGAGCGGGCCGGGCTGGATGCCGTACTGCTGGAAGGCGGCGAGCATCACGGCGGCGACGGCGGTGGTCGGAAGCCCGAGGGTGAGCATGGAGACCAGGGTGCCGGCGGCGGAGGCGGAGGCGGCGGACTCGGGGCCCGCGACGCCCTCGATGGCGCCCTTGCCGAACTCGTCCCTGTGCCGGGAGAGGCGCTTCTCCGTCACGTACGACAGGAAGGTGGGGATCTCCGCGCCGCCGGCCGGGATCGCGCCGAACGGGAAGCCGATGAGCGGTCCGCGCAGCCAGGCCTTCCAGGTGCGCCTCACGTCGGAGCGGGCGAGCCAGGGGCGGCCCACCGGGATGGCCTCGCCGGTGGTGCGGCGCAGATGGGCGGCGACCCACAGGGCCTCGCCGATGGCGAAGAGTCCGACGGCGACGATGACGACGTCGACGCCGTCGGCGAGCTGGAGGGAGCCGAAGGTGAGGCGCTGCTGGCCGGTCATCTGGTCGAGGCCGATGAGGCCGATGGTGAGGCCGATGAGGAGGGAGGCCAGGCCACGGATCCGGGAGGAGCCGAGGACGGAGGTCACCGCGATGAACGCGAGGACCATGAGGGCGAGGTAGTCGGGGGCGCCGATGTCGACGGCGAGCGCGGCGACCGTCGGGGCGAGCGCGACGAGCAGGATCGTGCCGGCCAGGCCGCCGGTGAAGTGGCCGATGGCCGCGGCGGCGAGGGCCTGGGCGCCGCGGCCCGCCTTGGCCATGGGGTTGCCCTCGATGGCGGCGACCACGGCCGCGCTCTCGCCGGGGGTGTTGAGCAGGATGGAGGTGGTGGAGCCGCCGAACATGGCGCCGTAGTAGATGCCGGCGAACATGATGAAGGCGCCGGTCGGCTCCAGGCCGTAGGTGACGGGGAGCAGCAGGGCGACGGCCATGGCGGGGCCGATGCCGGGGAGCACGCCGATGGCGGTGCCGAGCAGGACGCCGACGGCGGCCCACAGCAGGTTCATCGGGGTCAGCGCGGTGCCGAACCCGTCGAGCAGGGAGGTGAGCGAGTCCATGGGTCAGAGCACTCCCATCAGCGGGCCGCCGGGCAGCGGGACTCCGAGCAGGTTGTCGAACACGGCATAGGTGAGGAGGGAGAGGGTGGCGGCGATCAGCGGGTCGCGGTGGTGGTGGTGGCTGCCCAGGGCGTAGGCGGCGCCCCAGAAGAGCAGGGCGCCGGAGATCGGGAAGCCGAGCGGGCCGATGAGCACGGCGAAGCCGAGGAAGACTCCGGCGAGGAGCAGCACGGTGCGTCCGTCGCCCGGCTCGGACAGGTCGACGTCCTCGCCGCCCTCGGCCTCGCCGCGGCCGCCGCGCAGCACGTCGACCGCGAGGAGGACGGCGACGACGAGCAGGCCGGTGCCGACGACGAGGGGGACGGTGCGGGGGCCGACGGGGCCGCGCCGGCCCATGTCGATGTTCATGGCCAGGGCGTCGGTGAGGACGAGGACGCCGAGGAGGAACAGCAGAGCGCTGACGCCGAGTTCGGAGTGCTCGCGCAGCCAGGACCTCCTGGCGGTGGGGGTCTCGGTGGTCGTGGGTGTCGTGGTGGTCACAGGCCGAGCTCCTTCAGGACGGTTCCGACCTGCCTGTCCTGGGCGGTGAGGAAGGTGCCGAACTCCTCGCCGGGCAGGAAGGCGTCGCTCCAGCCGTGGGTCTTCAGCGACTCCCGCCATTCCTTCGAGGCGTGCAGCTTCGTGACGAGGCCGACGAGCTTGTCGCGTTCGGCGTCGGTGAGGCCGGGCGGGGCGACGATGCCCCGCCAGTTGATGAACTCGGTGTCGAGTCCGGCCTCGCGGAGCGTGGGCGCGTCGAGTCCGGGGACCCGCTCGGCGCCGGTGACGGCGAGCAGGCGCAGTTCGCCGGCCTTGATCTGGTCGAGGTACTCGCCGACGCCGGAGACGCCGAAGGCGACCTTGTCGCCGAGGATGGAGGCGAGGAGCTCGCCGCCGCCGTCGAAGGGGACGTAGTTGACGCTCTTCGGGGCGATGCCGGCGGCGCGGGCCATCAGCATGGGGGCGAGGTGGTCGGGTCCGCCGGGCGAGGAGCCGCCGCCGACGGGCAGCTTGCCGGGGTCCTTCCGCCAGGCGGCGAGCAGGTCCTGGATGGTCTTGTACGGGGAGTCCTTGCCGACCACGACGATGTCCTGCTCCATGGTGAGCCGGGCGATCGGGGTGGTGTCGGCGAGGGTCTTCGGGGTCTTGTTGGTGTGGACGGCGCCGACGACGCCGAGGCCCATGGACATGGCGAGCCGGCCGTTGCCGTGCTCGCCGACGAGCCGGGTGAGGCCGACGGTGCCGCCGGCGCCGGGCAGGTTGAAGACCTCGATGCCGGAGGTGAGTCCGGCGTCCTCGGCGTTCTTCGCCGCGGTGCGGGCGGTGATGTCGTAGCCGCCGCCGGGGGTGTTGGGGACCATGAAGCGCAGGCCGGGTATCTGTGTGCCGGTGCCGGCGCCGCTGCCGGGGGTGAGCAGCGGCGGTCCGACGAGCACGAGCAGCGCCGCCCCGAGCAGGGCGAGGGGAGTGCGCAGGCGCACGGGTGCCGCCTCTCGAAGGGGAACGGGGGATGTGAGGTGGCCCACATGTTGCCTGCGCGTGAGGAAGCTGTCTCTCTTCCGCAACCAACGGACGTTGTGGTCCTTGTGGTCGCGTCCTACCTTGTCGGCGTGACGAAGGTGCTGGTGGTCGACGACGACTTCATGGTGGCCAAGCTGCACTGCCGCTATGTGTCGGCGGTGCCGGGCTTCGCCGTCGCCGGGGTGGCGCACACCGGCGCCGAGGCGCTGCGCGCGGCGCACGCGCTGCGGCCCGATCTGCTGCTGCTCGACATCTTCCTGCCGGACATGGACGGGGTCGCGGTGCTGCGCGAGCTGCGGGCGGCGGGGCTCGCGACGGACGCGCTGTTCATCACGGCGGCGCGGGACGCCGACACGATCCGCTCGGCGCTGCGCGCCGGGGCCCTGCACTATCTGATCAAGCCGTTCAACCAGGCGGCGCTGCAGGAGCAGCTGCGGCACGTGGCGGCCCTGCACGGGCGGCTCGACGACCTGGCGGAGGCCCGTCAGGAGGACGTCGACCGTATCTTCGGGGCGCGCCCGCGCGGCTCGCGCGAGCTGCCCAAGGGCCTCGCCGCCCCGACCGCCGACCTCGTCGACGCCATTCTGCGCGCGCATCCCGAGGGCCTGTCGGCCACCGAGTGCGCGGAGGCCGGCTCGCTGTCCCGGGTGAGCGCCCGCCGCTATCTGGAGTACTTCGCGGCGACCGGCCGGGCCGAGATCTCGCTGCGCTACGGCGGCACGGGACGGCCCGAGCGGCGCTACCGCCGGGTGGGCTGACGCGAAGGCGAGGGCGTTGTCTGTGCCCCCGCTTAGGCGCTCCTTAACGCGACCATAAGGATCGGCCGGTGCGGCGTCCGGGGCCCGGATCGGGGCTTTTCGAGGGCTAGTTTCCTTGGCAACCCCCCACACCCCACCCTCGTGAAGGAGTCGTCCCCCCATGACCTCACGCCGTACGGCGGCCGCGGCCGTCACCTCCACCGCCGTCCTCGCGCTGTCCGGGCTCGCCGTCGCGCCCGCCCTCGCGCACGGGTCGATGACCGATCCGGTGAGCCGGGTCGCCGGCTGTCACGCGGAGGGCCCGGAGAACCCGAAGTCGGCGGCGTGCAAGGCGGCGGTGGCCGCGGGCGGGACACAGGCGTTGTACGACTGGAACGGGGTGAACATCGCGAACGCGGCCGGGAGGCACCGCGAGATCATCCCGGACGGCGAGCTGTGCAGCGCCGGGAACGACACGTACAAGGGCCTCGACCTGGCGCGGACGGACTGGCCGGCGACCTCGCTGAACCCCGGTCCGCACACCTTCCGTTACAAGGGGACCGCGCCGCACCGGGGCAGGTTCGAGCTGTACGTGACGAAGGACGGGTACGACCCGTCGAAGCCGCTGAAGTGGTCGGACCTGGAGGCGAAGCCGTTCGCGACGGTCGTCGACCCGGGGATGCAGAACGGCGACTACGTGTTCGCCGGCACGATCCCGGAGAAGTCGGGGCGGCACCTGATCTACTCGATCTGGCAGCGGTCCGACTCCACCGAGGCCTTCTACACCTGCTCGGACGTGGTGTTCGGCAAGGACACCGGTGGCGCCGCCCCGGCGCCGGCGCCGAGCGCGCCCACGGACGCGCCGACCACCGGGCACGAGGAGCACGCCGGGCACACGGCCACGCCGGAGACCGCCGCTCCGGAGGCCACCGCTCCGGAGGCCACTGCTCCGGAGGCCACCGCTCCCGCGAGCGAAGCCCCCGTCGCCCCGGCCCCCGCACCCCAGGGCGCGGACTCCGGCGAGGAGCTGGCGGAGACCGGTGGCGACGCCGCCACGCCGTATCTGGCGATGGGCGGCGCCGCCGTCCTGGGTCTCGGCGCGGCCGTGCTGTTCGTCACCGCCCGCCGCCGGCAGCACCAGTAGCGTGCCGAAGGGCTAGCCGAAGACCGAGGCGCAGGTCGTCGGGGTCGCGTGGGCCGGGTCGAGGGCGTTGTTCACCTCGTGGAAGACGATCCGGTCCACCGTGCCGATGGCCACGTGCTCGGACAGGTCGAGCGCGCACCGGTCCTGGAGCAGCACGTTGCTGACGTTCGGGCCGGACAGCCAGCCCGACTGGTACGGGGTGACGACCTCGTCGTACTTGGTGGCGATCACCGTGTACCGCACTCCGGGCACGGTGTCGCCGCCCTCGTTGAGCTTCGTGATGAACGGGGAGCCGGCGATCTGGTCGGCGAGCCCCGGGGTCGCGCTGGTCAGCAGGTCCTCGGCGCCGGGGAAGTACGGCAGCAGCCGGGTGAGGCCGCTGAGCGTGGTGCCGTGGTTGTCGGGGGCGATGCCGACGAGGGCGTTCACCTTGTCGGCGCCGCCGAGGAACTTGAGGTAGTAGCGCGGCATCATGCCGCCCTGCGAGTGCCCGACGAGGTCGGCCTCGGCGGCGCCGGTGGCGGCCAGGACCGTGTCGACGTACGCGTCGAGCTGGGCGGCGGACTGGTCGATCGGGCCGAGTCCGTGGAAGAACGGGACGCCGGGCAGCTGCCCGTAGTCGAGCGAGAAGACGCAGTAGCCCCGGTTGACCAGGTAGGGGGCCAGTCCCAGCCAGTTGTCCACGGAGTTGCCGAAGGTGCCGTGCACCAGGACGACGGGCCGGGGGTGGGCGGCGGACGGCTTGCAGGTGTAGTCGTTCCAGCCGCGGCTGGGGGCGTCGGCCTGTGCGGCGGCGGCGGGGACGAGGATGGCGGCGGCGGTCAGGAGCAGGACGGACAGCGCTCGGGCGATGTGCTTCCAGGGCCGTTTCCAGGGCAGCATCGGGCGATCTCCTTGCGGCTCAAGGGGTATGAGGGAGTGCTACGCCCTGCGGTCCGGACCACAAGTGGGGATGTGCGCTTTCCGCCAAGTTACGGATGGGTAGCCCCGGTGGGAAGTTACGCGTCGGTAAAAAGTCCCGTGTCACCTACACCGTCGTGCTTGCGCCGCCGCGCTCACGCCGCAAGGGAGCCAGGCAGCACCGCCCGCGGGCCGTACTTCGCGCGGGCCCGGTCCGCCACCGCCTCGATGCGGCGGGCCTTGTCGTCGGCCGGGTCGAAGGTGAGCTGATGGGCGGCGGACTCGGCCGGGGCCAGGCCCTCGGCGCGCAGGGCGATGCCCCGGACCCGGGCGCGCTGGAGGCCGAAGGAGGCGTGGATCGCGTACGCGAGCGTGCTGAGGTCCGTCGAGTGGGCGGTGGGTTCGCGCAGGGTGCGGGTGCGGGTCGTCGTGGTGCGGTCGGCGTAGCGGACGGTCACCGTCAGGGAGCGGCACACCTGGTGCTCGGTGCGCATCCTGGCGCCCAGTTCCTCGGTGAGCGAGAGCAGCGCCCTGCGGTGCTCGGCGGTGTTCAACTCGTCGCGTGGGAAGGACCGTTCGGCGGCCATGAGGGTCCCCCCACGCGCTGAGCTGTGGGGGAGGGAGACCTCGCCTGGGATGACAGGGGTGCGGTCGATGCCGCGGGCCCGTTCCCACAGCTCGCGGCCGGCCTTGGCGCCGACGAGCCGCTGGAGCACGGCGAGCGGCGCGTCGGCGACCCGGCCGACGGAGTCCAGGCCGTAGCCGCAGAGGGTACGGGCGGTGGCGCGGCCGACGCCGTCCAGGGCGGCCACCGGCCGGTCGCGCAGGAAGGCCGCCGGGTCCTCGACGACCAGGGTGGTGCCGGGGCGTGCCTCGCGGGCCGCCATCCGGGCCAGCATCGGGTTGGGTCCGGCGCCGACGACACAGTCGACGCCGTACAGGGCGAGCGCTCTGACCCGGATCACCGAGCCGAGTTCGGCCGGGCTCCAGCCGAAGTAGCGCAGCGCGCCGCGCACGTCGGCGAGCGCCCCGTCGGGCGGGGCCGCCTCGACGAGCGGGGTGAACTCGCCAAGCAGGTCGAGCAGTCGGGGGAGCACGACCTCCCCCGCCGCCTCCAGTCGGAACCGTACGCAGAGGATCATCCGGCGCTCCCGGGGCTGCTGTGCCACAGCTTCCGCGACGGTGTCGCGGCGCCTTCCCCGGCCGGCTGGAGGTCGGCCCAGGGGTTCATCGTGTAGCCGGTGGACAGGGTGATCCGCCGCCCGCCGTCGGCATCGGTGTCGGTGTCGGTGTCGGTGTCGCTCGCCACGGGAACGGGCTCTTCCGAGAGCCGCTCCCCCACCGCCGCCAGGCCACCGCTCTCCCGCAGTTCGGCCAGCTCGGCGAGGTTCCAGGCGGCGGCTCCGACCACACTGAGACTGCGCGGTCCGCGCCGCTGCACCACGCCACGGACGAGCAGCAGCCAGGAGTGGAAGACGGTGTGGGCGCAGCGTTCGTGCGAATCGTCGAAGAAGGCGAGGTCGACCAGGCCGGTGCCGTCGTCGAGGGTGGTGAAGATGACCCGCTTGCCGGAGCGGATCGGCGGGGTCTGGGTGGCCGCCTTGGCGCCGGCGACCAGGACGGTCTGGCCGTGCCGGGCGGAGCGCAGCCGCTCGGCGGAGACCACGCCGAGTTCGCGCAGGAAGGCCCGGTGGTCGCCCATGAGGTGGCGGGAGGCGTCCATGCCGAGGATGCCGAGTTCGGCGCTGAGCCGTTCGGTCTCGTCGAGGTCGGGCAGGCCGACGGGGGCGGTCTTCCGGCCCTGGGCGAGCGGGAGCTGTCCGCCGTAGGAGGCGGCGCCGCGCTGTGTCCGGTGCAGTTCGGTGAGGTGGAGCAGCAGGTCGCGGCGGTTGGCGCCGAAGGCGTCCAACGCGCCGACCTGGGCGAGGCGTTCGGCGACGGGTTTGCGCGGGCGGGCCCGTTCCCAGAAGTCGAGCAGGGAGGCGTAGGGCTGTCCGGCCTCGATGCGGGCGCTTTCGGCCTCGCTGATGCCGTGGACGTCGGCGAGCCCGAGCCGGAGTCCCCACACCGCAGGCACGTCGGACACCAGTTCGATACGATGAGCGGCCGCCGACCGGTTCACGTCGAGCGGCAGCACGGGCACCCCGCGCCGCCGGGCGTCCGCGAGCAGCAGCCGCTTGGGGTACATGCCGGGGTCGTGGGTGAGCAGCCCGGCGTAGAAGGCGGCCGGGTGGTGCGCCTTGAGCCAGGCCGACTGGTAGGTCGGCACGGCGAAGGCCACCGCGTGCGCCTTGCAGAAGCCGTACGAGCCGAAGGCCTCGACGATCTCCCAGGTGCGGGCGACGACCTCGTCCGCGTACCCCTGCCGCTCGGCCCGCTCCGCGAACCAGGCCTTGATCCGGCCCTGCGACTCGGGGTGGGAGAGCCCGCGGCGCACCTGGTCGGCCTCGTCGCGGCCGCAGCCGGTCATGATGCTCACGATCTTGATGATCTGTTCGTGGAAGACGACGACGCCGTAGGTCTCCTTCAGGGCCTCCGTCAGGTCGGGGTGCGGGTAGCGGACCGGGGCGCGGCCGTGCCGGGCCTCGATGAACGGGCGGACCATGTCGGCGGCGACCGGTCCGGGCCGGAAGAGCGAGATGTCGACGACGAGGTCGTGGAAGGTCTCGGGCTGGAGCCGGCCGACCAGGTCACGCTGGCCCGGGGACTCGATCTGGAAGCAGCCGAGGGTCTCGGTGGAGCGGATGAGCTTGTACGTGTCGGGGTCGCCGGGCGGGATGGCGTCGACGTCCGGCCGGGTGCCGGTGGCGCGCTCGACCTCGGCGACGGCGTGCGCCATCGCGGACTGCATCCGCACGCCGAGGACGTCGAGCTTGAGCAGCCCGAGGTCCTCCACGTCCTCCTTGTCGAACTGCGCCATGGGCATCGGGGAGGGGCCCGGGCCGCCGGGGCCCGCGGGGATCTCCCCGCTGGTGGGGACGACAGGGGTACGGGCGAGCAGCGAGGCGTCCGAGAGGAGCACCCCGCACGGGTGCATGGCGATGCCGCGGGGCAGCGCGTCGAGCGCCTCCACCAGCCGCCAGAAGCGCTCGTGGCCCGCCGTCCGCTCCAGCTCCCCTCCGAGTCCGCGCAGTTCGGGCAGTTCGTCGAGGGCGGCACGGGCGTCCCGGGCGCGGATGTGCGGGAAGGCCTTGGCGATCCGGTCGATCTCGGCCGGGTCCATGGACAGGGCGGCGCCCACGTCCCGTACCGCGTGGCGGACCCGGTAGGTCTCGGGCATGGCGACGGCGGCGACCCGCTCGGCGCCGAAGCGGTCGAGGATCGTCCGGTAGACCTCCAGGCGGCGGGCGGACTCCACGTCGATGTCGATGTCGGGCAGCGCGGTGCGGCGCTTGTTCAGGAAGCGCTCCATCAGCAGGCCGTGCTCGACCGGGTCGGCGTGGGCGATGCCGAGGAGGTGGTTGACGAGGGAGCCGGCGCCGGAGCCGCGGGCGGCCACCCGGATGCCCATGCCGCGTACGTCGTCGACGACCTGGGCGACCGTCAGGAAGTAGGTGGCGAAGCCGTGGTGGGCGATGACGTCGAGCTCGCGGTGCATCCGGTCCCAGTAGTCACGCCGCTTCTCGTACCCCTTGCGGACCATGCCGGCAGCGGCCCGGGAGGCGAGCACCCGCTGGGCGGTGCGGTGCGCGGCGCCGACCAGATACGGCTCCGGGAAGTGCGCCGAGCCCATGCCGAGGTCGTCCTCGGGGTCGACCCGGCAGGCCGCGGCGACGCCCTCGGTGTGCTCCAGGAGCCGGTGGGCGGCGTCCCGGCGGAAGCCGGTGGCCTCCACCACCCGCTCGGCGACGTCCAGCATGGTGCCGGCGTCCTTGAGCCAGGCCTCGCCGCTGTCGAGCCCGGCCCGCGGGTCGACGGGCACCAGGCGGCGGGCGGCGTCGAGCACGTCGGCGACCGGGCCCTGGCCGGGGTCGGCGTACCGCACCTCGTTGCCGAGCACGGGCCGCACGCCCTGCTCGGCGGCGAAGCCGAGGGTGCGGGCGGCGAGCCGCAGCGAGCCGGGCCCGGTGCCGGTGCGCCCGTGGTGCACGACCTCCAGGCACAGGGCGTCGCCGTACCGCTCGCGCCAGGGCGCGAGGAGCCGCGCGGCCCGGTCGGGCCGGCCGGCGGCGAGCGCGCGCCCGACGTCGGAGCCGGGCCCGAGCAGGACGAGGAGCCCGGCGTCGGCCCCGGCGTCGGGGTGGGCGGTGCGGGGCAGCAGGGGCCGCCCCTCCCCCGCGTGGGCGTGGGCGGCGCTGACCAGCGCGCAGAGCTCGGCCCAGCCGGTACGGGAGCGGGCGAGGAAGACGGCGCGGGGCGCGGACTCGTCGACGAAGGCGCCGCCGCGCACGGGCACCCGCCGGGCGGAGCCGACCCCGCCGGCGGCCGGTCCGGCACCCGCACCCCCGGCCGGTGCTGCCGCACCGGCGCGGCCGGCGGGCCGGGCGCCGTGCGGGACCGGGGCGAGGAAGGGTTCGCAGCCGAGGTCCACGCCGAAGAGCGGGCGGATCCCCGCCTGCTCGCAGGCCTTGGCGAAGCGGACCGTGCCCGCGACGGTGTCGCGGTCGGTCAGGGCGAGGGCGTCCATGCCGCGCTCGGCGGCGCGCTCGGCGAGGCGGGCGGGGTGCGAGGCGCCGTAGCGCAGGGAGAAGCCCGACGCGGTGTGCAGATGCGTGAAGCCCGGCATGCGCCGTCCCACCTCCCACAGCAAAATCGTACGTACGTTCCCACCCCCTCATCCCCACCCTAGCTCATTTTCGAACGTGCGTGCGATAACCGGGTCGGGTCTCCCCACCCTCACCTCCCGTCATCCGTTCGGGCCCGTCCCACCTGCGCGGACACCGGCGCCGCCCGAGCGTGGGGGCATGAGCCTCGTCGACGAACTGAAGAGCGCCGTCACCCCCCGAGCAGCCCTGCTGGTCGTCGGCGTCCTCGCCCTCCAGCTCCTGTTCATCGCCTCGTACGTCGGGGCCCTGCACAACCCCAGGCCGACGGACGTGCCCTTCGGCGTGGTCGCCCCGCAGCAGGTCTCCACCGTCCTCATGGAACGCCTGGAGAAGCTGCCCGGCGATCCGCTCGACCCACGGACGGTCACCGACGCGGCCGAGGCGCGGGACCAGATCCTGAACCGGGACATCGACGGGGCCCTGATCGTCGACCCGCGGGGCCGCACCGACACCCTGCTCGTCGCCTCCGGCGGCGGCACGGTGCTCTCCTCCGCCCTGGAGAAGATGTTCACCCAGGTGGAGGCGGCCAACCAGCGCACGATCCGCACCGTCGACGTGGCCCCGGCCTCCCCGCAGGACTTCGACGGGCTCTCCGCCTTCTACCTGGTGGTCGGCTGGTGCGTCGGCGGCTACATCTGCGCCGCGATCCTGGCGATCAGCGCCGGCGCCCGGCCCGCGAACCCGCACCGGGCGGTCATCCGGCTCGGGGTGCTCGCGCTCTACGCGGTCCTCGGCGGTCTGGGCGGCGCGGTCATCGTCGGCCCGATCCTGGGCGCGCTGCCCGGCAGCGTCGCCGCGCTGTGGGGCCTGGGCGCCCTCGTCGTCTTCGCGGTCGGCGCCGCGACCCTCGCCCTGCAGTCCCTCTTCGGGATCGTCGGCATCGGCCTGGCGATCCTGCTGATCGTCGTCGCGGGCAATCCCAGCGCGGGCGGCGCCTTCCCGCTGCCGATGCTGCCGCCGTTCTGGAAGGCGATCGGCCCGGCCCTGCCCCCGGGCGCGGGCACCTGGGCGGCGCGCTCGATCGCGTACTTCAAGGGCAACGACATGACCGCGTCGATGCTGGTGCTCTCCGCCTGGGCGGTGGTCGGCGCGGCCGTCACCCTGGTGATGTCCACGCTGAAGCGGCAGCCGGCGGCGGAGCCGGGCACGTGAGTGCCCCCGGCGCGTCCGCCGGGGGCACTCACACATGGGCGTGGGATCAGTAGACGTTCACGCCGTACGCGCTCAGCGCCTCCGTCACGGGCTGGAAGAAGGTGGTGCCGCCCGAGGAGCAGTTGCCGCTGCCGCCCGAGGTGAGGCCGATGGCGCGGCTGCCGGAGTAGAGCGGGCCGCCGGAGTCGCCGGGCTCGGCGCACACGTTGGTGCGGATCATGCCGTAGACGATGTCGCCGCCGCCGTAGTTCACCGTGGCGTTGAGGCCGGTGACCGAGCCGCTGTGGATGCCGGTGGTGGAGCCGCGGCGGGTGACGGACATGCCTACGGTGGCGTTGGCGGCGCTGGTGATGTCGACGCTGCCGACCGTGCCGGACTTGGTGATCGTGCTGTTGGTGTAGCGCACGATGCCGTAGTCGTTGGTCGGGAAGCTCGACCCGGCCGTGCTGCCGAGCACGGTGCTGTGGGAGGAGTTGGACCACCAGGTGCCCGCGCCGTCGGTGCAGTGACCGGCGGTGAGGAAGTAGTAGTTGCCGGCGCTGTCCTTGACGTTGAAGCCGAGCGAGCAGCGCCAGCTGCTCGCGTAGATGGCGTCGCCGCCCGAGATCAGCTTCCTGAAGGTGCCGTTGGTGCGCTCGATGCGCAGGGCTCCGGCGTTGGCGCCGGCCTGGCGCTTGATCTTGGCGATCTCCGCCTGGGAGACGGTGGAGTCGACGGTGACGACCATCTTGTTCGTCGCCGGGTCGAGGTTCCAGGCGGTGCCCGGCACGTCGGCGGCGAGCACGGCGTCGCCCGCGGCCGAGAGCTGGGAGGCGCTGAAGGTGCCGGCCGACGCGGCGGAGTCGGCGCTGGCGGTGGGAACGGCGATCGCCGCCGCGGCGACCAGACCGGTCGCGATGGCGAGCATCCGGACCGTTCTCGTGGGGGTGGTGCGCGTGGTCCTCACTTCTCGTTCCTCCAGAGGGGAATCGGGGGCCCGCCGTGGGGTGACGGACCCGTGAGGCGCGGCCTTGGGGGGCCTGCGCTGTGGGGGAGTCTCGGGTCGCACGGCTTCGGGCCGCAAGGGCGGCTTTCAGCCGTGCAGCCTTCAACCAACCATCCGGGCAAGGGAGTTGCTCAGTACAGGCTGACCTTGTACTTGGCGAGCGCCTCGGGCACCGGCTGGTAGAACGTGGTGCCGCCGGTCGAGCAGTTGCCGCTGCCGCCGGAGGTGATGCCGAGCGCCTTGGTGCCGTCGTAGAGGGCACCGCCCGAGTCGCCGGGCTCGGCGCAGACGTTGGTCTGGATCATGCCGCGCACGGTGCCGCCGCCGGAGTAGTGCACGGTCGCGTCGAGGCCCGTGACGGTGCCGCTGCGGGTACCGGTGGTGGAGCCGGAGCGCTTGACGGACTCGCCCACGTAGGCGTCGGCCGCGGTGAAGCCGCCGGTGTGGCTGAGCGAGGCGTTGTCGTAGCGGACCAGGGCGTAGTCGTTGCCCGGGAAGCTGGACCCGACGGTGGGGCCGATCAGCGTGGACTGGGCCGAGTTGGCGTACCAGGTCTTCACGACGTTGCCGCAGTGGCCGGCGGTGAGGAAGTAGTACGTGCTGCCGCTGCGCACGTTGAAGCCGAGCGAACAGCGGTAGCCGTTGCCGTAGATGGCGTCACCGGCCGCGAGCAGGGGCTTGAAGACGCCGGGGGCGCGCTCGACGCGCAGCGCGCCGGCGTCGGCCCCGGCGGCCCGGCGGATCTTGGCGAGTCCGGCCTCGGAGACCGTCGAGTCGGCGGTGACGACGACCCGGCCGGCGGCTCTGTCGACGTACCAGGCGGTGCCGCCGACATCGGCCGTGAGAACGGCGGCGTCGGCGCGGGCGAGCGCCTGGGCGCTCGCCAGTCCGGGGGCGGGGGCGGCCTGGGCGCCGGGCAGTCCGAGGGCGGTGGCGGCCGCGACGGCGGCGGCGACGGCGAGCAGGCGGATGCGCGTGGTCCTCACTGTTCTCCTTCGGGTACGGCGGAGAGGGACCCGTGGGTGGCGGGTCCATGAGGCACTGTCAGGTGACGTGTTCCTGACATGCACCGCGAGCGATACTGGCCCCTCCATCCGGAACGCACAAGACCGCCCGCACGCCCGGTCTACGCGCGTGGCGGCGACGTGGCCCCGCGTGGACGGCGCGCCCCCCGTGGGCCCGCGCCGTCCGCGACCGGCCTGATCAGCTCCCGGCGACCCGCCGCTCCCCCGCCGCGATCTCCGCGTCGAGGGTGTTCCCCGGCGGCGGGAAGGGGCAGATGAAGTGCGCCGCGAACGCGCACGGCGGCAGCAGCGCCCGGTTGAAGTCCACCGTCACCGAGCCGTCCGCGGCCGGGGCGGCCGGCCGCAGGAAGCGGAAGCGGTAGCTGTCCTTGCCGCTGCCGGCGTCCGCGAACACCGCCCACAGCGAGCCGTCCTCCTCGATCGCCACCTGCAGGCTGTGGTCGGTGCCGTCCAGGTCGAAGACCACCTCGCCGGCGAGCCCGAGGCCGCGCTCCCTGCCGTCCGCGTTCTCCACCCGGACGCTGCGGGACTCGGCGTACGGACGGAACACGCCCGGCCGCACCCACTTCTCGTCGTACGGCGTGGCCTCGATGCCCCGGAAGGCGCGCCGCGCCTCCGACTCGGGGTCGAAGTCCCGTACCGCCCACTCGCCCTCGCGGCGCAGCACCACCAGGCGCCGCCCGGCGGACTCGGCCCGCGACTCGTGGATCGGGGCGTGGTCGGCGGTCAGCCGGACCGTGCCGATGAGCGGTTCCCCGTCGACCGTGATCGCGTCCTCGGCGCCCGCGGTGAGGACGACCTCGTCGCCCTCGGCCCGCCACAGCCCCGGAACGGCCGGAATCCGACCCTCCGGGAAGTCGGAGAGCCAGTAGGTGCCGGTCAGCGAGAGCGGTCCGTAGGACGAGGCGACCGCCGCCGTCCGCTGCTCGTGCCAGTGCTGCCACTCCTGCCGGGGGTCGGCGTCCAGCGCGCCCCGGTCCGTGTCATCCGTGCTCATGGTGCGTCAGCTTTCCACAGCACGGTTCCCGGTACGGGGCAGGCCGGGCGGGGCGTCAGCAGCCGTCGCAGGGGCAGCAGCAGTCGCAGCCGTCGCAGTTGCAGTTGCAGTCGCAGTCCCGGCAGCACCCCTCGCGCTTCTTCCGGGACCAGGGGCCCTCGTACTCCTTGGCACAGCAGATCTGGCAGGTGCAGAACAGCCAGGTGAACATGGCGCAGCCGGCGAGGAAGCCGCGGGGCTTGGGCTGCTGGGGTCCGCCGGCGCCGAACTGCGGCGGCAGCCCGCCGCCGGGACCGCTCGGACCGCCGGGGCCGCCCTGGCCGCCGCCCGGCCCGCCGTAGGGGTTCCCCGCGCCACCGCCGTAGGGGTTGTACGAGTCGTACGGACCGGGGGCGCCGCCGCCGTACGGATTGCCCTGCGCGGGCCCCGGCACCCCGTGCGCGCAGGTCGTCGTGCCGAAGGCCCGGTCGACCGAGACCCGCAGCTCATGGGCGAGGAGCACATGGGCGAGATGTCCGTCGGCGAACTCGGCGTCCTTCAGGGCGAGGCGGATGCCGTGCAGGGCGTCGTCGGCGAGCCGGCGGGCCTCCTCGCGGGAGGTGCCGGTCGCGGTGAGCGGGTTCCAGGCGCCGGCGGCGGCGTCGGCGGCCTGGTCCTCGACGGCGTCCAGGAGGTGGGCGAGCCGGCCGAAGAGCCGGCCGGCCTCGGCGAGCGGCTCGGCGTTGCCGGGGCGCCCGGCGAGCACCGCGGTGTGCGCGAAGGCGGCCGCGGTCGCGGTCTCGGTCGGCTCGGTGACGACGAGCAGCGGGGTGCCGGGCCCGGCCAGGGCCTCCAGGCCGGTCTGCCGGTCGACCGCGTCGACCAGGACGGCGGTGTCGAAGCCGAGCTCGCGGCCGGTGCGGGCACCGGCCCGGTCCCAGGAGCGGGCCACCCGGCGGGCCGCGGCGGCGACCGGGCGGCGGGCGAGCAGCCCGTCCCGGTCGGCGACATGGTCGCGGATCTTCGCGGAGGCGAGCACCAGGGAGACGGCGGCGGCGAGCCGCGCGCCCTCGCCGCGCGCGACGGGCGCGGTCCGCATGGCGCGCAGCGGGCAGGGGCCCGCGGTGCGCCGGCCGGTCTCGGTGCGGCCGGTCTGAGCCTCCGTCAGAACCGAGACGATCAGGCCGTCGTAGTTGGTGACCACCCGGGCGAACTGCCCGTGGTCGGCCCGAAGTGCCAGACAGAGTCCGCAGAGATGGGCCATCCACTCGGTCTTCAGACGCTCGGTGAGACGGTGCGCGCAGGGCCTGACGATTCCGAACAAGACACTCCCCCGTGGACCGGCGCGGGGCTCCGCGCGACTGCGACGGGCATCGTACCCAGCCGGTCTGTTCACCCGTACGCCCCGGCCGTCACCCTTCCGGCCCGACGTTCGTCATTTAAGTTGCGCGGCTCGATCCGACCCCCAGTCAGCCCCCGCATACCGCAAGATCCCTGACGAATCGCCAGATTTCGACCCTCACGTTCTGCACCAGTACCGTCACGAATCCCCTGCGCGCCGACTATCCACTTGGCGCGCGATCCGCATCATGGACGACGATAGGGATTGCGGAACCACGAGTGACCGCGCGAAAGGAGGCGTCCATGGGATCGGTGCGCAAGGCCAGTGCCTGGCTGGGACTCGTCGAGGACAACGACGAGCGTTACTACGACGACGAGTACGCCGACGGTGCCGAGAGCAACGACGCCTGGGTGACGGACCCGCGGGTGCGGGTGGCGACCGACACGGCGCAGGAGCACGGCCGTCGGATCGCGACCGTCTCCCCGGACGGGTTCCGGGACGCCCGGGGCATCGGCGAGCTGTTCCGGGACGGCGTCCCGGTGATCGTGAACCTGACCGCGATGGAGCCGAACGACGCCAAGCGCGTGGTCGACTTCGCCGCCGGTCTCGCCTTCGGCCTGCGCGGCTCGATCGAGCGGGTGGCGACCCGGGTCTTCCTGCTGACCCCGGCCGACACCGAGATCGTCAGCGGCGAGTCCGGCGGCCGCTCGCAGGGCGGTTTCTTCAACCAGTCCTGACCGACGCCCTCGGGTCGGTCAGTGGCTCGGCGTTCCCGAGCCGGCCGGTTCGGTCCGGCCCCGCGTGGCGGGGACCCGTACGGCATCCGCGGCCCCGCCCCCCGTCCGCGGCTCACCGTCCGGTCCCGGCAGCGTCCGGGCCGCCGGGCCCGCCCCGGCGGCCACGCCGCCCCTGGTGTCCACCGCGTCCGCGAGGCGCGGGTCGACCGCCGGGCACTCCATCACCCGCGGCAGGCGCAGCGCCATCAGCGCGCCGGCCAGGAGCAGCCCGGCGCTCACGAACAGCGTCACGTGCAGTCCGTTCACGAAGGCGTGCCGGGCCGCGTGGTGCAGCGCGTCCCCGGCCGCGCCGCCGAGCCGGGCGGCGACCTGGTAGGCCTCGCCGAGCGAGTTCGTGGCGGCCTTCGCCGTACCGTCCGGCACTCCCGGCACCCCGCTCAGACCGGGCGCGTACGCCGCGTTCATCACGCTGCCGAGCAGTGCGGTGCCCATGCCGGCGCCGAGCTGGTACGAGGTCTCGCCGATCGCCGCCGCCCCGCCCGCGCTCTCCGGCGGGGCCTCGCTGAGCATCGACTCGTACGCCGAGAAGAGCGTGGTCTGCAGGCCGAAGCCGAGCAGGACGAAGCCCACGGTGAGCAGCAGCGGCCGGTCGTGCTGGCCCATGAGGACGAGCAGCAGCACCGCGGCGGCGGTCAGCAGGAAGCCCCAGCAGACCATCCGGCGCGGGCCGAGCCGGCGCAGGGTGTACGAGCCGGTGACGCCGGCCGCCATCGCGGCGAAGGTCAGCGGCAGCAGCCGCAGGCCGGTCTCGACGGGGCTGAGGCCGAGGATCAGCTGGAGGTACTGGACGGCGATCAGCTGGAGGCCGACCAGGGCGAGCATGGCGAGCACCACGCAGCCCACCGAGGTGGTGAAGGCCGGGCGGGCGAACAGCCGCATGTCGATCAGGGGGTACGGGCGCCGCCGCTGGCGCCGTACGAAGAGGACGAGCAGCCCGGCGCCGAGCAGCAGCGGGCCGAGGGTGGCGAGGGCGAGCGGCGGGTCGCCGGCGCCGAGCCGCTTCACGCCGAGGACCACGCCGAGCACGCCGGCCGCGGCCATCAGCGCGCCGAGCACGTCCCAGGGTCCGTCCGCGTCACCGCGGGACTCGGGCAGGAGCAGCCGGCCGAGCGGCAGCATCAGCACCATCAGCGGGATGTTCACGAGGAAGACCGAGCCCCACCAGAAGTGCTCGACGAGGAAGCCGCCGAGCACCGGACCGGTGGCGGCGCCGATGGCGGCGGTGGCCGTCCAGATGCCGATGGCGGTGGCCCGCTCGCGCCGGTCGGGGAAGACGGCGCGCAGGATGGAGAGCGTGGCGGGCATGATCATCGCGCCGCCGACACCGAGCAGCGCGCGGGCGCCGATCAGCACCTCGGGCGCGGTGGCGAGCGCGGCGATCGCGGAGGCGAGGCCGAACAGCGCGTAACCGAGCAGCAGCACCCGTCTGCGGCCGACCCGGTCGCCCAGGGTGCCGAAGAGGATCAGGAGCGAGGCGCAGATCAGCGGATAGGCGTCGACGATCCACAGCAGCGCGGTGGAGCTGGGGTGCAGGTCCTCGGTGAGGGAGGGGACGGCGACGTGCAGCACGGTCGAGTCCAGCGCGACCAGCAGCAGGCTGACGCAGAGGACGACGAGGACGACCCAGCGGTTGGCACCACCGCCGGCGGTGCGGAGACGTGCTCCGGCCGTGTTCGTCCGCGCCATGTACGTACCTCCCAGTGAAGCCCTCGCGCTCGGCGGGCCCGGCCGGGAGCGGTCCCGGGACGGCCCGGCATCGACGGGCGAGTGAGCCGTCAGCGTACGCGAGTTCAAGGCCCGAGCGCGTGGTGCAGCTCTCACCCCGGCGGGCCGCACGGTGTGGCGTACGCCACTCCGGCCGACCGGCGAACCGGCCGGTGACCGGGGTGAATTCCACCTCCGGAGCCGTTCGGGGGATTACTCCGGGGCCTCAAACAGGCTTCCGGATAAACCGGTCGGTCAATAGGGCCGGAGGTCATCGGATATTCCGACGGGTGACGGGAACAAACGCCCGGCTGAGAGCAACTCCACATCACATCGTCATCACGAAGGCACGGGAACGACCAAGGTCGCTACTCACTCCCTGTAACGTCGATTGGGTGCGTACCGACATCTTTGCCCGGCTGGACCGGGAGCCGGAACCGCCGAAGATAGAGGTCCCGCGGATGACCCGCACGCGTCTCGCCCTCTTCGGCGGGACGCTGGCGTTCTATCTGGCCATCGTCGTCGCCGTGCTGCTGTCGACCTGGCTGGTCACCCTCGACTGGAAGATCATGCTCTTCCGCCCCTACCAGCAGTGGCAGGGGCTGCACGCCTTCCTCGACTACTACGTCGTCCTCGGCCAGCGCGGCCCCACGGCCGTGATGGTGGCGGCGTGGCTGGGCTGGCGCTCCTGGCGCCAGCACACGCTGCGACCGCTGCTCTGCCTCGGCGCCGCGCTGCTGTTGCTCAACGCGACCGTCGGCGCGGTCAAACTCGGACTCGGCCGGCTCGGCCCCCACTACGCGACGCAGGTCGGCTCCGCCGAGCTCTTCGCGGGCGGCGACATATTCCCGTCCGGGCACACCGCGAACGCGGTCGTGACCTGGGGCATCCTGGCCTATCTGGCGACCACGCCGAGGGCCCGCCGCTATCTCTCCGCCCTGTCGGCGGTGGTCGCGCTCGGCGTCGGCCTCACCACCGTGTACCTCGGTACGCACTGGCTGAGCGATGTGCTGCTCGGCTGGGCCGCCGGCCTGGTCGTCCTGCTCGCGCTGCCCTGGTGCGAGCCGGTGCTCGCGGTGGCGGAGGCCTGGATCCTGGCCCTGCGCGACCGGCTGCGCGAGCAGCTGCGGTCCCGCCGGCGCCTGGTGCCCTCGCTGCCGGTGGCGAGCGGAGGCCCGCTGCCGGGCCTGTTCCCGCAGCGCCCGACCGGGGCGGAGGAGCCGGTCCGCGAGGCCGTCGGCGCCGGCTCGGGCTCCGGCCGCGCCACGGCCACCCGGGGCGGCCCGCCGCGCGCGGGGCAGCCGCTGGCGGCGCCGCGGGCCCACCCGGCGCACCACGGCGCGCATCACGCGGTGCGCGCGGAGCGCGGCCCGGTCGGTCCGGCCGGCAGCCGCCGCCCGCCGCACTCACGGCCCGCGACCGGCGGCTGAGCCGCCGCGACCCGGGTACGACGAAGGGCCCCGGCCGATCCCTCGGCCGGGGCCCTCTCGCGTCCCGCGGGCGGCGGCCCGGCCCGCGCCCGCCCGGCGCCGCTCAGCCGTGCCAGACGCGGGTGACGACACCGCCCTCGACCTCGAAGTTGATGCGCCCCTCCAGGTACTCCATGGTGATGATCGAGCCCGGCGGAAGCGCGCGGACGACATGGTGGCCGCGGATCCTGGCCAGCCGTTCGGCTTCCTCCTCCGTGAGCCCCACATACGTTTCGTCGGCGTGGTCGGGTGTGTGTTCGGGTGTCATACAGCTCACGTTAGTACCCCGCCGGTCACGCTTGTGTCACAGCTTCTCGACATATGTTTGGCGAGACCGCGCCGATCGGCAACGACGGTTTCCAGCCGTTTCCGTGGTAATTCCCGACCGGGTCCGGCGTTCTCCCGCGCCCGTCGCGCGCACCTCCGGAAAGCGCTTCCCGAATTCCGTACACATGTGCCCCGCCTGGTAATTCGGCCGGGGGCCGGGACGGGCCCCCACCGGACCGCGCCGCCCGCGCGGCATTCACGATTTCCCCGCACCCCGTCCACACCGTCCGCCGACCGGACGACCCGCCGGTCCGCCTCCCCCGCTGCCCGCCCGGCCGGGGCCATCATCCGGGGATGGCTACCGAGACCGAGACCGCCGGCGTCGAACCACCGCGGCAGCGGCATGGCCGGGTGCTGATCGACTGGGTCACCACGACCGACCACAAGAAGATCGGCCACCTCTATCTGGTGACCTCGTTCGCCTTCTTCCTGATCGCCGGGGTGCTGGCCATGGTGATGCGGGCCGAGCTGGCCCGGCCGGGGCTCCAGCTGGTGACCAATCTCGAGTACAACCAGGCCTTCACCCTGCACGGCACGATCATGCTGCTGCTCTTCGCGACGCCCACCTTCGCCGGCTTCGCCAACGAGCTGGTGCCGCTCCAGATCGGCTCCCCCGACGTGGCCTTCCCGCGGCTCAACATGTTCTCGTACTGGCTGTTCCTCTTCGGCGGCCTGCTGGTGGTCGCCTCCTTCCTCACCCCCGGCGGGCCCGCCGCCTTCGGCTGGACCGCCTACGCCCCGCTGAACAGCCAGCTGCGGATGCCCGGCGTGGGCGTCGACCTGTGGATCGTCGGGCTCGCGCTCTCCGGCTTCGGCACCATCCTCGCCTCGGTGAACTTCCTGGCGACGATCATCGGGATGCGGGCCCCGGGCATGACGATGTTCCGGATGCCGATCTTCACCTGGAACGTGCTCTTCACCACGATCCTGGTCCTGATGGCCTTCCCGGTGCTCGCGGCGACCCTGCTCGTCCTGGAGTCCGACCGGCGGCTCGGCTCGGTGGTCTTCCTGCCGGAGAACGGCGGGGCGCTGCTGTGGCAGCACCTGTTCTGGTTCTTCGGGCACCCCGAGGTGTACATCATCGCCCTGCCGTTCTTCGGCATCGTCAGCGAGATCATCCCGGTCTTCTCCCGCAAGCCGATCTTCGGCTACGTGACCCTGATCGCCGCCACCATGACGATCACCGGCCTGTCGGTGGTGGTGTGGGCGCACCACATGTTCGCGACCGGGGCGGTGCTGCTGCCCTTCTTCTCGCTGCTCTCCTTCCTCATCGCCGTGCCGACCGGAGTGAAGTTCTTCAACTGGACGGGCACGATGCTGAACGGCTCGCTGTCCTTCGAGACGCCGATGCTGTGGGCGGTCGGCTTCCTGGTGTCCTTCCTGTTCGGCGGGCTGACCGGGGTGATCCTGGCCTCGCCGCCGATGGACTTCCAGGTCACCGACTCGTACTTCGTGGTGGCCCACTTCCACTACACGGTCTTCGGCACGGTCGCCTTCGCGACCTTCGCCGGCTTCTACTTCTGGTGGCCCAAGTTCACCGGGCGGATGCTCGACGAACGGCTCGGGAAGGCGCACTTCTGGACGCTGTTCGTCGGCTTCCACACCACCTTCCTCGTGCAGCACTGGCTGGGCGCGGAGGGCATGCCGCGGCGGTACTCCGACTACCTGGCCGCCGACGGCTTCACCGCGCTCAACACGGTGTCGACGATCGGCGCCTTCCTGCTGGGCATGTCCACGCTGCCCTTCCTCTACAACGTGTGGCACACCTGGCGGCACGGCGAGAAGGTCGAGACGGACGACCCGTGGGGCTTCGGCCGCTCCCTGGAGTGGGCGACCTCCTGCCCGCCGCCCCGGCACAACTTCGAGTCGGTGCCGCGGATCCGCTCCGAGTCGCCCGCCTTCGACCTGCACCACCCCGAGTTCGCGGCGTACGAGCGGCTGCGGCTCACGGTCCCGCCGCCGGAGCACCGCCCGGCCGGTCCAGGTCCTGCCGGTCCAGGGCCCGGGACAGGCGGTCCCTGAGCGTCCGCACCCGGTCGGCGAGCTCCGGCGGGTCGACCACCTCGAACTCGAGGCCGAGCAGCGAGACGTGCACCACCATCGCGTCCAGGCCGGGCGCGCCGGTGCGCAGCAGACAGCTCCGCTCCCCCTCCGCCGTGAGGACGCCGTCGAGGATGCCGACGGCCGAGGCGGCCTCGGCGAGCGGCACATGAAGCCGGACCGTGGCCTCGGTGGCGTACGCGCCGGTGGACACGCCCTTCGCGACATAGGCGGCCAGGTCCTCGGCGGGAGGATCGCGGGGCGGGAAGCGGGGCCCGTGCGGCGGCTTCGGCACGATCCGGTCGGCGCGGAAGGTGCGCCAGTCGGCCCGGTCCACGTCCCAGGCGACCAGGTACCAGCGCCGCTCGCTGCACACCAGGCGGTGCGGCTCGACGGTGCGGCGGGTGGCGGCTCCGGAGTGGTCGCGGTACTCGAAGCGCAGCCGCTCGGCGTCCCGGCAGGCGTTCGCGAGCTCGGTCAGCACGGCCGGGTCGATCCGGTCGTCCGGGGTGCGCAGCATGGGCACGGTGAAGGCGTTGAGGGCGCTCACCCGGCGCCGCAGCCGCCCCGGGAGCACCTGCTCCAGCTTGGCGAGGGCGCGCACCGAGCTCTCCCCGATGCCCTCGACGCCGTGCCCGGCCGCCGTCCGCAGCCCGACCGCGACGGCGACCGCCTCGTCGTCGTCGAGGAGCAGCGGCGGCAGCTCGGCCCCCGCCCCCAGCCGGTACCCGCCCCCTGTCCCGGGCGTCGCGTTCACCGGATACCCGAGCTCCCGCAGCCGCTCCACATCCCGCCGCACGGTCCGCCCCGTCACCCCGAGCCGCGCGGCCAACTCGGGCCCGGACCACTCGCGGTGGGCCTGGAGGAGTGAGAGCAGACGCAGCAGTCGTGCGGAGGTCTCCAACATGGGCCCGAGTCTGCCAGCCCCTTTCTTGAGGCCTCGCTCGCCTCCGGGCGCCTTCAGCCGGGCTCACGGCCCCGACCGTGCTCGACCCGCTCGTTCCTCGCGGGCCTCCGCGCGCTCGGCGCCGTTCCCCCGGCGCGCCCTTCGGCTCGCTCGGCGGATTGCCCGGGTGGGCCGGCACCCGTCGCCCGGGCGGTCAGCGGAAGCGGCGGACCAGAGCCCCCGCCTTCGCCTTCGCCGCGTACACGGTGTCGATCGCCGCGCCGACCCCGCGATGGAGGACGGACCGCACCGGGCCGTGGGTGCGGGGGCGGGTGGCGGCGCCGGACGTGGCCAGGTCGGACCAGATCGACTCGTGCGTCACGGCGGTATGGGCCGGGTCGAAGCGCTCGGAGGCGGCCAGGGCCGCCTTCGCGGCGCGGGCCCGGGCCTCGTCGTCGTTGATCAGGTCGAGCAGTGCCGCGGCCACCGCCGCCGTGTCGTCGACCGGGACGAGCCGGCCGTCCACGCCGTCCTCGATGATCTCGCCGGGGCCGTGCGGGCAGTCGGTGGAGACCACCGGCAGTCCGCAGCGCATCGCCTCGACGATGGTCATCCCGAAGGACTCGCGGCGCGAGGTGACCGCGGCGAGCGAGCCCTTGGCCCACTCCGGCTCCATGGGATGGGCGGTGCCCATGAGGAAGACGTGCTCGCCGAGCCCGAGCCGTTCGATCTGCCGGGCCAGGGTCTTCTTCAGGTCGTCGACGGCGTCGCCGGTGCCGTAGATCCGCAGCTTCCAGTCGGGCCGGGCGGCGGCCACGTCCGCGAAGGCGTCGATCAGCAGGTCGTAGCGCTTGACCGCGGTGAGCCGGCCGGCCGCGACGACGACCTTCGCGGCGGGGTCGGCGGGCGGCACGGCGGGCGCGGGCACGCTGTTGGGCACGGCGTCGATCCGTACGCCGCGCAGCGCGAGCGCGCGATAGGCCCGGGCGTCGGCCTCGGTGACCGTGGTGACGGCGTCCAGGAGGGCGTACTCGTGCCGGATGTCGCGCCGCAGCCGGTAGGTGTGCCCGTCCAGGGTCAGATGCTCCTGGCCGACGAGGACGGGTCCGCGCGGGGCCTGCCGGGCGAGCTGGACGTTGAGCCCGGGACGGGTCGCGATCACCACGTCCGCCTCGACGGAGGCGAGATGCGCGCCGATCCGGGCGTCGGTGAGCGCGCTGTACTGCTTCCAGCGCCCGTCGCCGCGCGGGAACACCCGGGCGGGGCGGTGGAAGTCGGGGTGCTCCCCGTCGTAACCCCGGCTGTTCTTCCGGATGTCGACGAGGTGACGGAGGGTCACCCCGTCCGGGACGCCGAGGATGGGTTCGTCTCGGTGGCGGAACACCGAGACGATCTCCACCTCGTGGCGGTCCGCCAGTTCCCCGGCGAGCGTGAAGGTCGTCCTGATGGTCCCGCCGATGTGGTAGCCGTTGTGGAGCAGGAAAGAGATGCGCATCGTGCCGCCGGATCCCCCCTGGTCAGGTGGTGGGTGGTGGTCGGGGTGACTGTACTGCCAGACGCACGGGTGCTCACGGGCGGTACCCCAGCTGGGGGACGGTGGCACAGTTCGTGTTCATGTCCCCCTGCGGGATCCAGCCGCTGCCGTCGCGCCAACGGGCCACGGACAGACAGGTGTCGCGGGACTCCGGCGGCTCGTCGAGGTGCTCGAAGCGGACGGGCAGCAGCAGCCCGCGGGCGGTGTACGGCTCGGCCCGGTTGAGGTAGCGCTCGACGCAGGCCCGCGTGGGCTGCCGGTCCTTCGTGAGACAGGACTTGGCGGCGTCCGTGAACCACATGGCCGCCGCCCAGCCCTCCAACTGCCACTGGGACAGTGTCCGTTGCCCCTGCCGCTGCATCGCGGCCCGGAACTCCCGTACCGCCGGGGAGGACGTGTCGTCGTACGCGCGGCTGGAGCCGGTCGCGTAGAGCACGGACCGGCAGCCGGGCGAGCCGGCGTAGTCGCGCGGCACGGTCGAGGACCAGTTCTGCACGTTCGTCACCTTGGCGGCGATCCGCACGCCCGAGGCCTGCATCGCCTCGCACAGCCGGGCGTTGCCGTGGGTGTCCATCGCGTCGAAGACCACGTCGACCCGCTGCGACCGCAGATCGGCCGCCACCGCGCGGAAGTTGGGCAGCACGAAGTCGACCTGCTCGTCGACCACCCGGTAGCCCTCGGCGCGCAGCCCGTCGGCGATCAGGCGGGCGTACGCGGCGGAGGCGGCCTGGTTGTAGGAGACGACGGCGGCGGTACGGGCGCCGAGATGGGACCTGAACCAGCGGTAGACCTCCGTCCCGCCGTACAGCACGCCGTTCCAGCCGGGCGCCTTGCCGGTGCGCGGGGCGGAGCTGCCGTAGATCCCGTAGAGGTGGGGGTACGTGTCGTAGGCGGGGGTCAGCGGCTGCCCGCCGATGTCGGGGACGCCGGCCGCGGAGACCCGGGGGGCGCCCGCGTAGTCGAGGGCGGTGGTGGCGACCAGGGCGAAGACCTTGCGCTCGTCGACGAGCCGGTGCACACAGGCGTTGTTGCCGACGCCGCTCCCGCCGTCGTCGCAGGTGAGCACCTCGATCCGGCGTCCGTCGAGGCCGCCGCGGGCGTTCAGGGCGGCGAAGTAGGCGAGGGCGCCGTCGCGGGGGCCGGTGAGGGCGTCGCCGCCGACCGGGCTGGTGGCGCTGGTGATGACGCCGACGCGGAGCGGCTCACCGCCGGAGGGGTTGGCGGTGGGCCGCGTCTCGAAGGCGCTCTCCGGGAGCCGGCTGCCGCAGCCCGCGGTGACCGCGGCGAGTCCGGCGAGGAGCAGTGCCAGGGCCGTCTCAGCAGCCCGGGACGGTCGCACCACTGACCTGGACGAGGCCGCAGAGTGTCTGCACGGAGACCTTCCAGGTGTCGTTCTGGAGCACGGAGGTGCCCTTGGCGTCCGGCAGCGCGGTGTTGCCGGCGACGAGCAGGTCGTAGGTGACGTTCGCGCCGGTGGGCGAGGTGAAGTCGATCTCCTTGACCTTCACGGAGGTCTGGGCGGCGTTCTTGTCGCCGGCGAAGGCGCCGAGCACCGGTGCCATGGCCTCGCCGTTCTCCAGGAGCTTGATCCGCTCGGCGGTCGGCGTCTTCGGATCGAAGAACGCCGTGAAGTTCTTGGTGATCTCCGCCTTGGCGGCGGCCGGGTCCAGCGGCTGGTCGGTCATGGCCGGCGAGGTGGTCGGCGTGACCTGCTCGGAGGAACCGTTGTCGTCGGAGCAGCCCGCGACGGCGGGCGCGAGGACGAGTACCGCCGCGGCGCCGAAGGCGGCCGCACGTCGCTTGAGGAGCATCTGGCTCACCACCCTGTCGATTCCAGGGTGATCCGATCACGGACATAGCGCAAGGAAGAGAATTAAAGAGAACATAAAGGGTGGGCCTGCTTGAGGAAGGGGACGTCCGTGCCGTCGGTTCCGCGCTCGCCGTCGAAGCTGCTGCTGTGGGGCGGGCTCGTGGCGGTCGCCGGCGGGGCGGTGCTGTGTGTCATCGGCTGGTACGGGATCTCCGGCGAGCGTTTCGCCGAACGCCAGCTGCCCTATCTGGCCTCGTGCACCGTGCCCGGGGCGGCACTGATCGTCGCCGGCGTGGTGCTGCTCGTCGGGGCGGCCCTGCTCGCGCCGCCGGAGGCCGCGGCCGGGCCCCCGGAGGGCGCAGAGGAGGAGCCCGCCGCGCTCTCGGCCGCGCCGTCGTCGGAGGATCCGCCCCTGCGCGTCCCCGGCGGCACGCTCGCGCACCGCCCGGACTGCCCCCTGGTGGCGGGCCGCCCCGAGGCGGAACCCGTGGGGGACGCGGAACTCGACCCGTGCCCGGTGTGTGAGCCGTGGCCTCGCTGACGTACGACCTCACGCTCGCCGGCCTCGCCGTCGGCAGCGCGGCGGCGCTCACCGGCATCGGTCTGATCGTCACCTACCGGGCCACCGGGGTGCTGAACCTGGCGCACGGCGCGATCGCGATGGTCTGCGCGTACGTGCTGCGCCAGCTGGTGGTGGTCTGGCACTGGCCGCTGCCGGTCGGGGCGCTGGTCACGCTGCTCGTGGTGGCGCCGGGCATCGGGCTCGTCCTGGACCGGCTGGTGTTCCGCCCGCTCGCGGTGGCGGGCGCGGGGCCGGCGCAGACACTGGTGGCCTCGATCGGCGTGTTCGTGCTGCTCGTCGGCGCGGCGGCGCTGGTGTGGGGCGACGGCGCCCGGGACGACGCGCCGGTGCTGCTCGGCGACGACCCGTGGGCGCAGCTCGCGGCGGCCGTGGCGCTGGCCTGCATGGTGGGGGCGGTGACCCGGTGGACCCGGTTCGGGCGGGAACTGCGGGCGGTGGTCGACAACCGGCCGCTCGCCGTCCTGTCCGGCATCCCCGCGGACCGGGTGTCGGCGGCGGGCTGGGCCTTCGGCTCCTTCACGGCCGGTCTCACGGGCGTGCTGCTCGCGCCGTACGTGCGCCTCGACCCGTACGGGATGCCCCTGCTGGTCGTCGAGGTCATCGCGGTAGCGGTGGTGGCCCGGATGCGGAGCCTGCCGGTGGCGGTGCTGACCGCGCTCGCGCTGGGCGTGGCGCAGGCGCAGCTCACCCGGCTGCACCCGGAGGGCTGGGCGGGCGAACTGGTCCAGGCGGCCGGGACGAACCTCTTCGTGGTGGCGCTGCTCGTCGCCGCCCTGGTCCTGCCGGGCGTCGGGGACACGGACGCGCTGCCGCCGCCCCGGGCCGCGCCACGGGTGCCGGTGCCGGTGTGGCTGGTCACGGCGGTGCTGCTCCTGCTGCCGCTGGGCTTCGCGGGCGAGGACCTGACGACGGCGGTGCAGGTCCCGGCGCTCGCGGTGGTCCTGCTCTCGCTGGTCGTGGTCTCCGGCCGGGGCGGCCAGATCGCCCTGGGCCAGGCCGCGTACGCGGGTCTCGGCGCGCTCTTCACCGCCCTGCTCGCGGCGGCGGGCCTGCCGGAGCTGGTCGCGCTCGGCGTGGCGGTGCTGTGCGTGGCGGCGCTCGGGCTGCTCACGGGTTGGCCCGCGATCCGCCGCCACGGGCTGGCGCTCGCCCTGGCGACGCTGGCCGTCGGGGTGGCGGTGAGCCGCTTCGTCTTCGCCCAGCCGTACGCCACGGCCGGCGTCACCGTCACGCGCCCGGCCGGCTTCTCGGACGACCGCGCCTACTACGTCCTTGAGCTGCTGCTCCTCGCCGCCTGCCTCCTCCTGGTCGCGGCCCTCCGCCGCGGCCGCACCGGCCGCGCCCTTGCCGCCCTGCGCGACCACGAACCGGGCGCGGAGGCCGCCGGCGTCCCCGTCGCCACCCTCAAACTCCTCGCCTTCACCCTCGGCGCCGCGCTCGCCGCCCTCGGCGGCGCCCTCCTCGCCATGTCCGTCCGCGCCTTCGACCCCGACGCCTTCGACCCGGTCCGCGGCCTCCTCTGGTTCGCCGCCGTCCTCACCCTCGGCGCCGACACCCTTCTCACCCCCCTGCTCGCCGCCACCCTCCTCGTCTCCCTCGACGCCGGCACTCACGCGGGCGTGGCGGTGGCCCTGATCGGCCTCCTGGCCACCTTCACGGGCCGTCTGCCACCGGTGCTGCCGTGGCTGCTGGGGGTGGGAAGGCGGAACGGGCCGGGGGCGGGTGCCGGCCCTGCGGCCGGCGGCCGGGCCGCCCGGCGCCGGGCGAAGACGTCCGCCGGCAGGTCATACGTCGCCTCCGGCCAGTCAGCCGACGCACACCCGCCGCCGGGCGAGGTGGCCGGCGGTGCGCCCCCGGCCGCCCCCGGCCGGACGGCCGGCACGGGCCGGCGGACCGACGGCGCCGCTCGGCTGGTCGCCGTCGGGATCCGGCTGGTGCATCCAGGGGGGACGGTGGGTCTTGACGGGGTGGACATCGAGGTGGCGGTCGGGGCGGTCACCGCCGTCGTGGGGGTCAACGGGGCCGGGAAGAGCACCTTGTTCGACTGTCTGGCGGGGGCCGTGCGGCCGACGGCGGGGCGGGTGGTGCTCGACGGGGTCGACGTCACCGGGAAGGCGGCGCACGTGCGGCAGCGGCTCGGGGTGGGGCGGACGTTCCAGCAGTTGGCGGTGTTTCCGTCGCTCAGCGTCGAGGAGAACGTACGGGTCGGGGGCCCGGGGGCCGAGCAGGCGTTGCGGTTGTTCGGACTCGACGGAGCCGTGCGGCACCGGGCGGCGGCCGGGCTGCCGACCGGGACCCTGCGGCGGGTGGAGCTCGCGCGGGCGCTCGCGGGGCGGCCGCACACGCTGCTGCTCGACGAGCCGGCCGCCGGGCTCGACGCGGCGGAGGCGGCGGCGCTCGCCCGGATCCTCGCCGCGCTCGCCGCCGACGGGCTCGCCGTGCTCGTGGTCGAGCACGACCCGGACCTCGTCGCCGGCATCGCCCGTACCGTCCACACCATGGAAGGCGGCCGCATCCTGTGAGCGTCGAGATCGCGCTGCGCGCCGCCCGGGTCCGTTACGGCCCGCTGGAGGCCCTGCACGGCCTGAACCTGGCGCTGCCGGCCGGCACCGTCACCGTGCTCCTCGGCCGCAACGGCTCCGGCCGCACCACCGCGCTGCGGGCGCTCGCCGGGACGGTGCCGCTCAGCGGCGGGCGGGTGGAGTGGCGGGGCGCGGACGTCACGCGGCTGCCGGCCCATGCCCGGGCGCGCCGCGGGCTGTGCTTCGTACCGGATCTGCGGGCGGTGTACGCGACGCTGACGGTCGCCGAGAACCTGGACCTCGCCGTGCCGGACCGCCGGGGCGACGCCCTCGCCGCGTACCCGGAGCTCACGCGGCTGCTCGGCCACCGGGCCGCGACGCTGTCGGGCGGCGAGCGCCGCATGCTCGCGCTCACCCGCGCCGCGTGCGCCGGCGCCCGGGTCGTCCTCGTCGACGAGCCGTCGCTCGGCCTGTCGGCGGCGGTGGCCTCCCGTACGTACGCGCTCCTCGCCGCCCTCGCCGGCCCGCCCGCCCACGCCGCGGTCGTCCTCGCCGAGCAGCGCGTCCCGGCCGGCCTGCCGCCCGGCTCCCTCGCGTACGAGCTGCGCCGCGGCTCCCTCGCGGACGCCCGGGAGATCACGTGATCAGGAGGTCACCTGATCACGGCAGGCGCAGCATGGTGCCGACCATCAGCCGGTTCGGGTCCGCGCCGATCACCGAGCGGTTCGCCGCGTACAGCGCCTGCCAGCCGCCCTTCGTCCTGAAGCGGCGGGCGATCGCGCTGAGGGTGTCGCCGCGCTGTACGACATGGGCGCGGCCGCTCAGCCCGTACCGCTTCGAGCAGACCGGCCAGGCTCCCCAGCCCTGCACGCGCAGCACGTCCTCGGCGACCGCGATCTGCTGCGCGCGGGTGGCGAGGTCGGCGCGCCGGGCGTAGCGGCGGCCGCCGAACTCGTCCCAGGTGGGCTGCCAGAACTGCAGTCCGCCGTAGAAGCCGTTGCCGGTGTTGGCGTGCCAGTCCCCGCTGCTCTCGCACGCGGCGACGCAGCCCCACGGCCACTGGTCCTTGACGCAGGCCTCGACGGGCGTGGGGGCGGCGGCGCCCGCCTCCTCTGCGTGAGCCCGCGCCGGGGACAGCAGGGCGGTGGCGGCGGCCAGCACGGCACCGGCCGTCCAATATCGGATCTTCGACATCGGGGCAGGCTAGGCAGCGGTTTCGAACGCCGGGCCGGTGCCGCGCGGAACAGCGTTCACATGCCACCCGGTCGGCGGCACGGCCACTGCCGCCGCTCCTCAAACAAGTTGTCGGCCCCGACGCGTGACCCCCGGCGAGTCTTCCCCGTTGAACTCGGCATGAGACGGCCGGGAACCGCCCGTCGTCGCACGCAACGAGTCCAGGGAGCCCCCCGTGCCGCGCATGCTCGACGTCAGCGAGGACGTACGCGCCGAGATCGGCGACGAAGAAGCCGACCGGCTGCTCGCCGGCGACAACGCCCCGGGCAGCTACGACTGCACCTCCTGCCGGACCCCGGGCGACTCGGAGCAGGAGCGCACCAGCACGGTGCTGTTCGTCGGCGAGGAGACCGCCGTCCTCGCCTTCGCCCACGCCAGCTGCATCCCGTCCCAGGTCGTCCGGGTCGCCGAGGAGCAGCTGCAGGGTGCCGTCGCCTCCATCACGGCGGCCGACGCCGCCGACTCCCTCGCCGCCGCCAACCCCGAGCAGGCGGTGCTCGGGGTGACCAGCGGTCTGGTGCTGATCGAGGGCGAGCTGCACCCGGCGCTCGTGGTGGAGCCGACCGCGCCGGTCGCCCGGCCCGGTTCGGAGGGGCTGACCGACGAGTTCCTGCCGCTCCTCGTCGAGCAGGGCTTCCAGCCGGTCGCCGACGTCAACCAGAAGCCGGCCCCGCTGCCCGGCTGGTCGGTCCTGGTCGCGATGGGCCAGCTGCACTCGGTGCTGCAGCCGGGACCGGGCGGCGCGGGCCAGGCCGCCTGGTGGCAGGCGCACCAGCCGCTCCAGGTCACCGAAGGCTGGCGGGCCGCGGCGAACAAGTCGCACACGGTGCTCGTGTTCGCCGCGCCGGTCGGTTCGATCGGGCAGCAGCCGCGCGAGGACCTGCTGCGCGACGCGCTGGAGAAGGCCGCGGCCAACGGGCGTCTGGTGGCCGCCGCGATGCCGCTGGCCGGCACGTGAGGGACGAGGCGCGACCCGCGGGCATAGGGCGGCCACAGGACTCGCTCGGCCCACTGGGGCCGCTGGAACCGGTCCGCGGGCCGGGGACACCGACCGTGCCGCGCCCGCGGGCGCCGCTTTCCGAGGAGCGCCGCCCGCATCTCGCGGACGGCGGGGTCGTTGGCACCTATGTGCACGCATACGACCCTTTCCGCCAGCAGTACCCGAGCCCGGTACCGAGTCCGGTGCCGGGTCCGGTCCCGAGCCCGATCCCGTCGATGCGCCCGGCGCACGACGGCACGGCCGGCACGGCCGGCTCGACGGGCTTCCCGGGGACCTCCACGGGCTTCTCGGCGACTCCGATCTACGACGCCCTGTACTCCGAGTACCGCCGGTCGTTCCGCTCGTTGCCGGGCGACCGCAGCGGCGAGGAGGAACTGGGCTTCCGGGGCTTCGGCACGCTCGGCACGCATCGGCTGCCGGGGCAGAGCGGCCAGTACGCCCGGCACGGTCATCAGACCGGCGGCTGGTCCGCGTACGCGCTGCCGCCGGGCCGGCGGGCCGTTCCGTAGGGCGTTCCGCGAGGGGCGGAGACACGGCCGGGGGCCGGGGCGAGATCGCCCCGGCCCCCGGCCGCTGTCGTACAAGGCCTCACAAGGCCCTACTTCTTCTTGCCGCGCTTCTCGCGCACCCGCACCGAGATGTGGATCGGGGTGCCCTCGAAGCCGAACTCCTCGCGCAGCCGGCGCTCGACGAAGCGGCGGTAGCCGGCCTCCAGGAAGCCGGAGGCGAAGAGCACGAAGCGGGGCGGCTTGGTGCCGGCCTGCGTGCCGAAGAGGATGCGGGGCTGCTTGCCGCCGCGGATCGGGTGCGGGTGGGCCGCGACCAGCTCGCCGAGGAAGGCGTTCAGGCGGCCGGTGGGGACGCGGGTCTCCCAGCCGGCGAGCGCGGTCTCGATGGCCGGGACGAGCTTCTCCATGTGGCGGCCGGTCTTCGCCGAGACGTTGACCCGGGGCGCCCAGGAGACCTGCTGCATCTCGGTCTCGATCTCCCGCTCCAGGTAGTAGCGGCGCTCCTCGTCCAGCTCGTCCCACTTGTTGTAGGCGATGACGATGGCGCGGCCGGACTCGACGGCCATCGTGATGATGCGCTGGTCCTGGACCGAGATGTGGTCGGTGGTGTCGATGAGGATGACGGCCACCTCCGCCTTCTCGACGGCGGCGGCGGTGCGCAGGGAGGCGTAGTAGTCCGCGCCCTCCTGGAGGTGCACCTTCTTGCGGATGCCGGCGGTGTCGACGAACTTCCAGGTCACGCCGCCGAGCTCGATCAGCTCGTCGACCGGGTCGCGGGTGGTGCCGGCCAGCTCGTTGACGACGACCCGCTCCTCGCCGGCGACCTTGTTGAGGAGGGAGGACTTGCCGACGTTCGGACGCCCGATGAGCGCGATGCGGCGCGGGCCGCCGAGGGGGCTCCCGAAGCGCTGCTCGGGGGCCTCGGGCAGGGCCTTGAGGACCTCGTCGAGGAGGTCGCCGGTGCCGCGGCCGTGCAGCGAGGAGACGGGGAACGGCTCGCCGAGGCCGAGGGACCACAGCATGGCGGCATCGGCCTCGCCGGACTGGCCGTCGACCTTGTTGGCGGCGAGGACGACCGGCTTGCCCGCGCGGCGCAGCAGCTTGACGACGGCCTCGTCGGTGTCGGTGGCGCCGACGGTGGCGTCCACGACGAACAGGCAGGCGTCGGCGGCCTCGATGGCGAACTCGGCCTGGGCGGCGACGGAGGCGTCGATGCCGAGGACGTCCTGCTCCCAGCCGCCGGTGTCGACGATCTTGAAGCGGCGGCCGGCCCACTCGGCCTCGTAGGTGACGCGGTCGCGGGTGACGCCCGGGCGGTCCTCGACGACGGCCTCGCGGCGGCCGATGATCCGGTTCACCAGGGTCGACTTGCCGACATTGGGACGGCCGACGACGGCGAGGACGGGCAGCGGGCCGTGCCCGGCCTCCTCGATCGCGCCCTCGACGTCCTCGACGTCGAATCCCTCTTCCGCGGCGAGCTCCATGAACTCCGCGTACTCGGCGTCGCCAAGTGCCCCGTGGTCGTGCTGGTCGTTCATGAAGTCCGTTCCTTGATCATTCGTGGTCGGTGGGTTGCCGGGGGCTCGAGCCCCGGGGCCCACTACTGAGAGTGTCGCTCAGCGCCCGGTGAGGCGCCTGGCGTTTTTGAGGTGGTCGGTGAGGCGTTCCTGAATGCGGAAGGTCGCCTCGTCCAGCGCCTTGCGGGTGCGCCGGCCGCTGCCGTCGCCCGCGTCGAACGGGTCGCCGAAGACGACGTCGACGCGGCTGCGGAGCCGGGGCAGCGCCTTGACCAGGCGTCCGGGCGTGTCGGTGCTGCCCAGGACGGCGACCGGGACGATCGGCGCGCCGCTGCGGACCGCGAAGTAGGCGAGACCGGCCCGGAGCGAGGCGAAGTCGCCCTCGCCGCGGGTGCCCTCGGGGAAGATCCCGAGGACACCGCCCTGCTCCAGGATCCCGAGGGCGTTGCCTATCGCGGTGCGGTCGGTCGAGTCGCGGTCGACCTTGAGCTGCCCGATGCCCTCCAGGAAGCTGCCGAGCGGCCCGACGAACGCCTCCTTCTTGATCAGGAAGTGCACGGGGCGCGGGGCGGTGCCCATGAGCATGGGGCCGTCGATGTTGTGCGCGTGGTTGACGGCGAGGATGACGGGGCCGGAGGCCGGGACCCGCCAGGCACCGAGCACGCGCGGCTTCCAGAAGCCGTACATCAGCCCGATGCCGATGCGCCGGCCGACGGCGGCGCCCTTCTCTGAGGGCCGCCCGGTGGGCTGGGTCACTTGGCGCCGGTCCGCTTCTCCTCCACCAGGGTGACGACGCACTCGATGACCTGGTCGAGGGTGAGCTCGGTGGTGTCGACCTCGACGGCGTCGCCGGCCTTGGCGAGCGGGGAGGTCTTACGGCTGGAGTCGGCCGCGTCCCGCTTGATCAGGGCCTGCTGGGTGGCGGCCACGTCGGCGCCCTTGAGCTCGCCGGAGCGGCGGGCGGCGCGGGCCTCGGGCGAGGCGGTGAGGAAGATCTTGAGGTCGGCGTCCGGCAGCACGGTGGTGCCGATGTCCCGGCCCTCGACGACGATGCCGACCTCGGCGCTCCGGGCGATGCTCCGCTGGAGCTCCGTGATGAGGGAGCGCACCTCGGGGACGGCGCTGACGGCGCTGACCTTGGAGGTGACCTCCTCGGTACGGATGGGGCCGGCGGCGTCGACGCCGTCCACCGTGATGGTGGGGCGGGACGGGTCGGTGCCGGAGACGATGACGGGCTTGGCGGCGGCGTTGGCGACCGCGTCGGCGTCGTTCACGTCGACGCCGTTGCTGATCATCCACCAGGTGATGGCCCGGTACTGGGCCCCGGTGTCGAGGTAGCTCAGCCCCAGCTTGGCGGCCACCGCCTTCGAGGTGCTCGACTTGCCCGTGCCGGAGGGGCCGTCGATGGCGACGATCACGGTTTCCACGGTGGGGAACGCCTTCCTGGGTGAGCGTGAGGTCCCGGCGGACGCGCGGGGACCTCCCCCAAGGTTACCGAGTCCCCCGCACCCGTTCGGCCCAGTGTGCCGCGGGGCCCCGCACGGCGGCACCGGCGGCCCCCCTCAGCCCGTCCGCAGCGCCCAGCCCCGCTCCTTCAACGACGACTCCAGAACCGGAACCGCCGAAGGCTCCACCATGAGCTGGACCAGACCCGCCTGCCGGCCGGTGGCGTGCTCGATACGGACGTCCTCGATGTTGACGCCCGCACGACCGGCATCGGCGAAGATGCGGGCCAGCTCACCGGGCTGGGCTGGATCATCCACCGCCCCCCTCGCACCGCTCGGCCCCAGGGGCCTCCCGGGCTTCGGACGGCTGCACCGGACTCCGTCCGGCGGGTCGTCGGCCAGGCGACACGGACCGGCGACAGGAGCACCGCCCAGGCGAGCGCGCCGGCACCGGCGGCCCCCCTCAGCCCGTCCGCAGCGCCCAGCCCCGCTCCTTCAACGACGACTCCAGAACCGGAACCGCCGAAGGCTCCACCATGAGCTGGACCAGACCCGCCTGCTGGCCGGTGGCGTGCTCGATACGGACGTCCTCGATGTTGACGCCCGCACGACCGGCATCGGCGAAGATGCGGGCCAGCTCACCGGGCTGGTCGCTGATGAGGACGGCGACGATCTCGTACGTGGCGGGGGCGGCGCCGTGCTTGCCGGGGACGCGGGCGCGGCCGGCGTTGCCGCGGCGCAGGACGTCCTCGACGCCGGAGGCGCCGGCCCGGCGCTTGGCGTCGTCCTCGGACTCCAGCGAGCGCAGCGCCCGTACCGTCTCGTCGAGGTCGGCGGCCACGCCCGCGAGGACGTCGGCGACCGGCCCGGGGTTGGCGGAGAGGATCTCGACCCACATGCGCGGGTCGGAGGCGGCGATGCGGGTGACGTCGCGGATGCCCTGGCCGCAGAGCCGTACCGCCGTCTCGTCCGCGCTCTCCAGGCGGGCCGCGACCATCGAGGAGACGAGCTGCGGGGTGTGCGAGACGAGGGCGACGGCCCGGTCGTGGGCGTCGGCGTCCATGACGACGGGCACCGCCCGGCACAGCGCGACCAGCTCCAGGGCGAGGTTGAGCACCTCGGTGTCGGTGTCGCGGGTGGGGGTGAGCACCCAGGGCCGGCCCTCGAAGAGGTCGGCGGTGGCGGCGAGCGGGCCGGAACGCTCCTTGCCGGACATGGGGTGCGTGCCGATGTACGCGGTGAGGTCGATGCCCAGGTCCTGGAGCTCCCGCTTGGGCCCGCCCTTGACGCTGGCCACGTCGAGGTAGCCGCGGCCGAGCCCGTCCCGCATGGCGGCGGCGAGGGTCCCGGCGACGTGCGCGGGCGGTACGGCGACGATCACGAGGTCGACCGGCCCGGCGGGCGCCTCGTCGGTGCCGGCGCCGAGCGCGGCGGCGGTACGGGCCCGGGCCGGGTCGTGGTCGCGCAGATGCACGGTGACCCCGCGCCCGGCGAGCGCGAGGGCGGCCGAGGTGCCGATCAGGCCGGTTCCGATGACGAGCGCGGTTCTCACTGGGCAATGTCCTTGCGCAGGGCGGCCGCGGCACCGAGGTAGACGTGCGCGATCCGGGACTTGGGCAGTTCCGACTCGACGTGCGCGAGGAGCCGTACGACCCTCGGCATCGCACCCTCGATGTCGAGCTCCTGGGCGCAGATCAGCGGAACGTCCACGATCCCGATGCGGCGGGCGGCCGCGGCCGGGAAGTCGCTGTGCAGATCGGGCGTGGCCGTGAACCAGATGCTGATGAGGTCGTCGGCGGTCAGTCCGTTGCGTTCGAGCACGGCGGTGAGCAGCTCCTCGACCTGCTCGTGCATGTGCCCGGCCTCGTCCCGCTCCAGCTGGACCGCGCCGCGGACCGCTCGTACCGCCACGTCGTCACTCCCTCATCGCCTGCGTCGGTGCTCCGACCAGCCTAGTCAGCGGGCCGGAGCGACCGCCGCGGCGCCCGCCCACCGAGACGGCGTCAGAATTTCTGCGCGCGGATGAGGTCCTCCAGGGAGCCGCTGGGCAGCTGTCCCTGCGGGGACAGCTTGTCGACCGCCTGGGGCAGGGACCGGGCGATCTCGTCCGCGGCCTGGTCCGGGGTCACCCCGGCGTCGGCGGCGACCTTCTGCAGGGTCTCGTCGGGGAGGGCCTCGGCGATCTGAGCGCCGCTCACGGGCTGGTTGTCGCCGGTGCCGACCCAGGACTGGGCCTGGTCGGCGAGACCGGACCTGGTGAGCATGTCGAGGAGCCCGCCGAGCGGGTTCGAGCCGCCCTGCCCGCCGCCGCCCTTGCCGGCCGTCAGCGCGCCGAGGAGCGAGCCGAGGATGTTGCCGCCGGCGCCGCCGCCACCGCCCTGGGCGCCTCCGCCGAGGAGGCCGCCGAGCAGACTGCCGAGATCGTTTCCTGCCATGACCGTGCCCTTCTTCCGATACGGAACACGGCCAATGTCACCCGAACCACTCCGCCCCGCCACCCAGCGTGGGCGGCGCTCGCGGTACACGCTCGCGGTACAACTGTCGGATGCTGCTGCACGTCGTACCCCTGGACGAATGGTCCGCCGACCCCGGTGTCCCCTACGCTCCGCCCTCCCTCGCCGCCGAGGGCTTCGTCCACTGCTCCCCGGACGAGCAGGCCGCCCTCGCCATCGCCGACGGCCACTACCGGGACGTTGCCGGTCCGCTGCTGGTGCTCGTGATCGACGAGACACGGCTCGGCGGGGAGGTGCGCTGGGAGGGCTCCGAGGACCGGCTCTTCCCGCATGTGTACGGGCCGATCGAGCGGGCCGCGGTCACGGCGGTCCTGGAGGTACGGCGGGACGCGGACGGCCGGGCGAGGGAGCTGACGCCCTGGGCGTAGGCGTGTTGCGGACCGCTCGGTACGCTCCCCGGCCAAGCTGGACGGCATGACTCCTGACGCCATGCCCAGCCGCCGTACCGTCCTGCGCGCCGCCGGCGCGGGCTCCGCCGCCGCCACGGTGCTGGTCTCCGGCTGCGGCTCGGACGACGCCCCGGGCGGTACGACGGATGGCACGGCGACGAGCGCACCGCCCTCGACTACCGAGGCTCCCCCGGCTACCGAGGCTCCTTCGACTCCCGAGGCTCCCTCGACTCCCGCCGCGGCACCGAGCGCGCTGGCCCGGACCGCGGACATCCCGGTCGGCGGCGGCACCGTCTTCAAGGACGAGAAGGTCGTGGTCACCCAGCCGGTGGCCGGCGAGTTCAAGGCCTTCTCGGCGATCTGCACACACCAGGGGTGCACGGTCGCCAAGGTCGAGAACGGCACGATCGACTGCCCCTGCCACGGCTCGAAGTACCGGATCGCAGACGGTTCGGTGGCCGCGGGCCCGGCGCCCCGCCCGCTCCCGCCCGAGGACGTCAATGTGTCGGCGGGAACGATCACGCTCACCTAGCCTGGCGCGCATGAGTCCTGAGGAACTGGTGCGCGACCACACGATCTACTCCTGTGTGATGGGCTCGCGCGCGTTCGGTCTGGCGACCGAGGACAGCGACACCGACCGGCGCGGGGTGTACCTCGCGCCGACACCGCTGTTCTGGCGCTTCGACAAGCCGCCCGCGCATGTGGAGGGCCCGGCGGAGGAGCAGTTCAGCTGGGAGCTGGAACGCTTCTGCGAGCTGGCGCTCCGCAACAACCCGAACGTCCTGGAGTGCCTGCACTCCCCGCTCGTCGAGCACGCCGACGCCACCGGGCGCGAACTGCTCGAACTGCGCGGCGCGTTCCTGTCGCGGCGCGCGCACGAGACCTTCGTCCGGTACGCGGCCGGGCAGCGCCGCAAGCTGGAGGCGGACGTACGGCAGTACGGCGCGCCGCGCTGGAAGCACGCGATGCATCTGCTGCGGCTGCTGACGAGCTGCCGGGACCTGCTGCGCAGCGGCGAGCTGCGGATCGACGTGAGCGGGGAGCGGGAGCGGCTGCTCGCGGTCAGGCGCGGGGAGGTGTCCTGGGCGGGCGTCGAGTCCTGGATGAACCGCCTCCAGGACGAGGCCGACGCCGCCCACACCACGAGCCCCCTCCCGGACGCCCCGGACCGGGCCCGGGTGGAGGACTTCCTGACCCGCGCCCGCCGCGCCTCAGCCCTGCGCGAGCTCCCGCCGCACGCGTACGACGAAGTCGTCGAGCGCGGCGAAGGCGACGGGCTCGTCGGCCAGCCCTGAGCCGGCCTGGGCGGCGTCCAGCACGGCGTGCAGTCCCTCCACCTCCGCCCGCACCTCGGCCTCCAACACCTCGGCGGCGCCGTGTTCGGCCGCGGCCTTGGCGGCGATGAGCCCGGCGAGGCGGGCGGGCGCCTCGGGGACCTCGGCGGCGAGGGTGGGGAGGTGGGCCTGGAGCTCGCCGGAGCGCATGAGGTGAATGCCGGTGAGCAGGGCCCGGTAGGTATAGAGCAGCGGCTTCAGCTCGCCGGTCTTCTCGTACAGGCGCCACTGGGTGCCGGCGAAGCCCCGGTAGTGGTGCGCGTGGTACGAGGTGAGCACGTCCGGGACGAGGGAGCGCAGCTCGGCGTGCGCGTCGGTGGTGTGGGCGATCAGCGGCGAGGTGAGCTGTTCGAGCACGTAGCCGTTGCGCCGCAGCATCAGGCGCACGAACTTCCGCAGGTCGTGGGTCACGAGGTCCATCTCGGTCCCGTCGCGGTCCCACATGCGGGTCCGGGTCTCCTCCGGCTCTCGCAGCCGGAGCAGGGCGGCGACGGGCAGCAGGTGCACTCCGCGCAGGTCCACGTCGGAGTCGCGGGACGGGAAGCCGTAGAGGTGGGCACCGGAGACGGTGGCGAAGAGCAGGGGGTCGGGCTGCTCGGCGACGACGGCGGTCAGGTCGACGTCAGGGGCTGAGGCGGTGGGCGTCGTCATGGCTCACGCGTCCCAGAGCGCGCCGAACGCCAGCAGCTCGTCCCGGTGCTCCACCGCCGCCACCCACTCCGCAGGCCACGCGTCCGCGCCCAGGTGCGCGCCGGCGAAGGCGCCGGCGAGGGCCGCGATGGAGTCGGAGTCGCCGCGGGTGCAGGCGGCGCGGCGGAGGGCGGTCACGGGCTCGTCGGGGAAGAGGAGGAAGGCGAGGAGGCCGGTGGCGAGGGCCTCCTCGGCGATCCAGCCGTCGCCGGTGTACTCGCAGGGGTCGATCTCGGGGTCGGCGGTCCGCTGGACGGCGTCGAGGCGTTCCAGGACGGCAAGGCACTCGTCCCAGCCGCGCCGGATGAAGTGCACGGGGCCGGGGTCCTGGGAGCGGGTCCACAGGTCGCCGAGCCAGTGCTCGTGGTACCGGTCGCGGTTGTCCAGGGCGTACGAGCGGAGCTGGCCCACCAGGCCGGTGGGGTCGGCGCCCTGGGCGAGCAGCCACACGGCCCGCGCGGTGAGGTCGGAGGCGGCGAGCCCGGTGGGGTGCCCGTGGGTGAGCGCGGCCTGGAGCTGGGCGGCGCCGGACCGCTGCTCGTCGGTGAGGCCGGGAACGAGCCCGATGGGTGCGACCCGCATGTTGGCGCCGCAGCCCTTGGAGCCGATCTGGCTGGCGTCCTGCCAGGCCCGGTCGCCGTCGAGGAGGTGGCACGCGACCATGCAGGTGCGCCCGGGCGCGCGGTTGTTCTCCGGCGAGTGGTACCAGTCGACGTACTCCTCGCGCAGCGGCCGTGCCAGCCGCAGCGGCGCGAGCGGTCCCCGCTCCATGGCGGTGCGGATGCCCCGCGCGAAGGCGAGCGTCATCTGGGTGTCGTCGGTGATGTACGCCGTGCCGCGGTTCACGGGCAGTTCCATGGCCCGCCAGGGGCCGAACTTCCCGAGGATCTGCGGGACGTCGTTGAACTCCGTCGGAAAGCCCAGCGCATCGCCGAGCGCCAGCCCCACCAGCGCCCCCGTGGCGCTCTTCTTCGTCATGCGGATCGTCCTTCCGGTCGGAGCAGCGGCGGGTGCAGGGCAGTCGCCTCGCCCGCCCGGTAGAGCGCGGCCGGCTTCCCGCGGCCGCCGGTGAGGCGCGGGGGACCCTCCACCGGCCGGACGAAGCCGGGGGTGGCGAGGACCTTGCGCCGGAAGTTGGGGCGGTCGAGTGCCACGCCCCAGACGGTCTCGTACACCTGCCGCAGCTCGCCGAGGGTGAACTCGGGCGGGCAGAAGGCGGTGGCGAGACAGGTGTATTCGAGTTTGGCGCCGACCCGTTCGCGGGCGTCGGCGAGGATCCGGTCGTGGTCGAAGGCCAGGTCGCGGACGGTGTCGTACGGCTGCCAGCGGGCCTGGGCGGCGTCGCCGCCGCCGCGCGGCTCGGGCAGGTCGGGGACGAGCGCGGTGTACGCGACGGAGACCACCCGCATCCGCGGGTCGCGGTCCGGGTCGCTGTAGGTGCGGAGCTGTTCGAGGTGGAGCCGGGCGGCGGTGTCGCCGGACAGGCCGGTCTCCTCGGCGAGTTCGCGGCGCGCGGCCTGCTCGGCCGACTCGTCGGGCAGCACGAAGCCGCCGGGCAGGGCCCAGGCACCGGCGTAGGGTGCCTGGCCGCGTTCGACGAGGAGGACGTGCAGGCGGCCCTCGCGGACGGTGAGGACGGCGAGGTCGGCGGTGAGGGCGAAGGGCTCGAACGCGTACTTGTCGTAGCCCGCCACGTCGCCCCGGTGTGCGGTGGTCATCGGCGCTCCGGCAGAGGATCGGTGAGGTGCCAGCCCTCGGCGAGCAGCGCGTCGACGGCGGCGACGGCGGTCGCGAGGCGTTCCTCGTGCGGGCCGGTGAGGACGACGGTGCGGCGGCCGGTGTGGGCGAGCTGGGTGAGGAAGCGCGCGGTCATCCAGGGCCGCAGGTGCTCGCCGTCGCGCAGGCCGTCGTCCTCGAAGGCGACGCCACGGTGGTCGGTGAGCAGCCAGAGGTGCTGACGGCCGCGGGCGGCTATCTCGCCGGTGCCGGGGCTGCTCGTACCCATGTAGCGCTCGTGCCAGATGGTGGTGGCGAAGGCGTCGGTGTCGCAGAAGAGGACGGGCGAGCCGTCGCGGGCGGCCTCCTCCTCCAGCTCGGCCTGGCGGAGCGCGATGACGGGGAAGTCGGCGGAGTGGAAGGCGACGTCGGACCAGTCGGCGCCGGGGCGCTCGGCGCGCAGCTCGGCGAGTTTCAGCTCGCTGTACTCGCGCCCGTACTCGGGCACCCAGCGGGTGCGGGCCCAGACCCCGCCGCGCCGCCGGTAGTGGTCGGCGAGGGCGCGGGCCATGGTGGTGGTGCCGGTGGACTCGGCGCCGAGGACGACGACCCGGCGGGTGAGGGCGGCCCGTACGGGCGCGGCGAGGTGGTCCCAGCAGCCGGCCGGGTCGGCGCGGACGGCGGTGCCGGAGACGGGGTGGGTCCCGCGCTCGGGGTCGACGAGGACGGACGCGGCGCCGAAGCGGCGGCCGAGCTCCTCCCCGTACGACTCCGAGGTGAAGACCGCGTCGACGGGCTCGGGTACGGCCGCCCGGAAGATCTTCATGTGGGCGTCCCACACATCGGGGTCGTGCAGGTCGACGGGGACGTCGTCGACGGCGCCGACGACGAGCGCGTCGGGGTGGACCTCGCGCATCCAGGCGACCCGGTCGGCGAGCGGCACGGATTCGACGGAGGAGGCGCAGACGAGGACGGTGAGGCGTTCGCAGCGCTCGCGCGCGGTGCGCACCAGGTGGTGGTGGCCCGCGTGCGGCGGATAGAACTTGCCGAGGACGAGCCCGTGGCCGTAGCGGCGGTCGGCGGTCATGCCGTGGCCTCCAGCGGACGCGGCGCGGCGGCCAGGTCGCGGGTCCAGCCGCGCAGACCGAGGACGCAGAGGGTCATGAAGCCGACGTACAGCAGGGAGGTCAGGTAGAGCTCCTTGTACGCGTACAGCGGCACGTAGACGACGTCCGCGGCGATCCAGAGCCACCACGACTCCAGACGCTTTCGGCACTGCCCGTAGGTGGCCGTCAGGGACAGGGCGGTGGTGAGCGCGTCCCAGAAGGGGACGGTCGAGTCCGTGGCCCGGTCGAGGAGCAGGGTGAGGGCGAGGGTCCCCACCGCCCCCGCCGCGAGCAGCCAGGTCCATTCGGTACGGCTGGTGCGCCGTACCGGCAGGGTGTCGGAGCCCGGGCCACCCCCGTGGGTCCAGGTCCACCAGCCGTACGCGGCGAGGGCGATGAAGACGATCTGGAGGCCGGCATCGGCGTAGAGCCCGCTCTGGGTGAAGAGCAGGACGAAGAACAGGTTGTTGGCGATGCCGATCGGCCAGTTCGCGAGGTGCTGGCGGGCGACGAGCCAGACGCAGAGCGCCCCGCTGCCGAAGCCGAGCACCTCGGTCCAGCTGACCGGGGTGTCGAGCAGCGTGAACAGCGGCTGCTGCAACGGTTCCAGGACGTTCGCGAGACTCATCCTCGCCTCCCCCAAGATTTAAGAGTCATCTTGACTATAAATGGCGGCGGGGCTCGACCACAAGTACGAAAGCGGGGGGGCACAGGGGAACGGCAAAGGCCCGTGACCGCCTTGCGGGCGGTCACGGGCCTCTCGTCTCTCCGAGCCGGGTACGGCTACAGGCCGACTTCCTTCATCAGCATGCCGACCTCGGTGTTGCTGAGCCGGCGCAGCCAGCCCGACTTCTGGTCGCCCAGGGTGATCGGGCCGAAGGCCGTACGCACCAGCTTCTCGACCGGGAAGCCCGCCTCGGCGAGCATCCGGCGCACGATGTGCTTGCGGCCCTCGTGCAGCACGACCTCGACCAGGTAGTTCTTGCCGGTCTGCTCGACGACCCGGAAGTGGTCGGCGCGCGCGTAGCCGTCCTCCAGCTCGATGCCGTCCTTGAGCCGCTTGCCGACCTCGCGGGGCAGCGGGCCGGTGATGGCGGCCAGGTAGGTCTTCTTCACGCCGTACCTGGGGTGGGTGAGTCGGTGGGCCAGCTCGCCGTGGTTGGTGAGCAGGATGATGCCCTCGGTCTCCGTGTCGAGCCGGCCGACGTGGAACAGCCGGGTCTCACGGTTGGTGACGTAGTCGCCCAGGCACTGGCGGCCGTCGGGGTCCTCCATCGTGGAGACGACGCCCTCGGGCTTGTTCAGCGCGAAGAACTGGTACGACTGCGTCGCGACCGTCAGGCCGTCGACGCGGATCTCGTCGGAGTCCTTCACCCGCAGGCCCTGCTCCAGGACGATCTCGCCGTTGACCTCGACGCGGGCCTGCTCGACGAGCTCCTCGCAGGCGCGCCGCGAGCCGTAGCCGGCGCGGGCGAGGACCTTCTGCAGCCGCTCGCCCTCCTGCTCGGCGCCCGGGAAGGTCTTCGGGGTCTTGATCTGGGGCTTGTTCGCGTACCGCTCGCGGTTGCGCTCCTCCGCGCGGGCCTCGTACTCGCGCGAGCGGGCCGGCGCCGTGCGGCCGCCGCCGCGCTTCGGGGACTGCTTGGGGCCGCCCTTGGCGCCGCCGCGGGCCGCGTCGCCGCGCCCGCGCTTCGGGGCACCGCCGCCGGACGAGGGCATGTCCACGTCGTACTGGCGGTCCTCGGGGCGGGGCCGGCGCGGACGGGCGGCTCCCTGACCGCCTTGGCCGCCGCCCTGGCCGCCTCGGCTCTGGCCGCCCTGGCCGCCCGGACGGCCCTGGCCGCCGCGCTCGTCGCGGTTGTTCCCCGCGCCCCGGTAGTTGCCGCGGCCGCCGCTCTTGGCACCACGGCTCCCGCCGTTGTTTCCGCTGTTCCTGCCGCTGCTGCTTCGCATCAAACTTCCGTTGTCTCGTCTGCGTGCCCGGCGCCGTCGTCTGCGTCGGGGTCGAACGACGGGACGCCTTCCAGGGAGTCCGCCTCCACCGCTTCCGCCTCGGGCAGGAAGGGCGCGAGCTCCGGGAGCTCGTCCAGGCCGCGCAGGCCCATCCGCTCCAGGAAGTAGTTCGTCGTCCTGTACAGGATCGCACCTGTTTCGGGTTCCGCGCCCGCCTCCTCCACCAGACCACGCTGGAGGAGGGTCCGCATGACCCCGTCGCAGTTCACTCCGCGCACCGCGGAGACCCGGGACCGGCTGACCGGCTGGCGGTACGCGACGACCGCCAGGGTCTCCAGGGCCGCCTGGGTGAGCCGGGCCTGCTGCCCGTCCAGGACGAAGGCCTCGACGGCGGCGGCGTGCTCGGCGCGGGTGTAGTAGCGCCAGCCGCCCGCGACCACCCGCAGCTCGAAGCCGCGGCCCTGGACGGCGTACTCGTCGGCGAGCTCGCGCAGGGCGAGCGCGACCTCGCGCGGGGTGCGGTCGAGGGCCTTGGCGAGCCGCTCCTCGGTGACGGGCTCGTCGACGACCATGAGGACGGCTTCGAGAGCGGGCTTGAGGTCGTGATCGTTCACGATGCGGCCTCCTGGTCGAATTCATCGGTGACGGCGGCGGCCGCGGACGTGTCCTCCCCGCCCGTCCAGGACACGGTCAGGTCCCCGAGGGCGGTCTCCTGGTCGAGGGCGACGGCCTTCTCCCGGTAGAGCTCCAGGAGGGCCAGGAAGCGCGCGACGACGGTCAGGGTGTCGTCGGTGCCGGCCACCAGCTCGCGGAAGCTCATGGTGCCGCGCTCGCGCAGCAGCGCGACCACGATGCCCGCCTGCTCGCGCACGCTCACCAGCGGGGCGTGGATGTGGTCGACGTACACCTGCGGCTTGGCCTTGGGCTGCATGGCCTTCACGGCCAGCCTGGCGAAGCCCTCGGCGCCGATGGAGATGACGACCTCGGGCAGCAGCTCGGCGTGGTGCGGCTCCAGACCGACGGTCCGCGGATACCGCCGGCCCTCGCTCTCCCAGCGCTCGGCGAGGATCTCCGCGATCCGCTTGTACGCGCGGTACTGCAGCAGCCGGGCGAAGAGCAGGTCCCGGGCCTCCAGGAGCGCGAGGTCCGCCTCGTCCTCGACCTCGGCGGCGGGCAGCAGCCGCGCGGCCTTCAGGTCGAGCAGCGTCGCCGCGACCACCAGGAACTCGGTGGTCTGGTCGAGGTCCCAGTCGGGCCCCATGGCACGGATGTGCGCCATGAACTCGTCGGTCACCTTGGACAGGGCGACCTCGGTGACGTCCATCTTGTGCTTGGCGATCAGCTGGAGTAGCAGATCGAACGGGCCCTCGAAGTTCGCCAGACGCACGGTGAAGCGCCCGTCACCGGCCTCGGACGGCTCGGGAGCGGGCTTTGGGGACTCGGGGGCCTCGGGCTCGGCTCGTACGGCCTCAGGCTCCCGTACGACCTCGGGCTCCCGTACGACCTCGGGCTCCCGTACGACCTCAGGCTCAGCCTCAGGCTCCGGTACGGCCTCCGGCGCCGGCTCCACCCGTACGATCTCGGGCTCGGGCTCGACCACCGGGTCCGGCACCACCGGCACCGGCCTCGCGGCCGCCGGCCCCGTCCCCGGCCCGCGCCCCAGGGCGCGGCGGCGGGGCGGGCGGGACGTTTCGTCAGAGGGAGGGGGCATCGGGGTCCTGGTGGAGCGGGGGTGCGGCAGCTCCGCAGGCTACCGTCAGCGGCCGCGCAGGCGGCGCACGAGGATGCTCGCGTCGCCGCGGGACTCCAGGTCCGCGAGGACCACCGCGACCGCTTCGCGGACGATGCGGCCGCGGTCGACCGCGAGGCCGTGCTCGCCGCGCAGCACCAGGCGCGCGTGCTCCAGGTCCATCAGCTCCTCGGCGGAGACGTAGACCGTGATCTTCTCGTCGTGGCGCTCGCGCCCGCTGGGGCGCCGGTTGGCGGCGCGGGCGCGCCGCCGGGCCTGGGCCGGGGTGGCGGCGGCGGGGGCGGCCGGAGCCGCGGCCTTCGGGTCCGCCGTCCGGGCGCGCGGCTCCGTCGGCTCCGCGTCGGCCGCCGCGTGCTCGGCGGATCCCTCCGCCGGAGCGCCCCCGGCCGCGGCCGAGTCGCTCTCGCCGGCCGGCGGTGGAACGGTCCGGCGCGGCGAGGAGGACTGCAGCCCCATGCCCCCGGTCGTACGGAACAGCTCGTCGGCGCCGGGCAGACTCACTCGGCGTGACACCGGGCGAGCACCTCCCTGGCGAGCTGACGGTAGGCCGCGGCGCCCACACTGTTCGAGGCGTACGTGGTGATGGGCTCGCCGGCGACGGTGGTCTCCGGGAAGCGCACGGTCCGGCCGATCACCGTGTGGTACACGTGGTCGTCGAAGGCCTCGACGACGCGCGCGAGCACCTCGCGCGAGTGCACCGTCCGCGAGTCGTACATCGTGGCGAGGATGCCGTCGAGCTCCAGCTCGGGGTTGAGCCGCTCCTGGACCTTCTCGATCGTCTCGGTGAGCAGCGCCACGCCGCGCAGCGCGAAGAACTCGCACTCCAGCGGCACGATGACCTTGTGAGCGGCCGTCAGGGCGTTGACGGTGAGCAGGCCGAGCGAGGGCTGACAGTCGATCACGATGTAGTCGTAGTCGTTCATCAGCGGCTTCAGGGCGCGCTGCAGCGTGGACTCGCGCGCGACCTCGGAGACCAGCTGGACCTCGGCCGCCGACAGGTCGATGTTGCTCGGCAGCAGGTCCATGTTGGGGACCGCGGTCTTGAGCAGCACCTCGTCGGCCGACATGCCCCGCTCCATGAGCAGGTTGTAGACGGTGAGGTCGAGCTCCATGGGGTTCACGCCGAGGCCGACCGACAGGGCTCCCTGCGGGTCGAAGTCGACGAGCAGCACCCGCCGTCCGTACTCGGCGAGCGCGGCGCCCAGGTTGATGGTCGACGTGGTCTTGCCGACGCCGCCCTTCTGGTTGCACATCGCGATGATCTTCGCGGGTCCGTGGTCGGTCAGCGGGCCCGGGATCGGGAAGTACGGCAGGGGCCGTCCGGTGGGGCCGATCCGCTCGCGGCGCTGGCGGGCAGCGTCGGGTGCGAGGGTGGCCGCGTACTCCGGATCGGGCTCGTACTCGGCGTCGGGGTCGTAGAAGTGCCCCTCGGGCACCTCGTCAAAGGCGGCGAAGTGGGTGGACTCTCGGCCCATCTCGTTGCCGGCCGTGGCGTTCACGTGTAGGCCGTCCGTCATCTTCATCGTATGGGCTGGCGTCATGGTCTGGTGCGTCGCGAAGGTCCGCACCGCGACGGAGCCGATCGGGGCTCCTGGCCGGGCACCCTCGGGAGTAAATGTCGACTCATTCACAAGTCGTCTTACCTCCTTGGATTGACCAGGAACATTTATCGATAGGTCAGCGTGGCACCATGCCGACGGTTGGCGACTCTATGGCGTGTCACCGCTCCGCAGCAACACAATCCGCCGGACCCGGCCCGATGTGTCGGCAACCGAACACCCCGCTGTCAAGGGTGCGCAGACAGGGAACCGTACGTTTCAGGGGTGCGCGAAACGGTTAAAGAGTTACGTTCGAGGCGAGTTGACCGGGCGTCGGAACGTGGCCGGACACACATCGGGCCGGACCTTGCTCGACAAGGTCCGGCCCGGCGTGCGGGGTTGACGGCGGATGTTGACAGCCGTCCGTCCGATCAGCCCAGGAGGCTCGCCAGCTCGACGTGCTCGTAGCCGTGCGCCTCGGCGACCTCCTTGTAGACGACCTTGCCCTCATGGGTGTTGAGACCCTTGGCGAGAGCGGCGTCGCGGCGCAGCGCCTCGACCCAGCCGTTGTTCGCCAGCGACACGATGTAGGGCAGCGTGGCGTTGGTGAGGGCGTAGGTGGAGGTGTTCGGGACCGCGCCGGGCATGTTGGCGACGCAGTAGAAGACCGAGTTGTGGACCTGGAAGGTCGGCTCGGCGTGGGTGGTCGGGTGGGAGTCCTCGAAGCAGCCGCCCTGGTCGATGGCGATGTCGACAAGGACACTTCCGGGCTTCATCTTGGCGACGAGCTCGTTGGTGACCAGCTTCGGGGCCTTGGCGCCCGGGATGAGGACGGCGCCCACGACGAGGTCGGCCTCGACGACGGCCTTCTCCAGCTCGAAGGCGTTGGAGACGATCGTCTTGACCTTGGTGCCGAAGATCTTGTCGGCCTCGCGAAGCTTGTTGATGTCCCTGTCGAGCAGGGTCACGTGGAAGCCCAGGCCGATGGCGATCTGCACGGCGTTCCAGCCGGAGACGCCGCCGCCGATGACCACGCACTCGCCGGCGTGGGTGCCGGGGACGCCGCCGGGGAGCACGCCGCGGCCGCCGGCCGAGCGCATCAGGTGGTAGGCGCCGACCTGCGGGGCCAGGCGGCCCGCGACCTCGGACATCGGGGCGAGCAGCGGGAGCGCGCGGTTGGCGGTCTCGACCGTCTCGTAGGCGATGGCGGTGGTGCCGGACTCCAGGAGCGCGTCGGTGCACTCCTTGGAGGCGGCGAGGTGCAGGTAGGTGAAGAGGGTCTGGTCCTTGCGGAGGCGGTGGTACTCCTCCGCGATCGGCTCCTTGACCTTGAGCAGCAGGTCCGCGGTGGCCCAGACCTCGTCGGCGGTGGCGAGGATCTCGGCGCCGGCCGAGACGTACTCCTCGTCCGTGATCGAGGAGCCCACACCGGCGTTCTGCTCGACGAAGACCTGGTGTCCGTTGCGGACGAGCTCGTGGACACCGGCGGGGGTGATGGCCACGCGGAACTCGTTGTTCTTGACCTCGCGGGGGATGCCGACCTTCATCGTCGATCACGGTCCTTGAATCGGGGGAAACGGGGGTGCACTGCGATACATACCCGGATGCACTACCGCGCACCGGGACAGACCGCGGTCGATCGCGGCGCAACCAGTCTAATGAAGGAGTTCCCGCTGTCTAGCCTTGCAAAGCACTAATCTTCTTCAGAAGCACTGCGGATTTCGTAGGCGGAGGAGTCGCTTCCAAGGAGTCTTTCGGCCGCGGACCGGTGCAACCGGGCGGCGGCGGGGTCGCCGAGCCGGTCCAGGGTGTCGGCCAGCCTGAGCTGGAGCGCCGCCTGCAGCCGTACGTCCTGGGCGCGGCGGGCCCACTCGACCGCCTCCTCGCAGGTCCGCAGGCTCTCCTCGGGCCGGCCCGCGTACTCCTGGACCCGGGCGGCCTCGCTCAACGCCCGTGCGTGGCCGGGGAGATCGGCCAGTCGCCGGTAGCCCGCGGCGGCGGCGCGCCAGTTGCGCAGCGCCTCTCCGTAGCGGCCCGCGTAGGTGTGCACCGCGCCGAGCCGGCCGTAGAGCCGGGCCTGGTCGGCGCGCTCGTCGCGGGCGAGGCGCTGGGCGAGGGCACGCCCGTACCAGTCGCCGGCCCGCTGCCAGTCCCCCAGCTCCTGATAGGCGCCGCCTACGGATTCCATTGCGCGGCCGGTGGCATACGGATCATTTGCTCGTCTTCCGGCATCCAATGCCGACCGATATCGTTGCAGAGCGTCCTCGGTACGTCCGGTTCTGGCGTCCAGGTCGGCCAGGTTGAGCAGGGCCGCGGCTTGCTCCCGGTGCAGCCCGCGCCGCTCGGCGACATCCAGGACGAGGCGGTGCAGCCCGTAGAGGTCGGGGGCGGCGGCCTCGGCGCCCCGGTGCGCGGTGAGCGCCCGGACCAGGGCCGCGATCAGCCGCCGGGCCAGGGTGTCGAGCTCCCCGTCGGCGACGGCGAGGCGGGCCGCGGCGAGCAGCACCGGCCGCCGGCTTTCCAGCCAGGCCCGGGCGGTCGCCGTGTTCGGGAAGCGCAGCGCGCGGGGCAGCCCGGCGAGCTTGCGGCGGGCCGGGGAGCCCTCGGGTTCGGTGACGGCCCGGGCGGACTGCAGCAGCCGCACGGTCCGCTCCAGCATCCGGGCCCGGGCCAGCTGCACCTCGGCCGGCCGGTCGAGCTCGGCCAGCCGCTCGCGCAGCAGCGGCACCAGGTGCCCGCCCACCTCGTACTGTCCGTCCCCGCCGGGCACCTCCCGCACGAGACCCAGCGCGGCGAAGTCCGCGAGGGTGGTCGCGGCGGCGGACACCGAGCAGCCGGCGAGCGCGGAGGCGGTGTGGGCGTCGGCCCGGCCGAGCGGGGCGAGCGCCAGATGACGCAGTATCCGGGCGGCCGGTTGCGGCAGCGCCTCGTGCACGAGGGCGAAGGCCCGCTCGACCGGGTCGCCGGTCAGTGCGCGCAGCCGCTTGGCGAGGTCGGCGACCGAGGCCTTGGGCCGGGCGGCGAGCCAGCCGCCGGCCAGGACCAGGGCGGCGGGCAGTCCGCCGCACTCCTCGGCCAGGCTCTCGGCGGCCTGCGGGTCGACGGTGACGCGGACGGAGCCGGTGAAGGCGGTGAGCAGTTCGATGGCCGACTTGGGGTCGAGGCCGCCGACCGTGCAGGGCCGCACGTCCGGGATGCCGGTGAGCGGGCCGCGGGCCACGCCGACCACCAGGGTGTCGGGGTTGTCCGGAAGCAGCGGGTCGACCTGCTCGGCGTCCACGGCGTCGTCGAGCAGCAGCAGCGCCCGGCGGCCGGTGAAGGCGGTGCGGACCAGCGCGGTCAGCTCGTCCTCGGCGGCGCCCGGCGGCTCCTCGACGCCGAGCGCGGCGAGCAGTTCCCGGGCGGCGCGGGCGGTGGGGACGGGGTCGCCGCCGGACTCCGTGAGCCGAGTCCGGAACACCCCGCCGGGGTACTCGGCGGCGAGCCCGCCGACGAGCTCCTCGGCGAGCGCGGTCCGCCCCGAGCCGGGCTTGCCCGCGATGAGCAGGACCCGGGCGCGGGGCGCCTTGCGGCCGGTGAGGGTGTCGAGACCGGTGCGTTCGATGTCGGCCCGCAGCGCCTTCAGCTCCCGCTGGCGACCGTAGAACCGCGAGGCGCCGACCTCCCCCGGACTTCGCCCGGGGGGACCCCCAACCGCCTGATCCGTCACGGGCCACGCTCCCGTCCACCTGCGCACGAGCCGATCCCGCGTGGAGGCTCCGCACGGGCGATCACGAGCGTAGTTCAGCCGGTGCGCCGGACCCGGCGGAGCGCGGCGGACGAATCGCCCGATCGGATCAGTGGATTGTCGGACCGGTCGTCCGGCGCCGGACCCGCCCGCCGCCGCTCCCCCGCCCCCTCCGTACCGGCTATGCCTCGAACGGCCGGGCCGGCCACTCCGCGTCCGCCGGGCGCAGGGCGTCCAGGCCGTCGGCGGTGCGGGCCGCCAGCAGTGAGAGGACGCCCACCACCAGGCAGTTGTTGTGCAGCTCGCCCGCGAGCACGCCGCGGACCAGCTCGTCGAGCGGGACGCGGGCGAACTCCATGTCGGCCTCCTCCTCGGAGACCTCGTACCGCTCCCCCTCCGCCTCGGCGAGGTCGCGGGCCAGGAAGATGCGGACGGCCTCGTCGCAGCCGCCGGGCGTGGTGTAGACGTCGGTGAGGACCCGCCAGTCCCCGGCCTTGACGTGGGCCTCCTCGTACAGCTCGCGCTGGGCGGCGTGCAGCGGGTTCTCGCCGGGCACGTCGAGCAGGCCGGCCGGGATCTCCCACAGCTTCTGCCGCACCGGGTGCCGGTACTGCTTGAGCAGCAGCACCCGGTCCTGCTCGTCGAGGGCGACGACCGCGACCGAGCCGGGGTGGACCTGGTAGTCGCGGCGGGCGACCGAACCGTCCGGCATGACCACCTCGTCCGTGCGGACACTCGTCTTCTTGCCCGTGAAGGGGGTGGTGGTGGCGGTGACCCGCCACTCCTCCGGGGTGTCCTGCACCTGCATCAGGAGTCCTCTCGTACGAAAACCGGGGTACGCGTCCGAAAGCGGACCCGTACCCCGGCAACGTTAACGGCAGTGCTGACACCGGTGATCTACTTCGCGGACCGGCCCGTCTTGCGCTCGACGGCCGCCTTCACCAGGCCGGCGAACAGCGGGTGCGGGCGGGTCGGGCGGGACTTGAGCTCCGGGTGCGCCTGGGTGGCGACCAGGTAGGGGTGCACGTCCTTCGGGTACTCGACGAACTCGACGAGCTTGTTGTCCGGGGAGGTGCCGGAGAAGACCAGACCGGCCTTCTTCTCCAGCTCCGCGCGGTACGCGTTGTTCACCTCGTAGCGGTGACGGTGGCGCTCCTCGACGTACGGCTCGTCCGCGTAGGTCTCGCGGACCACCGAGCCCTCGGCGAGCTTGGCCGGGTAGAGGCCCAGGCGCATCGTTCCGCCCAGGTCGCCGGCGCCCTCGACGTACGCCAGCTGCTCCTCCATCGTGGAGACGACGGGGTGCGCGGTGGCCGGGTCGAACTCGGTGGAGTTGGCCTCGGGGATGTCGGCGAGGTTGCGCGCGGCCTCGATCACGATGCACTGCAGGCCCAGGCAGATGCCGAGCAGCGGCACCTTGTTCTCACGGGCGTAGCGGATGGCGCCGACCTTGCCGGCCACACCGCGGTCGCCGAAGCCGCCCGGGATGAGGATCGCGTCGCAGTCGGCGAGCTGCTGCTCGGCGCCGGCCGGGGTCTTGCAGTCGTCGGAGGTGACCCACTTGACCTTGACCCGGGCCTTGTTGGCGAAGCCGCCGGCGCGCATGGCCTCGGTCACCGACAGGTAGGCGTCGGGCAGGTCGATGTACTTGCCGACGAGCGCGACGGTGACCTCGTGGTCGGGGTTGTGGACACGGTCCAGGAGGTCCTCCCAGACGGTCCAGTCCACGTCGCGGAAGGGCAGGTCGAGCTTGCGGACGACATAGGCGTCCAGGCCCTCGGAGTGCAGCACCTTCGGGATGTCGTAGATCGACTTGGCGTCGATGGCGGCGACCACGGCGGCCTCGTCGACGTCGCACATCAGCGAGATCTTGCGCTTGATGGCGGTCGGGACCTCGCGGTCGGCGCGCAGCACGATCGCGTCGGGCTGGATGCCGATGTTGCGCAGGGCGGCGACCGAGTGCTGGGTCGGCTTGGTCTTCAGCTCGCCGGAGGGGCCGATGTACGGCAGCAGCGAGATGTGCACGACGAAGACGTTGTCGCGGCCGACCTCGTGGCGCACCTGGCGGACGGTCTCCAGAAACGGCAGCGACTCGATGTCGCCGACGGTGCCGCCGACCTCGGTGATGACGACGTCGACGTCGTCGGTCGCCATGCGGCGGATCCGGGACTTGATCTCGTTGGTGATGTGCGGGATGACCTGCACGGTGTCGCCGAGGTACTCGCCGCGCCGCTCCTTGGCGATGACCTGCGAGTAGACCTGGCCGGTGGTGACGTTGGCCGAGCCGTCGAGGTCGACGTCGAGGAAGCGCTCGTAGTGGCCGATGTCCAGGTCGGTCTCGGCGCCGTCGTTGGTGACGAACACCTCGCCGTGCTGGAAGGGGTTCATCGTGCCGGGGTCGACGTTCAGGTACGGGTCGAGCTTCTGCATCGTGACCCGCAGGCCCCGGGCCTTGAGGAGCGCACCCAGGCTGGAGGCGGTCAGGCCCTTGCCGAGGGAGGAGGCGACACCCCCGGTGACGAAGATGTGCTTGGTCGTCGTGGTGTTGGGCGGCATCGCCAAGAGGGGGCTCCCGTGGTCGCGTTCTGGAAGTGCGTACCGGCGTGCCCTCCGGAAGAATCGGGGGGTGCCGTCGCTGCGGTTTCGGGGTCCTCGGCTGTCGCCGTTTCCCACCGGTCCACGGGGTACCAGGGTATCAGCGACATCGGGAGACCGCTTCCGGCCACACGGGGCACTCGGGTGCACACGGTCGGCGACACACCGTGCCCGGCGCCGGCGGTCCCTGGACCGTGGACGGGACCGGGACGGATTGCGGACCCGGCCGCGGACCGGGCCGCGGACCGGGCCGCGGACGGGCAGCGGACGGGCAGCGGACGGGCAGCGGACGGGCAGCGTGTCAGGACAAGGAGGGTTTTCGGTCGAGGTCAAGACCCATTCACCCGATCGGCCCAGCGCCGTCGCAAGATCGGCGCCGCCGGTCGCCACGGTGCGTCGTATCCTGCTCGGACACGCGCTGCCGAGCCGGGCCGGCACGGCACCACCCCCGCCAAGTCACCGGTACGTAGAGCTCGTCAACGATCCCTTGACCGCTGACCGTAAGCGTCGCCCCGCGGGGCGGACGTGGCCGTTCGATCTGGAGTGAAGCACGTGGCCGGGCGCATCGAGGATTACGCACTCATCGGAGACATGCAGACCGCCGCCCTGGTCTGCCGGGACGGCAGTGTCGACTGGCTCTGCCTGCCCCGCTTCGATTCGCACGCAGTCTTCGCGGGACTGCTCGGCACCGAGGAGCACGGCTTCTGGCGGGTCGGCCCGGCGGTCCCCGACGGCGCGCCCGCGGCCCCCGCCGACCGCCGCCGCTACCGGGGCGACTCGCTCGTCCTGGAGTCCGAGTGGGACACCCCGCGCGGAACCGTCCGGGTGACCGATTTCATGCCCCCGCGTGACGGTGCGCCGCAGCTGATCCGGATCGTCGAGGGGGTCAGCGGCCGGGTGCGGATGCGCTCCTCGCTGCGGATGCGGTTCAGCTACGGGCGGGTGGTGCCCTGGGTGCACAAGGTGGGCGAACGCACGGTGGCCGTCGCCGGGCCGGACTCGGTGTGGCTGGACGCGGACGCCGAGACGCACGGCAAGGACCTCACCACGTACTCCGAGTTCACCGTCACGCCCGGTGACCGGATCACCTTCACGCTCTCCTGGCAGCCCTCGCACAAGGAGGCGCCGCCGCTGCCGGACCCGGAGGGCTCGCTGGAGGCGACGGTCGAGTTCTGGCGCGAGTGGGTGGAGCACTGCACGTACCACGGCCCCTACCGGGAGGCGGTGGTCCGCTCGCTGATCACCCTGAAGGCGCTGACGTACGCGCCGACCGGCGGGATCGTGGCCGCGCCGACCACCTCGCTGCCGGAGGAGATCGGCGGCGTGCGGAACTGGGACTACCGCTACACCTGGCTGCGGGACGCGGCGATCACCCTCTCCTCGATGCTGCGCACCGGCTACCGCGAGGAGGCCCGCGCCTGGCGGGACTGGCTGCTGCGCGCGGTGGCCGGCGACCCGGAGAACCTGCAGATCATGTACGGCATCGCGGGCGAGCGGGAGCTCGGCGAGGCGGAGCTGGACTGGCTGCCGGGGTACGAGAACTCCGGCCCGGTCCGGGTCGGCAACGGCGCGGCGAACCAGCTCCAGCTGGACGTGTACGGCGAGGTCACCGAGGCCCTGCACCTGGCGCACATGACGGGCCTGTCCCGCAACGACTACGCCTCGCTCCTCCAGATCAAGCTGATCAACTACCTGGAGAAGAACTGGGACCAGCCCGACGAGGGCATCTGGGAGGTGCGCGGCCCCCGCCGCCACTTCACCCACTCCAAGGTGATGGCCTGGGTGGCGGTGGACCGCACGATCAAGCTGATCGAGTCCGGCGACGCGGACGGCCCGCTGGAGCGGTGGCGCGAGCTGCGCGACGAGATCCACCGGGACGTCTGCGAGAAGGGCTACGACAAGGAGCGCAACACCTTCACCCAGTCCTACGGCTCGCAGGAGCTGGACGCCTCGCTGCTGCTGATCCCGCAGATGGGCTTCCTGCCGCCGGACGACAAGCGCGTCATCGGCACGATCGAGGCGATCCAGCGGGAGCTGTCCACCGAGGACGGGTTCGTGCTGCGCTACCCGACGGCCGGCGAGGAGGCGGGCGTGGACGGCCTGGAGGGCGACGAGGGCGCGTTCCTCGCCTGTTCCTTCTGGCTGGCCGACGACCTGGCGATGATCGGCCGCGTCGACGAGGCCCGCAAGCTCTTCGAGAAGCTGCTCTCGCTGCGCAACGACCTGGGCCTGCTGGCCGAGGAGTGGGACGCCCGCCTCCAGCGCCAGGTCGGCAACTTCCCGCAGGCCTTCAGCCACGTCCCGCTGATCGACACGGCCCTGCGGCTGACGGCGAGCGGGGCGTACGGGGGTTAGCGCGGCGTACGGCGGCCAGCGGGGCGCACGGCGGCTGAGGGGCGCGCTCGGGGGGCCGGACCTACGATGAGATTGTCCTGTCCCCCCTCCGTCACGAAAGGGGGGCACTCCCATGGCTCCCCAGACCACGACCGTTCCGGACAGTGCCCTGTCGGGCCTTCGCGAGGATCTGGCGGGTGAGGTGCTCACGCCCGGCGACCCCGGTTACGACGAGGCCCGGGCCGTCCACAACGGCATGATCGACCGGCGTCCCGCGGTGATCGCCCAGTGCGCGACCCCGGCGGACGTCTCCAACGCGATCCTGTTCGGCCGGGAGGCCGGGCTGCCGATCGCGGTGCGCGGCGGGGGCCACAGCGTGGCCGGCTCGTCGGTGATCGACGACGCCCTGGTCGTGGACCTGCGCCGGATGCACGCGGTCGTCGCCGACCCGGAGAACATGACCGTCCGGGTCGAGGGCGGGGCGACCATGGCCCACCTGGACCACGCCTGCCAGCCGTTCCACGTGGCCACCACGGGCGGACGGGTGTCCACCACCGGCGTCGGCGGCTTCGTGCTGGGCGGCGGATCGGGCTGGCTGGAGCGGAAGTTCGGGCTCGCCAGCGACAACCTGCTGGCCGCCGAGCTGATCACGGCCGAGGGGAAGCACGTCCACACGGACGCGGAGGAGCACCCGGAGCTGTTCTGGGCCCTGCACGGCGGGGGCGGCAACTTCGGGGTGGCGACCTCGCTGACACTGCGACTGCACCCGCTGCCGCGGATGAGTTTCGTGATGCTGTTCTTCCTGCCCGACAAGGCGGGCGAGGTGGTGCGGACCTACCGGGACATCGCGGCGGGCGCCCCGGACGAGGTGGGCGGCGGCGCCATCATCCTGCCGGCGCCGCCGGAGCCGTTCGTGCCCGAGGACCTGGTCGGCAAGCTGGTCTGCGGCTCGCTGCTCACGTACGCCGGTCCGGTCGACGAGGTCCGCGAGCTCGCGGCGCCGCTGTTCGCGCTGAAGCCGGTGATCGAGCTCGTCTCGGACATCCCCTACGTGGAGCTGCAGTGCATGCTCGACGACCCGCCCGGGCTGCGGAACTACTGGTCGGCCGAGTATCTGTCGGACTTCCCGGACGTGGCCGTGGACGTCTTCTGCGCGCGCGGCGCGGCGATCCCGATGCCGACGGCCACCCAGCAGGTGGTGTTCGCGATGGGCGGGGCCGTGGCGGCGGGACCGTCGCACTACCCGCAGCCGTGGCGTACCGCGCCCTGGGCGGTGCACCCGTTCGCGACCTGGGAGGACCCGGCGGACGACGAACGGGCCAGGCAGTGGGTCCAGGACGTGCGGGCCGACGCGCAGCCGTGGTCGGTCGGCGCCACGTATCTGAACTTCATCGGCGCCGAGGGCGAGCAGCGGATCGTCTCCTCGTTCGGGGAGGAGAACTACCGGCGGCTCGCCTCCGTCAAGGCCGCCTTCGACCCCGACAACGTCTTCCGCTTCAACCACAACATCGCGCCGGCCGCCGCCTGACGGCACAGGGCCACTACGTGAGGGCGGCGATCACCTCCCGGGCGGCCCGCTCGCCCTCGGTGGCGCCGCCTTCCATGAAGCCCTGGAAGTCGTAGGAGCAGTGCTCGCCGCCGATGTGGACGTTGCCCTGGGCGGTGCCCTCGTAGCCGGCGTAGCGGTGGAGGTAGCCCACCGGCCAGTACGAGTAGGCGCCGAGGGCGTACGGGTTCTCGTGCCAGGCGGAGAGCTGGGCGCGCCCGGTGTACGACTTCGACGTGCCGGGGAAGAAGGCGTCGATGCCCTTCAGGTAGCGGGTGACGAGGTCCCGGACGTACGGGTCGGACTCGGTGGAGAAGGGCCCCGCGGGGTTCAGGGACCGGGCCAGGCTGCCGCCGCCGTACTGGATGAGGATGCCGCCGGTGCCGCCCTGGACCTTGGTGGTGTCCCAGGTCTGCTGCACCTCGGTGTCGGTGAAGCAGTCGCCGGCGGAGACCCCGGGCCAGGGGCCGGTGCCGCGCCAGGGGCGGGTGGCGAACTGCATGTTGAGCTTGGTGCAGTAACCCATCCGCGCGTCCCGCAGCAGGTCGGTCATGCGCGGGTCGAAGCCGGCCCGGCTCAGGTCGAGCCGCTGCAGGACCGGCAGGGGTACGCACAGGATCGTGTGGTCGGCGGTGACCGTCCGGGTGCTGCCCGCCTCGGTGAAGGTGAGGGTCTGGGTGCCGTCGGCGTCGGCCCGTACGGCGTCGAGCGACCAGCCCATGCGCAGGGTGCCGGGCGCGAGGGCCCCGGCGACGGCGTTCGGCAGCCGGTCGTTGCCGCCGACCACGTGGTAGCGCTCGTTGGACAGGCCCCAGATGTTGAAGTGGCCCGGATTGGTCTGGTAGCCCATGAGCAGCACCAGGGCGAGCGCGGACTGGTCGGTGGTGTCGGCGCCGTACTCGACGTTGTAGGCGACGTCGAAGAACCTGCCGAGCGGTGCGGAGTGCCCGCCGGGGACCCGGCTCTCGATCCACTCGTGGAGCGACATCTCGTCGAGGGCGGTGCCGGTGGGCGTGGTCTGGTTCCAGAAGACCTCCCCGGCGTCGAGCAGGTCGCGGTGCAGGGCCTGGTAGACGGCGTTGAAGTCCTCGTCGGCCTGCGCGCGCGGGTAGTAGGCGCCGTCGAACCAGAGGACCTCCTCGGCTCCGTTGGGCCCGCCGCCGAGGAAGTCCTCGGTGGCGAGGCCGAAGCGGCGGCAGAGTTGGAGGATCTTCTTGTGGCTGGTGTCGATGAGCTCGCCGCCGATCTCGGAGGTCTGCCCGTACGCCCAGTGCTCCCGCTGGGTCCACATGCGGCCGCCGACCCTGGACGGGTTCGCCTCGTAGAGCACCGGGCTCAGGCCGGCGTCCTGGAGGGTGAGGGCGGCGGTGAGGCCGGCGATGCCGGCTCCGACGACGGCGATCCGGGCGGGGGTGGCGGCCTTGGCGACCGCCGGGGCGGCCACGGCCGTCCCGGCGGAGACGGCGACGCCGGCCGCGGCGGCGTACTTGAGGAGGGTGCGGCGGCCGAGGGCGTCGGTCCGCAGTCCGCGCAGTTCGGCCACGGGGATGTCCAGCCGTCGGGCGTCGGCGTGCTCGGCGGCGAGGCGCTTCAGGAGGTGCATCGGGTTGGTGCGTGCCATGGGGCGCTCCTGGAGGGATGGGGGTGAGGGGTCAGCTCTGCGGTACGGGCGCGGGGGCCGGGTCCGGGTCCGGGTCCGCGCTGTCGTCGGCGCGCTCGGCGGCGTCCTCCAGGACGATCCGGCCGATGATCTCGTAGCGCTCGGGCCGCCGGGCCTTGAGGTGGAGACCGAGGCCGAGGCCGCCGAAGAAGACGGCGCCGACGATCCACGGGATGGCCTTGAAGAAGAGGGAGTCGGCGGCGAGCCCGGCCGCCGTCTCCATGTTCATGATCAGCAGCACGACCACGGCGGTCATGCCGACCCCGCCGAGCAGCGGCGCGGTGAAGGTCTTGAACCAGTGCCGGTCCTCGGGGTGGTTCTTGCGGAAGTAGCCGATGACGGCGAAGGAGCAGAGGGTCTGCACGATCAGGATCGCCATCGTGCCGAGGATCGCGAGCAGCGTGTAGAGGTGGATGTACGGGTCCTGATCGGTGAGCCAGAACGCGCCGACGAGGACGACGGCGATGACGCTCTGCGCGAAGGAGGCGAGGTACGGCGAGCCGTGCCTGGGGTGGGTGCGCCCGAGGGCCGGGTGCAGGAAGCCCTCGCGGCCGATCGCGTACAGATAGCGGGCGGCGCACTGGTGGAAGGCCATGCCGCAGGCGAAGGAGCCGGTGAGCAGCAGCCACTGGAAGGCGTCGACGGCCCAGGCGCCGATGAAGGACTCGGTGGGCGCGAAGAACAGGTCGAGGGGGCTGGCCGAGGAGGACAGCTTCACCGATCCGGCGAGCCCGTTGCCGGCGATGGTCATCCACGAGACGTAGATGTAGAAGAGGCCGACGCCGATGACGGAGATGAGGGTGGCACGCGGGATGACCCGCTTGGGGTCGCGGGACTCCTCGCCGTACATGGCGGTGGACTCGAAGCCGACCCACGACCAGAAGGCGAAGAACAGGCCGAGGCCGGCGGAGGCGCCGGTGAAGGCGTTCTTCGGGTTGATCGGCTCGGCGGGGATGCCGTCGGGGCCGCCGCCGGCGATCAGCACGGCGGTGGCGACCGCGAACAGCACCGCGATCTCGGCCACCAGCATCACGCCGAGCGCCTTGGCGGTGAGGTTGATGTCGAAGTACGACAGGACGGCGGTGACCGCGAGCATGGCCGCCGCGTAGCCGATCCACGGCAGGTCCACGCCCAGCTGGGCGGCCACGGTGGCCTTGGCGAAGTAGGCGAAGACGCCGACGATGGACGCCTCGAAGACGATGTACGCGAGGACGGCGAGCATGCCGGAGGCCATGCCGGCGATCCGGCCGAGGCCGTGCGAGATGTAGCCGTAGAAGGCGCCGGCGGCGGTGATCCGCTTGGCCATGGCGACATAGCCGACCGAGAAGACGGTGAGGACGACGGTCGCGAAGAGATAGCCGGCCGGGGCTCCGGTGCCGTTGCCGAAGCCGACGGCGATGGGGAGGTTGCCGGTCATCGCGGTGATGGGCGCGGCGGTGGCGACGGCCATGAAGACGACGCCGACGAGCCCGACCGAGTTCGCCTTGAGCCGGTGGACCTCTTTTGTGGGGTTCTCTGCCATGGCGCGAGAGCATCCTCCGGAGTGACGTAGGCCACAATCGACATCCGGTCGCACAATTCCCTTCAGGGGACGACGAGTTGTCGCCCTGGTGTACGAACTGTCCGGCCCGTTCACACCCCGGTGATGTCGCGGTGACGGGGCCGGCGGGTAGCTTCCGTCCATGTCCATGGAACGTCAGGGCGGGATCACCGTGCAGCGGGCACTCGAGCTTCCGGGTCTGCGCAGCGGTCTCCCGGAGGTCGTCGCGGGCGCCGACCGGCTGCACCGCACCGTGCGCTGGGTGCACGCGGGCGAGGTGCCGAACATCGCCTCGCTGCTCAAGGGCGGCGAGCTCCTGCTCACCACCGGTCTGGGCCTGGGCACCCGGCCCGCCGAGCAGCGGGCCTTCGTGCGCCGGCTCGCCGAGCGCGGCATCGCGGCCCTCGTGGTCGAGCTGGGCCCGCGCTTCGCCCGGCTTCCGGCGACGATAGTGGAGACCGCGCGGGCCGCCGGACTCCCGCTGGTCCAGCTGCACCGCGAGGTGCCCTTCGTCGCCGTCACGGAGGAGATCCACACCGAGATCGTCAACGGGCACTACGCGCTGCTCCGCCGGGCCGAGGAGGTGCACCACCAGTGCACCGCCGCCCTCCTCGGCGGCGGCGGGGTGCCGCAGGTGCTGCGGATCCTCGCCGACTTCGCGCTCAACCCGGTCTTCCTGGAGACCGCCGACGGACAGCTGCTCTACGCGGCGGGCACCGAGTCCGAGCCCGCCGACCCGCTCCAGGTGTGGGACGGGCTGCGCGGGCAGCGGGCCGCCCGCGAGTCCGGCCCGCCGACCGGCGCGGTGCTGGTGGACGTGCCGGGCGGCGGCCCGGGCAGCGCGTCGGTCCGGGCCCGCCTGGTGCTGCTCGCGGTGTCCTCGCCGCTCTCCCCCGTGCACCGGATGGCCGCCGAACGGGCCGCCGGTCTGCTCGCGGTCGTCCTCATGCAGGCCCGGCAGGAGGAGGAGCTGGCGGCGCGCGGCCGTGGCGACTTCCTCACCGATCTCGCCGAGGGCCGGATCTCCGCCGAGGACGCCCCGGCGCAGGCCCGGGTGCTCGGCTTCAAGCCGGGCGACGGCCCGCTGCTCCCGGTGGTGATGCGGCTCGCCTCCGAGCTGGCGCCCTCCGGCAACTGGGCGCTGCTCGCCCGCGCGGTCCTGGAGGAGCTGGCCTCGGTCGGCGTGCCCGTGCTGCTCGGTGTGCGGCCGGTCGAGGGCCGGGTGCCGCTGCTGCTCGGGCTGCGCTCCGAGTCGGAGCGCACCGCCGTCGCCGACCGGGTCGCCGCCGCGCTGCGGGCGGGCGTGGAGCGGGCCGGCCTGGAGCGGGCGGGCGCGCACCCGCCGGTCGTGGTGGTGGGCGTGGCGGGCGGCTGGGCGGCGGCCTCGGCGGGGCTGCGGCACGCGGCGGAGACGGCGACGGCCGCGCAGGGCCTGTCGGAGCTGCCCTGGTACGACGCCCGGCGCCTCGACACGGACCTGCTCCTGTGGCGGCTGCGCGACCACCCCGACCTGGCCGCCTTCGTGGACCGCGCGATCGGCCCCCTGCGCGACCACGACCGCACCTCACGCCCCCCGCTCCTCCCGACTCTGGAGACGTACCTGGCCCACGCGGGCCGCAAGGCGGAGACGGCCCGCGAGCTGCACCTCAACCGCCAGACCCTCTACAACCGTCTCGCCCGCATCTCCGAACTCCTGGGCACCGACCTCGACGACCCGCAGACGGTCCTGGCACTGAGCCTGGCGCTGAGGGCCCGGCGGCACACGGGCTGAGGGGCACGAAGCCGCCGCCTCCGGGAGGCAGGGGGCGGGTGGGGTGGGGGAAAGGTCACCGTCCCGACAGCTCGTCGTACACGCTCAGGACGTGCGCGATCGTCTGGTCCTCCGTCGGCCACGTGCCCGCCTGCACCCGCCCCGCCGCCGCCAGGTCGGACCGCCGGTCGGCGTCGTCGAGCAGTCCGCGCACCGCCGTCGCGAGCGCCTCCGCGTCGCCGTACGGTACGAGTTCGGCGGCGTCGCCGACCAGTTCGGGCACCCCGCCGACGGCCGTGGCGACCAGCGGCACGCCGAGCCGCAGCGCCTCCTGGGCGAGGAGCGAGCGGGCCTCCCACCGCGAGGGCAGGACGGCGACGTCGGCGGCGGCGAGCAGTTCGGCGACGTCATCGCGGCGCCCGATGAGCCGGACGGCGAGCTCCTCGACCTCGATCCGCCGTTGCAGCGGCGCCCGTTCGGGCCCCTCGCCGGCGATGACGAGCAGCGGCTGCGGGTCGAGGTCCCGCCACGTCCGGGCCGCGTCGAGCAGCATCCCGTACCCGCGCCCGGACTCCAGCGCGCCGACCGCCATCAGCAACGGGCGGTCCACGGCGCCGAGTTCGGCCCGCGCCTTGCCGTCGTGGAGGCAGACCGGGGCGCGCGAGGCGGGCACCGTGACGGGTGCGAGCCGGGCGTCGCGGGCGCCGCGCCGCCGGGCCCGGTCGACGAGCTCGGAGGAGGTGCCGAGGACGACGGCGGCCGCCCGCACGGTCCGCCGCTCCAGGAGGCGTACGAGCCGGGCGCGCGCCCCCACGGCCCGGCTGCGGGTGTGCCAGGTGGTGACCAGCGGCGTGGGCGGCACGGCGGCGGCGCCGGCCAGCGCGAGGGAGGCCCGCACCGAGGCGTCGAGGCCGTGCGCGTGCACGATGTCGGCGCCGATGAAGGCGTTGCGCAGCGCGGCGACGGCCGCGGGGCCGCCCTGCCGCGGGACCGGCACGAGGTGGGCGCCCGCGCCCTGGAAGTCGTAGGCGTGGTCGAGTTCCAGCGGGGCGCACACGGTCACCCGCACGCCCCTCGCCACCAGCCCCGAGGCAAGTGATCTGACGTGCGCGCTGCTGCCCGCGCTGCCGCCGCCCAGCACTTGGACCGTACGGAGCTGTGTCACGCGCCCAAGGATGCCAGTCCGTACGCACGTTCCGGCACCGAAGTCGCCGCGTTCCGGGGCGGCTTCAGCAACTTACCGACCGGGATCACCCACACGGGTGAGCTCAGGGGCGCACACCCCCGCGCGCGATCTCGCTCACGCGCTCCCCGCAGGCCGCCGCGGCGACCAGCCCGGCCGCGTGGACGGCCAGGCCGAACCGCCCGTTGGCGGCGGCGACGGCCGTGCCGAGCGCCGCCCCGAGCGCATGGGCGCCCAGGTCGCCGAGCATGGTGCGCTCGGCCAGGTCGTCGGCGAGCACGGCCGCCGCGGCCCCCATCGGCGCCGCGGCGAGCGACCCGCGCAGCAGGCCCGGCGCGCCGAGCCCGAGCACGAGCAGGGCGGCGCGCCCCGGCCGTACGTCCACCAGGTTGACGAGGTGCGCCGTCCCGGCCACGACCGCCCCGGCGAGGACCTTGTCCAGCGGCCGTTCCTTGAGCAGCGCCCCGGCCGCGAGTCCGGCGGCGCCGATCCCGAACAGCTTCACGGCCCCGCTGGTGACCTCGCCGTCCCGAAGCGCCGTCAGATGGGCCCGGAAGCCCCGGCGGGCGTCGCCGCGCAGGTCGTCGTGACGCCCGCAGACCGCCCCGGCGGTGGTAGCGAGCGCGGCCGGCACCGAGGGCAGGGCGGCGAGCACGGCGCCGGCGGCGGCAGCGGCCCCGGCCTGGGTGTGCACGGTCCGCCCGGCGTGGTTGGTCCGCTCCCAGCTCGCCGGGTTGCCCGGCGGACGGCTCCGCAGCCGCCCGTGCGCGAGCCGGGTCGCGCCGAACGCGATGCCGAAGCGCACGGCCCGGTCGACGGCTCCGCGCGACGCGCTCCCGGGCCGGGCCGCCATCAGACGTCCGCCCGTGCGGCGGCGAGCAGTTCCTCGGCGTGCGCCCGCGCCGTCTCGGAGTCCTCCTGGCCGGCCAGCATCCGGGACAGCTCGCGCACCCGGTCCTCGCCCTCCAGGACGGTGACGCCGGAGCGGGTCACGGAACCGTCGTTGGTCTTCTCCACCAGGAGCTGCCGGTCGGCGAAGGCCGCCACCTGCGGAAGGTGGGTGACCACGACGACCTGCGCGGTCCTGGCCAGCTTGGCGAGCCTGCGGCCGATCTCCACCGCCGCCTTGCCGCCGACGCCCGCGTCGACCTCGTCGAAGAGATACGTCGGCACCGGGTCCGTACCGGCGAAGACCACCTCGACGGCGAGCATCACCCGGGACAGCTCACCACCGGACGCTCCCTTCGCGATCGGCCGCGGCGGCGCGCCGGGGTGCGGGGCGAGCAGCAGCTCGACCTCGTCGGCGCCGGCAGGGCCGTAGGCGACCCGCCGGCCGCCGACGTCGACGCCGTCCGGGTCCTCGGTCTGCCGGATCGCGAACGACACGCGCGCGTGCGGCATCGCCAGGGAGGCCAGCTCGGCGGTGACGGCCCCGGCGAACCGGTCCGCCGCCTCCGTCCGCGCGTCCGTGAGCCGCTGGGCGAGCGCCGACAGCTCGTCGCGCAGCCGGTCCCGCTCGGTGGTCAGCTCGTCCACGCGCTCGTCGTCGCCGTCCAGCTCGGTCAGCCGGGTCGCGCTCTGCTCGGCCCAGGCGAGCACGGCGGACACGTCCTCGCCGTACTTCCGGGTGAGCTGCGTCAGGGCGGCGCGCCGCTCCTCCACGGCCGCGAGCCGCAGCGGGTCGGCGTCCAGGTTGTCCGCGTACCCGGCAAGCTCCCCGGCCACGTCCGACAGCAGGATGGAGATCTCCCCCATCCGGTCGGCGAGCGCGGCGAGCGCCGGATCGTGCGCCCGTACGGCCTCCAGGGCCCGGCCCGCACCCGCGACCAGTGTGGTCGCGTCCACGGCCTCCGGGTCCTCCGGCTGGCCCGCGAGCGCGGCGTGCGCGAGCGCGGCGGCGGAGGCCAGGGACTCGGCGTGCCCAAGTCGCTCCGCCTCGGCGGCCAGCTCGGTGTCCTCGCCCGCGCGGGGCTCCACGGCCTCGATCTCGGCGAGCCCGAAGCGCAGCAGATCCGCCTCCTGGGCCCGCTCCCGGGCCCGGGTGGTGATCTCCTCCAGCTCGACGGCGACGGCCCGCAGCCGCCGGTACGCCTCCCCGTACGCGGCGAGCGGCACGGCCACCGCGTCCCCCGCGTACCGGTCGAGCGCGCCACGCTGCCGGGCCGGCTTCAGCAGGCCCTGCTGGTCGGTCTGGCCGTGTACGGCGACCAGCTCGTCGGCCAGCTCGGCGAGCAGCCCGACGGGCACCGAGCGCCCGCCGAGGTGCGCGCGGGACCGGCCCTCCGCCGACACGGTACGGCTGACAAGCAGCGCCCCGTCGTCGAGCTCGGCCCCCGCCTCCTCCGCCCGCGCGGCGGCCGGCGCGCCCGGGGGCAGCGTGATCCGCCCCTCGACGACCGCCGACCCCGCCCCGATCCGCACCAACGCCGGATCGGCCCGCCCACCGAGCAGCAGCCCGAGGCTGGTGACGACCATGGTCTTGCCCGCACCGGTCTCACCGGTCACCGCAGTGAAACCGGGCGACAGCTCGACGACCGCGTCGTCGATGACCCCGAGCGACCGTATCCGCATCTCCTCCAACACGGAGAAGACCATACGAGGTCGCACCGCCCCTGTGCGACGGCCCCTGCCGTCCGGGTGCGAACCCGCAGGTCGCCAGGGGCTGGTGCGGGCGCTGTTCACTCGGCGGAGTGGGGCACGGCGGGGACCGGGGCTTGGGCAGCGGCCCAGCCGGTGCGGGCCGGAGGCCCGGACACGGCGGGGCCAGGGGGCCGGGCCAAGGCCCGGACCGGGCCACCGCCGGGGCCGGGGCCCTCGGTCAAGCGAAAGTCGTCCGCCCTGGGCAGGCCCGAGCCGCACGTTCGGACGCCGGGCCACAGCAGACCGCCGGACCCGCACGTCCCCCCACCGGACCGAGGCCCGCAGGCGGGCGGAAGCCGACCGGCCCTGGGCAGGCCCAGGCGCCCGCTCGGACGCCGAGCCGAGGCCCGCCGACAGGCGAAGGCGGCGGCGCCAAGCGGCCCCCGAGGTGCGCGTTCTGGATCCCCGCTCGCGCCTAGTGCGGCGCGCCGCGCCAGCCCGAGACCGGGAGGGCGAACTTCGCCACCAGGCGGTCGGTGAAGGAGGCGTGGTGGAGGCGGGCCAGGCGGACCGGGACGGCGCCGCGGCGGACCTCGACGCGGCCGCCGGCCGGGAGGGAGACCGTGCGGCGGCCGTCGCACCACAGCACCCCGTCGGGGGTGTGCGGCTCGACCTCGACCGCGAGCACCGACTCGGGGGTGGTGACGAGCGGCTTCGCGAACAGCGCGTGCGCCCCGATCGGCACCATCAGCAGCGCCTCCACCTCCGGCCAGACGACCGGGCCGCCGGCGGAGAAGGCGTACGCGGTGGAGCCGGTCGGCGTCGCGCAGATCACCCCGTCGCAGCCGAAGCCGGTCACCGGCCGCCCGTTGACGGCGATGACGACCTCCAGCATCCGCTCCGGGGACACCTTCTGCACGGCCGCCTCGTTGAGCGCCCAGTCGCGGTGCAGCACATCGCCGTTCTGGTACACGGTGACGTCCAGCGTCATGCGCTCCTCGACCTCGTACGCCCGCGTCACCACCCGGTCCACGACCTTGTCCAGGTCGTCCCGCTCGGCCTCGGCGAGGAAGCCGACCCTGCCGAGGTTGACGCCGAGCATCGGCACGCCGGAGGCGCGGGAGAACTCGGAGCCGCGCAGCAGCGTGCCGTCGCCGCCCAGGACGACGAGGAGTTCGCAGCCGTCGAGCGCCTCGGCGCAGCCCTCGGGGACCCGTTCGACGGCGGGCGGCAGCGGCAGGTCGGCCGCCTCCGCCTCCAGGACCCGCACCCCGATGCCGCTGCGCAGCAGCCCGAGGACGACGAGCTCGGCGCTGCGCACGGCGGCCGGCCGCCCGGTGTGCGCGAGCAGGAAAACGGTGCGGCCGCTGCCGCTCTCGCGGCTGTCGCCGCTGCTTTCGTCAGACGTGCTCGAACCAGTGCTCAACGAGGTCCTTCCGCCACGGCGCGGTCGACTTCCGCCGGATCAAGAGCGGGCGCCCCGGCCCGCAGCCACAGAAAGTACTCGACGTTGCCGGAGGGGCCGGGCAGCGGGCTGGCCGTGACGCCGAGGACACCGAGCCCGAGCTCGCCGGCCCGCCGGGCCACGTTCTTCACGGCGTCGGCGCGCAGTTCGGTGCTGCGCACCACTCCGCCGGTGCCAAGACGCTCCTTGCCCACCTCGAACTGAGGCTTGACCATCAGCACCAGGTCGGCGCCGGGCGCGGTGCAGGCGACCAGGGCGGGCAGCACCAGGCCGAGCGGGATGAAGGACAGGTCCCCGACGACCAGGTCGACGGGGATGCCGTCGATGGAGTCGAGGGTCATCTCGCGCACGTTGGTGCGGTCCTTGACGGTGACCCGCTCGTCGCTCCGCAGCGACCACGCGAGCTGCCCGTAGCCGACGTCGACGGCGACGACGTGGGCGGCGCCGGCGCGCAGCAGGACGTCGGTGAAGCCGCCGGTGGACGCGCCCGCGTCCAGCGCGCGCCGGCCCTCGACGACCAGTCCCTGCGGCACGAACGCGGCGAACGCACCGGCCAGCTTGTGGCCGCCGCGCGACACGTAGTCGGGGTCGCCGTCGTCCTGGGCCACGACGATCGCCGCGGCGGTCTCGACCTGGGTGGCGGGCTTGGTCGCGACGGTCTTGCCGACGGTCACCCGGCCCGCGGCGATCAGCTGGCTGGCGTGCTCGCGCGAGCGCGCCAGCTTCCGCCGTACCAGCTCGGCGTCGAGACGGCGGCGTGCCGGTCCTGCCACGTTCGGTTCAGCTCCTGTTGTCGTACGGACGGGGTGCGGGGGTCTGCGGTGCGTCGAGCGAGGTCAGCTCGGCGCGCAGCCCACGGTGTACATCCTCGTACACATCGAGGTGTCCGTCCGCCGTGAGGTGGTCGGCGTCGCCGAGCCGGTCGAGCAGGGCGTCGACGGCGGGCCGCCCGGTGGGGGTGCGGACGACACCGAGGGGGGCTGGCCCGGCGGTCTCGTACGGATCGGCCTCGGGGCCGGTCCCCTCCCGGTCCGGGACGGCCGGGGGCGGCTCCTCCGGCGGCTCCTCCGTCGGGGCTTCGGGTGTCACGTCGTTCATGCCCCGACGCTACCGCGAGAACGCCTGGGGTACGGTCGACCGCGATGGCGACGATCACGGAGTGCCGCGCGGCACTGAAGAGGCTCTCGGACAACCTGGCGGCGGCGGACGGCGAGGTGCGCGGCGCGGCCGCCCTCGACCGCACCCTCAGCTGCCACCTCACGGACCTGGACACGACCTTCACCGGCCGGCTGGCCGACGGCCGCATCGAGGTCGAGGACACGGTGGTCGGCCCGCCGCCCTGGAAGGCCCAGATCCGGCTCCGGATGACCGGCGACGACCTGGTGGCGATGGTCGACGGCGACCTGAACTTCGCGAAGGCCTGGGCCTCCGGCCGCGTCGGCCTGGAGGCCGGCTTCCGCGACCTGCTGAAGCTGCGGTCGCTGCTCTAGCACGGCCTGGCTGTGCCGGGAGGCCGGCCGGGCTACGCCCGGAGGGCGGGCCTGCGGGACTTCCGGCCCGCCGGGATCACCAGGGGTGTGCCGGTCTCCGGGTCCTCGATGACCTGGCAGGGGAGGCCGAAGACGCGCTCGACGAGCTCCGCGGTGACGACCTCGTGCGGCGGGCCCTCGGCGACGACCTCGCCGGCGCGGCAGGCGATGAGGTGGGTCGCGTACCGGGCCGCGTGGTTGAGGTCGTGGAGGACGGCGACGAGCGTGCGGCCCCGGGTCTCGTGCAGTTCGGCGCACAGGTCGAGGACGTCGATCTGGTGCTGGATGTCGAGGAAGGTGGTCGGCTCGTCGAGGAGCAGCAGCGGGGTCTGCTGGGCGAGCGCCATCGCGATCCAGACGCGCTGGCGCTGCCCGCCGGACAGCTCGTCGACGTACCGCTCGGCCAGCTCCGCCACGCCCGTCGCGGTCATCGACTCCCGCACGATCCGCTCGTCCTCGGGCGACCACTGCCGCAGCAGGCCCTGGTGGGGGTAGCGGCCGCGGGCGACGAGGTCGGCGACGGTGATGCCGTCGGGTGCGATGGAGGACTGCGGGAGCAGGCCCAGGGTCCGGGCGACCTTCTTCGCGGGCATGGTGTGGATCGCCTGCCCGTCGAGCAGCACCCGGCCCTCGGTGGGCTTGAGCATCCGGGACAGCGCGCGCAGCAGCGTGGACTTCCCGCAGGCGTTGGGGCCGACGATGACCGTGAAGGAGTTGTCGGGGATCGCGACGCTGAGGTCGCGGGCGATGACCCGCTGGTCGTAGGCGAGCGTGACCGACTCGGCGCTGAGCCGCTGCCGCCGCTGCTCCGCCTGCTGCGTCTGCCGCGTCTGCTGCTGCCGGTTCATTCCCTGGCTCCTGTGGGTCCTGTGGGTGTTCTCGTCGATGGTCATATCCGGCCCGCCTTCCGTTCGCTGACGAGCAGCCACAGCAGATAGCAGCCGCCGAGGACGCCGGTGACGACACCGACGGGCAGCCGGCGCTCGCCGAAGGCGCTGGTGGCGGCCCAGTCGGCCACCAGCAGCAGGGCGGTCCCCATGAGCGCGGAGGCGGCCAGGTTCGGGCCGGGCGAGCGGGTGAGCCGGCGGGCCAGCTGGGGCGCGCTCAGCGAGACGAAGACGATCGGTCCGGCGGCGGCGGTGGCGACGGCCACGAGCAGCACGGCCGAGCCCATCAGGACGATCCGGGTCCGCTCGACCCTCACGCCGAGCGCGTACGCGGCGTCGTCGCCCATCTCCAGCATCCGCAGCGCCCGCCCGTGCCCGAGGACCAACGGCAGCAGCACGCAGCTGACGCCGAACAGCGGCCAGAACTGGGCCATGTCCCGGCCGTCCAGGGACCCCGTCATCCACACCACCGCACGCGTCGCGTCGACCAGCTGGGCCTTGGTGATGAGGTAGTGGATGACGGCGGTGAGCATGGCGGCGGCGCCGATGCCGACGAGCACGAGGCGGTAGCCGTGCACGCCGCGCTTCCACGCGAGCAGGTAGATCACGGCGCCGGTGACGAGCCCGCCGGCGATCGCGCCGCCGGCGGCCGCCATGGCGCTGCCCTGGAAGAGGACGATGACGACGAGCGCGCCGACCGTGGAGCCCTGGCCGAAGCCGATGACGTCGGGGCTGCCGAGCGGGTTGCGGGAGATCGCCTGGAAGACGGCGCCGCCGATGCCGAGCGCGGCGCCGACGAACACGGCGACGAGCACGCGCGGCAGCCGCAGGTCCAGGACCGCGATCTTCTGCACCTCGGTGCCGCCGCCGAGCAGGGTCGAGACGACGTCGGCGGGCGGGACGGGGAAGTCGCCGCTGCCGATGAGGACGACGGCCGCGGCGAGCGCGACCACGACCAGCGCGAGGACGGAGAACAGGGCACGCGGCTCGTACCGTACGGAGAGACCGCCGCCGGTCCGCAGGGTCCTGGTCCGGAACGTCCTGCTCGGTGAGGTCGAGGTCGGGGTGCTCACAGCTGGGCCATCCTCTTGCGGCGGACGAGGCGGATGAAGACGGGCCCGCCGACGAGCGCGGTGACGATGCCGACCTGGAGTTCGGCGGGGCGGGCGACGACCCGCCCGACGACGTCGGAGCCGAGGAGGAGGACGGGCGACAGAACAGCCGCGTACGGCAGGATCCAGCGCATGTCGGGGCCGGTGATCGACCGCACCAGGTGCGGGACCATCAGGCCGACGAACACGATCGGCCCGCAGGCGGCCGTCGCGGCGCCGCACAGCAGCGTCACGGCCACCATGGCGGTGATCCGGGTCCGGTTGAGGTGCGCGCCGAGCGCCTTGGCGGTGTCGTCGCCCATCTCCATGGCGTTGAGCGGGCGGGAGATGAGCAGTGCCAGGACGGCGCCGACGAGGACGAAGGGCGCGATCCGGCGGACGGTGTCCATGTTGGCGTCGGCGAGCGAGCCGACGGTCCAGAAGCGCAGCCGGTCCAGGGCGGCGGAGTTCAGCAGCTGTACGGCGTTGACGTAGCCGTACAGGGCGGCGGTGGCCGCGGTGCCGGCGAGCGCGAGCCGCACGGGCGTGGCACCGCGGCTGCCGCCGAGCACGTACACGAGGACGGAGACGACGGCCGCGCCGACGAAGGCGAACCACACGTACGAGGCGGGGTCGGTGACCCCGAGGAAGGCGATCGCGGACACCACCGCGGCGGCGGCGCCCGCGTTGACGCCGAGGAGTCCGGGCTCGGCGAGCGGGTTGCGGGTGAGTCCCTGCATGACGGCGCCGGAGAGGCCGAGGGCCAGGCCGACGAGGAGGCCGAGGAGGGTGCGGGGGACGCGCACGTCGTGGATGACGACGTCGTTGCGGATGCCGCTGTTCTGGAACAGGCCGTGCCACACGTCGCCGAGCGGCACCGGCTTGGCACCGATCATGATGCTCAGGACGCAGATCAGCAGCAGGACCCCGACGGCCGCGACCAGTCCGACGGCGCGCAGCGAGGTGCGGCGCGCCGGTGGCTGGGCAGGGCCGGTCGACTCCGCGCTCGCACGGGAGGGACTCTCGACCAACACGAGGTTAGGTTAGCCTACCCTGCCATAGGTGATCGATCCCCGGTGCGGGCCCGGGTACGGGCCGGCGGGCGCCGACGGGCGCCGACGGGGTCAGCGCACCGCCACCGTCCCCAACCGCTCCAGCGCCTTGCCCGCGTCGAGCCCGCACGCCCCGGCACCCGCCTCCGTCCACGCCGCCGCGCACAGCGCCCGTACCCCGTCCAAGGGGTCCAGTCCGTCTCCCGCCCCCTCCGGCTCCCCCTCCAGGAGCAGCGCGCCCCCGCTCACCGAGGCCGTCCACCCCCCGCACCGGAAGCCGCCGTCCGCGTCCCCCGCCACCTCCGGCTGGAGCACGAGCAACCCGCGCAGATCCGCCGACACATACGTCGGCCGGTGCTCCGGCACCGCCGCGAGCAGCCGCGCCACGTCCGTCACCCCGGTCAGCACGAGCAGCGAGTCCACCCCGCCGTTGAACGCGCCCTCGATGTCCGTGTCCAGCCGGTCGCCGACCACCAGCGGCCGCTCGGCCCCCGTCCGCAGCACCGTCTCGCGGTGCATCGGCGGCAACGGCTTGCCCGCGACCCTCGGCTCCGCACCCGTCGCGATCCGGACGACTTCCACCGCCGCCCCGTTGCCCGGCCCGATGCCGCGCGCGCTCGGGATCGTCAGGTCGGTGTTCGACGCGTACCAGGGCAGCCCGCGCCCCACCGCGTAACTCGCCTCCGCGAACCGCCCCCACGGCAGGTCGGGACCGCCGTACCCCTGCACCACCGCCACCGGGTCGTCGTCGAGCGACTCCACCGGCACCAGACCACGCTCGCGCAGCGCCACCCGCAGCCCCTCGCCGCCGATCAGCAGGATCCGCGCGCCGGGCGGCATCTCGTCGGCGATCAGCCGGGCCACCGCCTGCGCCGAGGTGATCACGTCCGTCGGCTCGGCCGACAGCCCGAGCTCGGTCAGGTGCGCCGCCACCGCGTCCGGCGGCCGGAGCGCGTTGTTGGTGACGTACGCCAGGTGCATCCCGCCCGCCCGGGCGGTCCCCAGTGCGTCGACCGCGTACGGGACCGCGCCGCCGCCCGCGTAGTACACGACGCCGTCCAGGTCGAGCAGCGCCGTGTCGTACGCCTCGCTCAAGGGGCGAGCGCTGCCTTCCGGCCGGACCCTGCCCTGCCGCCCCTGGCCGAATCCCGTCATGTCATGCACTCCTCACGTCGCCGGGGGCGAAAATCCCCGCTCCCCGATCATCGCTCATGCCCCCACCGCCTACGATGACGAGATGAACACCTCAGGTCACGCGGCCGACGACGTCCGCGCCCCCGGTCTCCGTCTGAGCCCCTTCCGGGGCCTCCGGTACGTCCCCGAGCGGGTCGGCAGCCTGGCCGCCGTGACCTCCCCGCCGTACGACGTGGTCGTGCGGCCCGACGGACTGCACGAGCTCGAGTCCGCCGACCCCCACAACATCGTCCGGCTGATCCTCCCCCAGGCCATCACCGCCGGCACCCGCCACCGCAAGGCCGCCGTCACCCTCGACCGCTGGCTCGCCGACGGCGTCCTCGCCCCGGACCCCGAGCCCGCCCTGTACGTGTACGAGCAGCGCGGCGACGGCATCCTGCAACGCGGCCTCATCGGCGCCCTCGAACTCTCCACCCCCGCCGAGGGCATCGTGCTCCCCCACGAGGACGTCATGCCGCACGTCGTCGAGGACCGCGCCGCCCTCATGCGCACGACGGCCGCCAACCTGGAGCCGCTGCTCCTCACCTACCGAGGCGACGGGGACGGCGCGAGCGCCGTCGTCGACCGGGTCGTCGAGCGCGAGCCGCTGCTCGCCACCACCACCGAGGACGGCTTCCAGCACCGCCTGTGGGCCGTCACCGACCCGGCCGACCTGACCGCCGTCGCCACCGAACTCGCCCGCCACCAGGCCCTCATCGCCGACGGGCACCACCGCTGGGCGACCTACCTGCGGCTGCGCGAGGAGCACGCCGCGCCCGGCCCGTGGAACCACGGCCTGGTGCTGCTCGTCGACACCGCCCGCTACCCGCTCCGGGTCCGCGCCATCCACCGGCTCCTCAACCGGCTCCCCGTCGCCGACGCACTCGCCGCCGTCGGCGACGCCTTCCGCGTCACACGCCTCGACGGCCCGCTGTCCGCCGCCCAGGAGGCCCTGGCCGCGGCGACCGCCGAGGGCAACGCCTTCGTCCTCGCCGGCGACGGCACCTTCCACCTCCTCGACCGCCCGGACCCGGAGCTGCTCGCCCGCACGGTCCGCGCCGACCGCCCCGAGGCCTGGCGCACGCTCGACGCGACCGTGCTGCACTCGACGCTCCTGGACCACGTCTGGCGCATCCCGGACGCCCCCGAGGACATCGCCTACATCCACGACACCGAGGCCGCCGTCGCCCAGGCCGAACGCCGCGGCGGTACGGCGGTCCTCATGCACCCGGTGAGGGAGGAGGTCGTGCGGGACCTGGCCCGGCAGGGCGTCACCATGCCCCGCAAGTCGACCTCGTTCGGCCCGAAGCCGGCGACCGGCCTGGTGCTGCGCAGCCTGGCCCTCGACTGACACGCGCGAAGGGCGACACCCCGGCTGGGGTGCCGCCCTTCGCGCGTCGGTGTGTCGGACGTCAGTCCTTGTCGAGGTTCTCGACGTCCTCGTCGTCCTCGTCGTCCTCGTCCGTGTCGTCCTCGTCCGTGCCCTCGTCGAGGTCCTCGGACGCGCCGTCCTCCTCGCCGTCCTCCTCCTCGAAGGCGTCGACGAACTCGACCCCGTCCAGCTCGGCGAGCCGGTCGGAGGCGTCCGTGGAACCGTCCTTGTCGGATTCGAGGGCCTTCGCGAACCACTCGCGCGCCTCGTTCTCCCGGCCGGCGGCCAGGAGCGCGTCCGCGTACGCGTAGCGCAGGCGGGCGGTCCACGGGTGGTTGGCGCTCGACGCCAGCTCGGGGCTCTGCAGGGTCACGATGGCGGCGTCCAGCTGCCCCATGTCCCGACGGGCACCGGCGGCCACGAGCCGCATCTCGACCTGCCCGGCCTTGTCGAGCTTCTGCACCTCGGGCTCACCGGCCATGGCGAGCGCCCGCTCCGGACGGCCGAGACCGCGCTCGCAGTCCGCCATGACGGGCCACAGCTCCACACTGCCGGTCATCCGCCGCGCGGCCCGGAACTCGGCCAGCGCCTCGGCGTACTTCTGCGTGGCGTACGCGGCGAAGCCGGCCGCCTCGCGGACGGCGGCGACGCGGGAGGCCAGCCGCAGGGCGACGCGGGAGTAGCCGTACGCCTTCTCCGGGTCCTCGTCGATCAGCTGCGCGACCATGACGAGGTTGCGGGCGACGTCGTCGGCCAGGCCCTTGGGCAGGCTCATGAGCTCCTGCCGCACATCCGGGTCGATCTCCTCACCGGTGACCTCCGGCGGGATCGGCAGCCGCTTCAGCGGCGTGCGGTCCCCACCGCGACGCTCGCCACCGCGGTCGTCACGGCGGTCGTCACGGCGCCCGTAGCCACCCCGGTCGTCCCGACGCGGCCCACGCCCACGATCGTCCCGACGGTCGTCCCGCCCACGGAACCCACCGCCGCCACGCCGGTCGTCCTCACGCCGCGGCCCACGGGGCCGCTCGTCGCGCCGGTCGTCACCGCGGTACGACGGACGCTCGTCACGGCGGAAGGAGGGACGGTCGTCACGGCGCTCATCACGGCGATCGTCGCGACGGAAGCCACCACCACGGTTGTCATCACGCCGGTCGTCACGCCGGTCATCGCGGCGGTCATCCCGACGGAAGGACGACGGACGGTCGTCCCGACGCTCGTCACGGCGGAAGCCACCACCACGATTGTCGTCACGCCGGTCGTCACGGCCGTACGAGGGACGGTCGTCGCGACGGAAGGAGGGACGGTCGTCACGGCGCTCATCACGGCGGTCGTCGCGACGGAAGCCGCCACCACGGTTGTCGTCACGGCGGAAGGACGACGGACGGTCGTCGCGGCCACGGTAGCCACCGCCGCCGCCACGGTTGTCGTCACGGCGCTCGTCGCGACGGAACGAGGGACGGTCGTCACGGCGCTCATCACGGCGGTCGTCCCGACGGAAGCCGCCGCCACCGCGGGTGTCGTCACGACGGTCATCGCGACGGAAGCCACCACCACGATTGTCATCGCGCCGGTCGTCACGGCGGTCATCGCGGCGGTCATCGCGGCGGAAGGACGACGGACGGTCGTCACGGCCACGGTAACCGCCGCCGCCACCGCCACGGTTGTCGTCACGGCGGTCATCACGGCCGTACGAGGGACGGTCGTCACGGCGGTACGACGACGGGCGATCGTCACGACGGTCATCGCGCCGGTCGTCCCGGCGGTCGTCGCGACGGTACGAGGGACGGTCGTCGCGGCCACGGTAACCGCCGCCGCCACCGCCACGGTTGTCGTCACGGCGCGGCCCACGGAAGCCGCCCCGCTCGCCACCGTCCCGGCGACGCGGCTCGCGCTCCGGACGATCGTCGGGAGAGTTGGTGGACATCGGCGTGACTCCTGTCTTCGGGTACTGCAGTCATTCTCGCGCAGCCGGCACCGCACCGCGCTTTCAAGAAATACAAGGAAAAACAAAAGGACCCCTGGTCCCAGCGTGAACGCTGGGACCAGGGGTCCTGAAAGATTGTTCGGCGGCGTCCTACTCTCCCACAGGGTCCCCCCTGCAGTACCATCGGCGCTGAAAGGCTTAGCTTCCGGGTTCGGAATGTAACCGGGCGTTTCCCTAACGCTATGACCACCGAAACCCTATCGGTTTCGAGCGAACAAGCACACTCTGTAGTTGTGTTCTGCTCAAACCAGCAACTGTTCGTTGCTTCAGAACTAACACAGTGGACGCGAGCAACTGAGGACAAGCCCTCGGCCTATTAGTACCGGTCAGCTCCACCCATTACTGGGCTTCCACATCCG